>URJI01000150.1 GCA_900548215.1 uncultured Coprococcus sp. | reverse complement strand
TGCTTCATAGCTTCCCGGATTGGCAAAATATACACACTCCTCCGGATTCATCGCCACAAATATCTGAACCAATGAGAATAATCCTGTAAAAACGCCTTCATGAAGATACTTACATATCTGATACTGAGCCTCCGAAATCGGAACCATGCTTTTCTTAAGCTCCACGTGTATAACCGGCATACCATTTATAAGCAGACAGAAATCACCTCTTCTATCTGGATAAATATCGTTCTTGGCACTGAATTTCGGTTGCCTGGCAATCTGATATCTGGTTTTGCCCGCCGCAATCTCATTCCTGTCAAATATCTTAAGCGACACCAATTTGCCAAAATTATGCTCGTCAGCCTCGTTGTCCCTGGTAATCTGTACCGTTCCGCCATTTATAAAACCATTGAGTCTGAGCGGTGTCTTGAGAGCCCTTATCTGTTCAAGGATCTGCTCCATCTCACCATCAGTAAGAGGATAGTCCCCAAGCCTGTCTATACTCCGGTTGTTCTCATACAGTATATCCGCCCAGTTTCTGATAAGCTCCTTCTCTGTTTTATAATTTAATATGCCGTCCTTCCACCCCTTCTGCTCAAACAGCATATTCACAAGATCATCTTCAAATTGCTTTTCACTGTTGTAGACCATGTGTGTCCTCCCCATGTTTTATATATTTTTTATTGTGACACAGATTTAGTTTTTTGCAATATTTTGTTTGAGGAAAAAGTATTTTTTCTAGTAAGATTTTGAGGGATTTTTGCTTACGCTGATGAAGAGTGATGAGGTGGTCGATACTATCAAAATATGCTGCAATCTTTTCTTGCTCAGGAATAGAAGGAAACGAAACTTCTATGCTTTTTAACTTTTCGAAATAAAGATTTGTGACACTTCCACCTTCCACTCTCATAGCAAATTCATTTTGCAATGTAGCATTAAACATCATTGCTGTGAACAACGGATTGTTATCCGTATTGAATACAGATATCATTTCACCAATCGCTACATTCGGCATAGATAGCCATGTACAATGGTTATAATCCATAGGGTCTTCCCCAACTCGTGGAATTAAAACCTCAGTCCCTTTACTAAATCTAAGATTCTCTGGTGACATATTTGTATATGAGTAAACCCTATCTATTTTTGCTCCAAATTTCGTATAAAGCTCGCCATATCGAATACACGGAGTAGTTGAATCTTCTGTTACTGACCATTTAGGGCAGCTTTTTCCGTAATAAAAAGTTCCCCAGTCATCCAACTTACGCTGTTCCCAATCATCAGTAAATCCCTTGAATCTAATTCCCGGTTTTTTTGAATTATCACCCATACTATTCACCTCCGAGAAGCTTTTTCAGGCATGCAAGTCCTGCCATATCGAACTCATTTCCAACCAGGTCATCGAGCATTTTGCACAATTCTGCCTCAGCACTGTGTATTTCGTTCTCTATGTCAGTCAGGGTATTTGCATACTTGCTGCTGAGAGCCTGAACCTTCTTCTCAAGATCACCCACAATGCTCTCCGGTATGGTCTTCATGCCAGCGGATATTGGGAATATCCACTTTCTGTATAACATCTCATCAACCTCTGCATCTGTCAGATTCTCAATAACAGTCTTGGTCTTCATGTGAAGTTCAACATTCATGTCCTTCACAGCCTTTTTCAGATCCTTCTCCTCTTTAAACAGCGCAGTATATTTCTCTAGTGTAACCTTCAAAGCCTTCTCTTCCTCAGTATCTGCATTTCTAAGCTCTTTAAGCCTAACGGCAACACCCTTTGCATTGAAAGCATCCTGGGTATCATTTAATATATCACTCTGCTTGTCGTCCTCAGTAAGATTATCGATTAACTCCTCATACTCTGATGATATATCATTGATACGACGCTCTTTTTCTGTGATCTGTGCCAATTCATCCCTGAGCAATTCCTTCTGTACAAGATCAAATGGCAGTATCCTACCCTTCCAGCCGTCCTGAACTTCCTTATCCTTCTTGACAACCATGTTTGGATCAACACCTCTGACCGCATCCTTGCCCTCTGTCAGGATCACATCAAAATCCATGGCAATTGTATTCCAATTGTCATCAAGTATCTGATACGCAGCGTATTTGTCTACAAG
>URJI01000149.1 GCA_900548215.1 uncultured Coprococcus sp. | reverse complement strand
TTTTTATCTGGATGCGGATCATTTGATGGAGAGCAAATGTCTGACAGCGGTAATTTCCATTGATTTAAATAATCTGAAGAGGATCAATGACGAGAATGGCCATGCGGCCGGGGATACGGCTTTGTGTACGATTGTAGCGTGCATTCAAAATATACTGCCGAGGGGATGCCACCTGTATCGAACCGGTGGTGATGAGTTTATGATCTTATGTTCACGGGTTTCAAAATATGATGTCCCTGCTCTGATCGATCATATGCGGAGGGAGCTTTCTAAGACTCCGTATTGCTGCGCCATTGGTTTTGCCACGCCGGATGCAGATGAGGATTTTGAACATATATGTTCTATTGCAGATGCAGCCATGTATGCAAATAAAAAACAATTAAAAAGCGAAGATACGATTCGCTAGTAATTAAAGTAGCAGAAGATAGATACCTTAAATGTTAGATATGGGAGAATTGAATGACCACGCCACTGGGGGATATTGAAATATGCATAGATGGAAAAACAATTAAATATACAGCACAGAACATGGGCGTGATGGATAAGCTTTGTCCTGATGTAGATGGAAGATTTTGTATAAAAGTCGAATTTGTACCGGATGGCGAAAGACATGCGATATCATGCATAATAAAAAGTCATATTCCATCTGACAAGGATGGAGTAGAATCTGGAGAACGGCTTGAGTTGAAGTCTTTTTATAAAGGGCACAGCAAGCTGTCCATAGGCATGGAGGGAGAGACCGGATACTTCGCTGATGGGACAAGGGCATTTGATACATATGATTATGATACAGAATATCTGGAAGATGGTGTCCGGTATGTGATAAATGAGGATACAAAGACTGACAGATATGTATTCGGTGTTGCCTGGATAGAAAATGTGACAGATGACAATGATGTGCAGACCTGGTTTGGAGCTGATCCTACAATGTTTGCGTGATATTTGAAATTAATATAGAAAACAGACGTGATGACATACTTTCCGACAGAATGGATGAAGAATTTGAAGAGTTGTGGTAAAGGGGGAGATAGCCATGCCATTTAAGATAGTCCGTAACGATATTACAAAGATGAATACAGAGGCTATAGTGAATACGGCAAATGTGAATGCTATAGTTGGATTTGGTTGTGACAGTGCAGTTTATAAGGCTGCGGGCTATGATGAGCTCATGGCTTACCGGAAAAAGTATATAGGTTCTGTGAGTGAAGGCAACGCGTTTATCACACCCGGATTCAGGCTGCAGGCGAGATATATAATCCATGCGGTAAGTCCACTGTTTTTAGGTGGAAAAAGGGGAGAGGAGGAGAAGCTTCGCTGCTGTTACCGGAATAGTCTGAAACTTGCCAGGGACTATGGGATAAGATCAATTGCATTTCCGTTGATTGCAAGTGGCGGATTTGGATATCCGAGGGAAGATGCGATGAGGATTGCCGTGGATGAGATAAATTCATTTCTTCTTGGAAATGACATGGTTATATTTCTTGTTGTATTTGATGTGCAGACTACATATCTGGGTGAAAAGATCTGCAATGATCTGGAAAGATATATAGATCAAAACTATGTTAACAGGGCAAGTATTGAAGAGTATGAAAATGCCTGCATAGACAGAAGCCGGCCTATACAGCCAACGTCTGGAGCGTTTTTTTCTGCTGCCATGCCTGTCCATAATTATGGTTGTGTTCAGGAAAGTGAGGCAGCAAATGTCGCTGAACCTTGCATAGCATATGGCCGCAAATGTGATGAGGATACAGCCGATGATTTTGAATCGAAGCATGAGAGTAAGCTTGAGGAAAGAATGAGACATATGGCAGATACTTATTCGGAGTATCTTATGTATCTTATCCATGAAAAGAATATGGAAAACTCTGAAGTGTATAAGAGGGCTATTGTCGATAAGAAGATATTTTCAAAGATTAAGAACAATGTCAATTATCATCCAAATAAGATGACTGCACTCTGTCTGTGCATAGGGGCAAAATTAAACCTTGATGAATCAAAGGATCTGCTTGCAAGAGCAGGATATGCATTATCTCCATGTGATAAGACAGATATAATATTTTCATATTTCCTTGAAAACATGATATATGACATGATAGAGCTTGATATCCAGCTTGAGGAGCATGGCCTGCCCTGTATTATCTCATGATGTTAACAGGT
>URJI01000148.1 GCA_900548215.1 uncultured Coprococcus sp. | reverse complement strand
GGCGATTTTGCTGCTGTTATGGCGAAGGCTTCCGTTGTATACAAGGATTTTGATGCTGACTTTGCTGCCAAGTGCCTTGCGGCTGCACAGAAAGCGTGGACATATCTAAAGGCACATGAAGGCGATGCCGGATTTAAAAATGTCGGAAATATCGTGACAGGAGAGTATCCTGATTCAAATGATGGAGATGAGTATTTCTGGGCTGCGGTTGAACTGTACATCGCAACAGGAGATGAGACATACAACGATTATGTAAAGAGTGCAGTAGATGGATCAAAAGTTAAGTATGGTCTTGGATGGGCTGATGTGGGCTACTATGGCGTATATGATTACTGTGTGAATGTAAAGGACTGCGATGCTGAGAAAGAGATACTTAAGAATGGTGTGGCAGATCTTGTGAAGAATTATGCAAAGAGCAGCAGCGGAGTGACAGTTGATGGCAATTACGTCTGGGGAAGCAATATGGTTGTTGCTGACAACGGAATGCTTCTTCTCATGGCGTCAAAGGTTCTCGGAGATGATTCATATATAGATTATGCAGCGGATCAGCTCAACTATCTGCTTGGAAGAAATGCGGTCAGCTACTGTTATGTGACAGGTTACGGTACACGCTCACCACTTCATACGCACCACAGACCGTCACAGGTTCTGGATAAGTCTATGCCGGGAATGCTGGTAGGCGGTGCTAATGCAAATCTTGAGGATGCATATGCAGTGGCAGTTTTGTCAGGACTCCCAGGTGAAAAGTGTTATGCGGACAACGCACAGAGCTATTCATGTAACGAAGTAACGATATATTGGAACTCACCACTTATATATCTTATAGCAAGCTTCAAATAGAGAAAATTTAAGAATATGTAACTATCATTGACAATATATATTTGTTATATATGATTGATAGTGGAAATAATGGCATAAGTCAGAGATATCGCCCCGAAAAAACGGTGTCTCTGGCTTAATGTGTATCTAAGAACGAGGGTATGTAAGGAAACAGGACGGGATTATGAATAAGTATATGAACAAGATAAAAGAACTTATGGGAAAAGAGATGGTCAGATATGTGATAGCAGGAGGTCTTACAACCGCTGTCAATTTTGTATCATTTTTTGTTCTCAGACTGCTGACGAATCTGTCGAGAAGCGAGGCGAATGTGATTGCTATCATGCTCGCTATTGTATTTGCCTATTTTGCAAATGGATTTTATGTATTTATATCAGAAGACAGGAAAAAAGTAGCGCAGATCATCAGGGAGTTTGTTTCCTTTGTCGGTATGCGTCTGTTTGCCATGCTCGTCGAGGTGGTTGGAACAAATCTCTTGTGTGATTCGTTCAGATACAATGAACTTGTATCAAAGGTGGTCATTCAGGTGGTTGTCCTTGTCATTAATTACATATTCAGCAAATGTTTTGTCTTCAGGAAGGATAAGAGGCCGATAAAGGACATCATGACTGACAACTATGTCATGGTAATATGTTTTGCCATCCCTGCTGTTTTTATGGCGGCAGTGTGGGTTGTGGGAGAGATAGGGCCATTTGGCGGTCACAGTCTGACCATGGTTGACAGTCTTCACCAGTATCTTCCATTCTTTTCAGACTATCAGGACAAACTGACAAATGAGGGAAGCCTGTTTTATACGTGGAATATAGGAATGGGAAGCAATCTTTTGGCGATCATTGCATATTACATGTCATGTCCGCTCAATTTTATCATTGTGCTTTTCAGCAAGGCTCACATCTACATAGCTATGTGCCTTCTCATCAGTCTGAAGATTGCTGCTTCAGGAATGACTATGGCAAGCTACCTTGGATATAAATGCAAGGATAAGAATAATCTCTTCATCATACCATTTGCACTGGCATATGCACTCAGCAATTATGTCATAGGATATTCGTGGAATCTGATGTGGATGGACTGTATACTCATCTTTCCGCTTATCATGCAGGGATTTGAGCAGATGACAGAGGATGGCAGCAATTACAAGTTGTATACGATCAGCCTGTTCTATGGCCTGCTGTGCAACTATTACATATGCTTCATGATATGTCTGTTCCTCGTGATCCAGTTCGTCCTGACAAATCACAAGAATATATTTAAGATGGCAGAGGATACACTGAGATTTGCAGGCACATCCGTGCTCGCTGCGGCTATGGCTGCGTTCCTTCTTATCCCGGCATATCTCGGGATAAATACAACTGCGTCGGCGACAAGAGTTTTTCCTGAGTCTGAATGGTATGGCAGCATCTGGGATATGATAAAGCAGATGTTCATACTGACAGAACCGATAAAAAGCCAGAATTTTGACGGGGGACTGAATGTATACTGTGGCACATTTGCAGTACTGCTGGTTGGTGTATACATCTTCAATACAAAG
>URJI01000147.1 GCA_900548215.1 uncultured Coprococcus sp. | reverse complement strand
ATACTGTGGCACATTTGCAGTACTGCTGGTTGGTGTATACATCTTCAATACAAAGATTAAATGGTATGAGAAACTCAAGAACCTCATAATACTTGCATTTCTTATGGTGAGTTTCAATAATACACTGCTAAATTATATATGGCATGGATTCCATGACCAGTACGGCATACCGAATAGATTTTCGTTCCTGTTTATATTTGTCATTCTGTCAATGGGATATGAGGCTCTGGTGAAAATTGACAGGTCACAGATTGTCGGAACTGTGGTCGGGATTGCGGCTGCATTTGGCTTTCTTGTGTATGCAGACAAGAATATTCAGCTTGACAGAACGGTTCTCATATATACATGGGTTCTGTTTGGTGTTTACTCTGTGGCTGTGATGCTCCTGTCGCTCACAAAGGAGAAGACCAGATTTGTGGTTTCTGTAGTTCTTGCCATTTTATGCATGACTGAGATAGTGTACAGCGGCGCAAAGGGCTATGAGAGCAATGGGACAGTGAATATTCCGGATTACTATAGCTGGGATAAGAGCATGCGTGCGGCGATAGATTCTGTGAAGACGGATCCGTTTGCCTACAGGACGGAGCTGATGGCGACAGAGGTTGTGGATGAATCAACATATTACAATATGCACGGTGTGAGCCTGTTTGGTTCAACGGTATCAAATGATCTGGTAAATGCCATGCATGGACTTGGGTTCTATACCGGTGCGAATGAGTTTCTGTATGACGGAGCCAATTCCGTGTCAAATGCTGTGTTGGGAATCAGATATGTGTTCAGGAGACCGGGAGAGTACATGTCCCACGATATGAATTATGTGGACACGGTTGATGGCGTTGACATATATCAGAATGAGAAGACATTGAAGCTTGGATTTATGGTAGATGACAGTCTTAAGAAGTGGACATCTGATGCCTCAAACATGTTTGACAGCATAAATAATTTTGTGGAGAAATCCACAGGCGTGGCAGGAACGTTTAGCCAGCTCTACCCTGAGGTGAGTGGTTCGGAGAACGACATAACGATAACTAAGGATAACCCATTCAGTGAGTATTACGGTTTGTCAGATATAACTCCGGGTATACACAGTTTTGAGCTGAATTTTGAGATAACAGACGAGCAGAATGATCTGTATATCATAGCAAACTGCAACGGCATAACAAAGATAAGGATATATGTCGATGGTGTAGAGCAAAATTATGAGAGACTTCAGTATCAGACTTACCATGTAGGTCACCTCTCCAGAGGTGCCAAGGTTGGAGTTGAGTATTACTTCTCGGATGGGGTTCCTGAAAATACATCTGCAAGACTGACGATTGCAACTCTCAATTCTGACGCATTTTCCCAGGCGTATGCGAGATGGTCGAATGAGCAGCTGAATGTGAGCAGATTTGAGGATGGATATGTGAAAGGGCATATCTCTGTTCAGGAAGACGGGCTTATGTTCACGTCGATACCTTATGATGCCGGCTGGACAGCATATGTTGATGGCGAAAAGACGGATATCCAGACTGTTGCCGGTGCATTCATAGCACTGGATCTGAAGGCGGGAGACCACACTGTAGAATTTAAATATTTTCCTGTTGGACTCAAGACCGGACTTATACTGACATTTGCTGCATGGCTGATATTTGCGTTGCTTCAGAGCAGAAGGGGAAAGTCCTCTAAGGTGAAGCAACAAGAGAAAAATATGGAGTGTGATGATAGTACAAGTCTGGAGATTGATGAAGATAGAGCAAGCCAGGAGATTGATGAAGATAGAGCAAGCTTGGAGATGGGTTCTGCAGAAGATCAGACAGAAGACGACGAATATGATTTTGAGAGTGACAGATCCAGGATGGAAGCGGCTATAGCATATGCGGAGAAGATCCGTAAAAATAAGCAGAATAACGAGAATGAAAAAATCATCGAATAAAAAGATAGTTCATTTTATACAAAATACAATAAAAAAATTGTCTATATTTTAGCATAAAAAACTGTGTGAGCGTTGACCTTGATAATTATTTATAATATAATGTATCTATGTGGTTTTGCATAGCCGGGCTATGCTATGAGACTCAATATTAATAGAAACAGAGGTGCATTAATGGACAAGATTAAGGAAATTGGGATTAAGCCACTTGCGGTAGCCATGGCTGTTCTGGCTTTGCTTGCAGGTGTGCTCGGAATTGCAAAGATAGGTGTGGGAGCTATCATTTGCGGAATTCTTGCAGCGGTAGTAGCTGTGCTGGTTATGCTTTCGTTTGGAGGCGGAGGCTCTGGTTCTTCGGGAAAGTCAGACAAGTATAAGAAGCTGTTCATGAACCTTCCTATTGGATTTGCTCAGGCGAGGATCATCAACGATCCAGTGAATGGAACAAGTTATGAGATAGTAGATGCGAATGAGATATTCGGAGAATACTTCAAACTTGATGTGTCAGATTACAC
>URJI01000146.1 GCA_900548215.1 uncultured Coprococcus sp. | reverse complement strand
TGTCCATCTTGCTGGCACCAAATCTGTCAAAGTCCTCCTCTGTCAGAAGAGTATGGGTTATCCTGCCATTTGCAAACTGCTTCATATTGAGAAGAGCATAGCCCAAAAGCTTGTTCTGTATGAGCGTCTTCTTGTAGAAGGTCTCATCTATGACAAAGCTTGGTCTTGCCCCCTTCTCTATAAGGATTCCCGCTATAGTCATGGCTGACCTTGTAGTATTGCTGTGCTTGAATACTCCCGTGTCGTGGACTATTCCGGTATACAGGCACTCTGCACACATCTGATTGATCTTATCAGCGTCAAGGAGCTTGAATATGGCTTCCGCAGCGGAGCACGCATCTCTTTCCACATAGCATACATCTCCAAAGCCCTTATTGGACACATGGTGGTCTATACACAAGGTTCTCTTTGCAGTCTCATAATATCTGGCAAATGGTGTGAATCTGTCAATATCTCCGCAGTCAAGCGACATAAAAAGATCATAGATCTCATCATCCGCCTCATGCTTCACCTTGTCAGCACCGCCCATGAACATGAACACATCGGAGAATTCCTGAAGATATACCTGAACCCTCTTGTCAGGGTAATTGCTTGTAATATAGTTATACATTCCAAGTGTAGAACCTATGCAGTCACCATCAGGATTGATATGTCCTGTTATGGCTATGCTGTCTGCGTTCTCTATCTCCCTTATAAGATTGTTCATGATATACCTCCTTTTTTATTCTCATATTTAATCCCAGTCAGTCTTGAACATCAACTCATTATAAGCCGCATTTGGCAAAAGTTGATGATGTATGTCAAGTTTTCATAGAAAACCTGCCACACACTCCTACTCTTCGGACTCTTCTTCGCTCTCTGCATTCTCATCTGCTGTTTCTTCAGCATTTCCATGCTTTCCAAGAGCCTCATCGATCTTGTGAGACATGTTGACACCATACTCTATAGACTGGTCCATGATAAATGTTATCTCAGGAGTATTTCGAAGGTTCACTGAATGTGCAAGCTCCCTTCTGATATAACCCATGGCACTGTTCAGTCCCGCAAATGTGGCGTCAACAGCATCCTGATCTCCCAGAACACTGATATATGCCTTACAGAATTTGAGATCAGGTGTGACAACCACATCGACAACCGAAGTCATAGGTGATATTCTCGGATCCTTAATCTCGCGGCTGATGATCCTGCTGAGTTCTCTCTGGACCTCACCGTTGATCCTGTTATTTTTTACACTGTTTTTTCTCATATCTATCTACTTTCCAGGCACCTATGGCTGCGGCATATGTTTTTCATATACCACCGCCATTCTCATGCCTTTATCTGAATCACTTTCTAGGCACCTCTACCATCTCGTATGCCTCTATCTGATCTTCCTCTGCAACGTCCTGGAAGTTCTCGAATACCATACCACACTCAAAGCCGGACTTAACTTCCTTGACATCATCCTTGAATCTCTTGAGTGACGCAAGCTTTCCTTCAAATATAAGATTGCCCTCTCTGGTAATCCTTACGCTGCAGTTTCTGTTGATTGTTCCGTCTAACACATATGAACCAGCAATGACACCGATACCAGAAGCCTTGTATGTCTGTCTGATCTCTGCGTGTCCGATGACCTTCTCCTCATATATAGGATCAAGCATACCCTTCATCGCTGAATCAATATCCTCTATTGCATTGTAGATGACTCTGTACAGACGAACATCTACACCCTCGCTGTCAGCCATATCTTTTGCCCTAGCATCCGGTCTGATGTTGAAACCGATTACGATGGCATTTGATGCTGATGCAAGAATTATATCTGACTCGTTGATAGCACCTACACCTGCATGTATGCACTTGATAACGACCTCGTCATTTGAGAGCTTTAAAAGGCTCTGCTTAACGGCCTCAACTGAACCCTGTACATCTGCCTTGATGATGATCTTGAGCTCCTTGAGGTTGCCGGCCTGGATCTGGCTGTACAGATCGTCAAGTGACATTCTCTGCTTTGTATCTGCAAGAAGCTTCTCCTTACCCTGTGAGATATATGTCTCTGATATGGTTCTTGCTTCCTTCTCATTGTCAACTGCCATGAATATCTCACCTGCATCAGGAACTGTGTTGAGACCCTGGATCTGTACAGGTGTTGATGGAAGAGCCTCTGTAACTCTCTCACCTCTTGAGTTGGTCATGGCACGCACCTTACCGTGTGATGCTCCTACAGCAATGTAATCTCCAACATGGAGTGTTCCCTTCTGTACAAGCATTGTTGCAACAGGTCCGCGTCCCTTGTCAAGCTCAGCCTCGATGACGATACCTCTTGCCTTTCTGTTAGGATTTGCCTTGAGTTCAAGCACATCCGCTGTGAGAAGTATCATCTCAAGGAGATTGTCGATACCTTCCTTAGTATGTGCAGATACAGGACAGAATATTGTTGAACCGCCCCAATCCTCTGGAATCAGCTCATACTCTGTAAGCTCCTGCTTAACTCGCTCTATATTTGCACTTTCCTTATCAATCTTGTTGATTGCTACTATGATCTCGATTCCTGCAGCCTTTGCATGGTTGATAGCCTCGATAGTCTGTGGCATAACACCATCATCGGCAGCTACAACAAGGATAGCTATGTCTGTACTCTGTGCACCACGCATACGCATTGCTGTGAACGCCTCATGTCCAGGAGTATCAAGGAATGTGATGGTCTGGCCATTTACA
>URJI01000145.1 GCA_900548215.1 uncultured Coprococcus sp. | reverse complement strand
CTGAAGTTCTTCGGCAGCCTGCAGAGAGCAATGATAGAGGCGCTTAGAAAATATGGGTTCTATACCATGGAGGATTTCTTCACGATGAAGCGTGAGGCTGATGGGTATGTGAGCTGGGGATATAAAACAGGAGATGGCTGGCTTATCGGCGCGGAGATAACTGGACACATACTCCATGAGTGTCCAAAGGTTCTGGCGGTTCAGCCATTTGGCTGTATGCCTAATCACACATGTGGAAGAGGTTTGTACCCTTCACTTCAGAAGAAACTGCCGCAGGGCATGATAGTGAGCTGTGATGTGGATTCCAGTGGTTCAAAGCTGAATGTCTACAACAGGGTGAGGATGCTTGTGGACATGCCACTGAGAAATAAATAAATGACAAACGGTGGTGAACATAGCGACAATTGATGTTCATTGAGTCGTCATAATGTGAATGTAAATAGAAAACGATTGAAACAGGTTATAGACAAGTGGGCTGGTACATGTGGTTGTCAATATGTGCGTGTTTGACGACAAATTATAATACACATAATGGAGGAACGGACTTGAAAAAGATATTTGTGGTGGAAGATGATGAGAGCATCTGTGATGAGCTTGTGCAGATACTTGAGAATGAGGGCTATGAGGCTGAGAGTCTTAAGAACTTTGACAATACAAAGGACGATATATTGAAAGCGGCACCGAATCTGGTGCTCATGGATATCAATATTCCGGGGATAAACGGCAGAAACCTAGTGAAGGAGATACGAAAGGAATCTGATGTGCCTATCATCATGGTCACAAGCAGGACTTCCGAGATGGATGAGGTGCTGTCCATGAGTTATGGCGCGGATGATTATATAACAAAGCCATACAATCCAACGATACTTCTGCTTAGGATAGCGGCGGTGCTCAAGCGCATGGAGGGCAGCCAGAATACGGCATCATACAGAGATGCGGAGGTCAACTTCAGCAAGGGGACTATCAGCAAAGGTGATCAGGAGATGGTTCTCACCAAGAATGAGATGATCATATTCCAGCTGCTGCTTGCCAACAGGGAAAAGATAGTGTCGAGGGATGAGATCATGACAGACCTGTGGGATAATGATGAGTTTGTAAATGACAATGCACTCACGGTGAACATCAGCAGGCTCAGAGGAAAACTGGCGGATCTTGGATATGATGATGCCATAGAGACCAGGAAGAAGCAGGGATACCGACTTGTATGACAGGTAAGTGGGATTATATATCATTTACAGCGACAAAAGATTGGAGTAATTTTGTAAAATGAAATTTGGCTTGTATATAAAGGATAAACTTGGAATAATTGCAGGATATGCGGGATTTGTGATATTCACATATCTGCTCATGATGGCATTTCACTCACAGTTACAGATGAGAATTATGTTCGTAATAGTGGCTGTGATATTTGTCGTCTCGGTTATCGCTTTCGATTATCTGAGAAAATATAAGTTCTACAACAGTCTGGTCGGACATCTGGATGAACTGGATCAGAAGTATCTCATACTTGACACTTTGGACGAGCCTGACTTCTACGAGGGAAAGCTGGTGTATTCAGCTATGTACGACATCAACAAGTCCATGACTGAGAATGTGAGAAAGTACAGGGACAGCGTGGAGAATTTCAAGGATTTTATAGAGATCTGGGTTCACGAGATCAAGCTTCCGATAGCCAGTCTGGTGCTCATGTGCCACAACAACAGGGATGTGATCCCGAGAAAATACGAGGAACAGGTCGCAAGGCTTGACGCGTATGCGGATCAGGTCCTCTACTATGTGAGGGCGGAGCATGCATCGGCGGATTACAGATTTGCTGAGACAAATCTTAAGAGTGTCATCGGAAGAGTGGCTTTGAAGAACAAGGATATGCTGCTTGATGGTGACATATCGCTGAATGTTCATGATGTGGATGAATGTGTTGTGACGGATTCAAAGTGGCTTGAGTTTATGGTAAATCAGATCGTGAGCAACAGCATCAAGTATATAGACCGGGGACAGGAAAAGACTATAGAGATCTGGACTGAAGCGGTGGGTGACGGCAAGGCTCTGCATATAAAGGACAATGGAATAGGTATACCACAGTCTGATATTCCACTTGTGTGCAGGAAATCATTTACAGGGGAAAATGGTCGTAAACATGCGAAATCCACAGGTATGGGCCTTTATATAATAGACAATCTGTGCAGGCAGTTGGGTCATAAGCTGAATATAGCGTCAAAGGTGGACGAATACACAGACGTGAGTATAGTATTTGGACATAATGATATATACAAGATTGGATGATAAAAAATTGCGTTTTGTGATAGTGGGATACCAGAGCTGGTGAACTTCCCCAAGGTTACAGAATTGTAATGTTAGGTAATAATGGAAAAAGGACAATTGCTTTCAAAATGTGTAAACTGCAAATATGTTCAATGGTGAGAGCAGTAATAAACAAACATTTGAGGAGGCATTTCAATGGAAAATCCAATGGGAAATTCAATGGAAACAATATTAAAGATTGACAACATTGAGAAGTATTATGGAAACAAATCCAATATGACAAAGGCCATAGATGGAATATCATTTGATGTGGAGGCAGGAGAGTTCGTTGCTATCATGGGTGCATCGGGAAGCGGTAAGACGACACTGCTTAACTGCGTTTCAACTATAGATAAGGTTAGCAGCGGCCACATCTATGTGGGCGGCAAGGATGTCACAACACTCAAGGGCAACAAGCTCAACGAGTTCAGAAGAGAGGAGCTGGGATTTATATTCCAGGATTTCAATCTTCTCGACACACTCACGGCGTATGAGAATGTCGCACTGGCACTTTCAATACAGAATGTTCCTGCAAAACAGATAGATGCGAG
>URJI01000144.1 GCA_900548215.1 uncultured Coprococcus sp. | reverse complement strand
CATGGTTCGCTCACGGAAGTTATTGAGCGCCGATTCATCATTTATCTTCTTAATTGGCAGAATACCGGTCACATATCCAAGAGCAAGGAACTCTGTTGCTTCCATACTTTTAAACAGAGAATGTAAAAACTGCATATACTTGTGAACAAGTTCCGGCTGGTCTGCATAGTTTCTGATTACACAGTCCCACTCATCTACGATTATTACAAATCTATTTTTTGTTCTTTGATATATTTTGTAAATGATTCTGTGTAAAGGTACATCGTATTCAATATCCGGGAATGAATCCTGAAAATCATCAATCAATGCTTGAATTATACTTTCTACTACATCTGCCCCGGCATAATCTGAAAACGATGAAACATCAATATGGATTACATTGTATTTGTTCAGATGCTTCTCAAAATCATCTGCCTGTGCAAGCTCGTACTTTGAAAAAATATCCTTTGAGTCGCACCCCACACTATAATATGCCTCGATAAGATTTGCCGCCTGGGATTTTCCAAATCTCCTGGCATGGCTTACTGCAATACAATTATCGTTTGTGCACAGAATTTTATTTAATTTCTCTATTAAACCTGTTTTATCTACATATATACTACTGCTTATATCTTTTATAAATTTTTTATTGTTTGGATTAAAATAAAGTCCCATACATAGCACCCCCGTACTCAACTTATATACTCTGCTCTTATTATATTATCACATGAGGTCTCAAAACAATAGAGGAACTATTTTCTCTGATGTACCTAGCTTGTATGTTTGTTTCCAAAATTAATGTACAAAATTATCCTAAATCACATAAAAATAGCCCGAAAGATACAAAATCTTTAAGATTTGTACCTTTCGGGCCGTATTCTCTTGATCAGGGATAATTTTTTCCAAAATGCCTGTTTTAAACCCTAATATTATATCCCTTAGTCGTTCTTCTTCACTCCAAGAGTTACCTTTTCGCCGTTGATGTTCCACTCTTTGGTGTATCCGTCAACCGAGCCGGTTATGATCTCTGTTGCCATAACATCGCCGATGATGGCATCCGCATTTGCTGCGATGATGTCATTTGCCTTCTGGCTTCCGTCAGCGTATACAGTGATCTTGTCCATAACCTCGAATCCAGCCTCTTTTCTCATAGTCTGAACCTTGGATACTATCTCACGGACAAATCCTTCCTCAAGAAGCTCCTCTGACAGGTTTGTGTCGATGACTACTGTCACACCGCCGTCTGCCTCAGATACGAAACCGTCCATCTGAGCCATGTCGATCAGAAGATCAGCTTCAGTGAGTACGATCTCCTCTCCGTCTGCCTCAAACTTCAGAGCGCCCTCTGCCTTGAGCTCTGCCATGGCTGCATTGCCATCGAGAGCTGCCAGATGCTCCTTAATCTTGCCGAGGTGCTTGCCGTACTTAGGTCCGACTGTACGGAGCTGTGGCTTGAAGCTGTATGTTGTGTAAGCGCTTACATCATCATCGAACTCAACATTCTTCACATTCAGCTCATCCTCGATGATAGCCTTCTCCTCGCCGAAAAGCTTCTTGTCAGCCTTGACATACATCTTGCCGATAGGCTGTCTGTTCTTGATATTTGCTGTATTTCTTGCTGCACGTCCCAGAACAACGATCTTCAGGATCTCGTCCATAGCAACCTCAAGCTCTGGATCGATCATCTTCTCATCCACCTCAGGGAATGAGCACAGATGAACTGAGAGAGGTGCATCCTTGTCTATATTTCTAACCAGATTCTGATAAATATCCTCTGCCATGAATGGGAGCATAGGAGCTACTGTCTGTGCTATAGTAACGAGCGCTGTGTAAAGTGTCATGTAAGCATTTACCTTGTCCTGCTCCATGCCCTTTGCCCAATATCTCTCACGGCCACGACGGACATACCAGTTACTCATGTCATCCACGAACTCCTCAAGAACTCTTGTTGTCTCAGGAATCTTGTATGCGCCAAGGTTTGCGTCAACTGCCTTGACTGTTGAGTTCAGCTTGGACAGAAGCCACTTATCCATAAGTGACAGCTTGTCGTAGCAGAGCTCATGCTCAAGTGGATTGAAGTTGTCTATATTTGCATAGAGTACATAGAACGCATATGTGTTCCACAGTGTACCCATGAACTTTCTCTGACACTCAACAACTGCATCCTCATGGAATCTGTTAGGAAGCCATGGTGCTGAGTTGCTGTAGAAGTACCATCTGATGGCATCTGCACCGTACTTGTTCAGAGCCTCCATAGGATCTACCGCATTTCCCTTGGACTTACTCATCTTCTGTCCGTCCTTATCCTGGACATGTCCGAGAACGATTACGTTCTTAAACGGAGCCTTGTCGAACAGCAGTGTTGAGATCGCCATAAGTGAGTAGAACCATCCTCTTGTCTGATCAACAGCCTCACTGATGAAATCAGCAGGGAAGTGCTTCTCAAATATATCCTGATTCTCAAACGGATAGTGCCACTGTGCAAATGGCATTGATCCTGAATCGAACCAGCAGTCGATAACCTCTGTGACTCTGTGCATCTGCTTGCCGCACTCAGGACACTTGATGGTTACAGCGTCGATGAACGGACGGTGAAGCTCGATGTTCTCAGGGCAGTTGTCACTCATCGAACGGAGCTCTTCCTTTGATCCGATTGCATGTCTGCAGCCGCACTCACACTCCCAGATGTTCAGTGGAGTACCCCAGTAACGGTTTCTTGAAAGTCCCCAATCCTGAACATTCTTCAGCCAGTCGCCGAAACGGCCCTTTCCGATGCTCTCCGGGATCCAGTTTACAGTGTCATTATTCTTAACCAGCTTGTCTCTGACTGCTGTCATCTTGATGAACCATGTATCTCTTGCATAGTAGATAAGTGGTGTGTCACATCTCCAGCAGTGTGGATACTCATGCTCGAACTTAGGCGCATCGAAGAGA
>URJI01000143.1 GCA_900548215.1 uncultured Coprococcus sp. | reverse complement strand
TTCGCAAAACTTATAGGAGAGTGTGAGAGTTTACCTGAGTACGAATTAGAGATTCTTGAAATTGCAGCACTTGTTCATGATATAGGAATAAAGAAAGCAGAGATGAAATATGGATATAACAATGGCTCGCTTCAGGAGAAAGAGGGACCTCCGGAGGCAAAGAGTCTTCTTAAGAATATAGGGGCTGGTGAAGACCTGACAGAACGTGTATGCTATCTTGTCGGTCATCATCATACTTACAGGGATATCCAGGGAATGGACTATCAGATACTTGTCGAGGCTGATTTCCTCGTTAATTTGTATGAGGATAGGGCTGACAGAGATACGATTATCAAGGTGTATGGCAATATATTCAGAACAGAAAGTGGGAAAAGACTTTGCAGACAGTTATTCCCTGTGGTTAGTTGAAAAAATTCGTGAATATGTTATAATTAAAAAGAATATGCGCCTGTGCGGGGCACATATGATGGGGCAGTTTATTTGAGAACTGACATACGGCATCAGCCTTTTGTGAAAACAGTTTTGTGACTGATGTTCCATTTGGAGGAAAGAATATGAGATTATATATATCGAAACTACTCACTGTTATTCTTCCGGTTATAGGAGTTTTGTGTATATTTGGTTTTACATTTGCTGGTAATATATTTTATGGATGGGTAGTATTTGTAGTTTTGGCTTTGATATCAGGACTTATCAATACGATATTTTTCAGGTGCCCTCATTGTGGCAAATCTATACCGGCAAACAGTACGGTCAATCAGAAATATTGTCCGCTCTGTGGCGAAGATTTGGGGATGAAGCCGTCACGCATAAGCTACTATGGCAGATGTCATAAGGATAAACATGGCTGTCTTAGAGGCTATACGATAGTGGGCCCCATGGTATTTATAGTTTGTTTTATTATTCTGTTATTGATAATTATCGCAATATTTGGAATTGGCAGCCTGACGAAATTTATGGGAAGGACTGCGGTTATCATAGCATTTGCAATCAGCGTTGTTCTTGCCCTGTTTTGCCGTATAGTGGTGTCGTCAGCAGTGAAACTGGATGATGAAGCGATATATTATAGTAAGGTTCCGTTTGTATGGAAAAGATATGACATAGATGATGTAAGAGCCTGTGAGAAGATGATAAAACCATTTTATCATGTTAATAGGGGATATGTGTTTGCCACGTCGAAGGGGCTGGTGTCCATCCCTATGGTAGCATACGCTGGAGGACAGGAACTGTTTAGAACTTTCACTGACAGATTGGGACAGAATATGCCTGATGTCCGTCCGGATTTGGTGATTTCAAAGCATTCAGAACAGGCAAAGGCAGATGAAGAGCATTACTTGGAGATGCTGAGGGAATATAATGAGTTATATGTCGCAAAATAGATACAGTAACAAAGGAATGTTACAAAAACACACGAAAGGATACATAATAGTATGGATGTAAAAGATATCGGAAAGAAAATTGAGAATGAAAATCTTGTAAAGGCTATGAAAGAGGTAAGGGCTAATGAGAATAGCGCAACACTTAGGACATTATTTGAGTCAGTTGTCCATGCTGTGTTTGTAGTACCTGCAAAGTTTGACGAAGAGCCTAAACCTGATGAGAATGGAAAAGTGACATTTCAGAATGGAGTAAAGATAAATTTCTCACTTTTGACAAATGAACAGGGAGACAAGGTACTCCCATGTTTCACTGATTATGAGTCTATGGATGCTTCACAGTTTGCTGAGGGATTTCAGAGAATTATACTGCCATACAAGCAGCTTGAAGACCTTGTATATAATTCAAATGGACAGATAAGCGGAATTGCTATGAATCCATTTTCTGATAACTGCTTTATTTCTGGCGAGTTCATACGTCAGTATCGAGAGAACTCACAGACAGGACTGGTTCAGAGCAAATTGAAACCGGGAGCAAAGATAAAACTCAGAACTCCGAAATATCAGCCAGTGCAGATGCTTGACGTTGCAAAGGAATACCTTGTGAAGAGTGAGAACATCAACAGGGCTTATATACAGATGATGGAGGAAGAGGGACAGGAAGATAAGTATCTTGTTGCTCTTGAGGTTATAGGGGATGAGAAGAAGACGTTTGCGGAACTTATACCACTTATGAAGCCGTATTCATTTGGAATAGAGCTTGCATTTGTAAGAACCGATAATCCGCTTGGCCGCAAGGTCGCAGATCTTGCAGAACCGTTCTATGTCAAAGAAGGGTTAGCTGATGTTGAGGATACTGATGGTGAGAGTGATGATGTAGATGAGGGTACTGAAGAGTAGAATTCGGAAGATACGGATTGGAAGGCATAATCCATATAAAATATAGAAGAGGTAATTATGTTTAAGAAATATTTGTTTATCTTTCTGTTATCAATGGTGCCCATTATTGAGCTGAGGGGCGCGATCCCATATTCTGTGGGATTTGGTCTGCCATCTCTGCAGTCGTTTATAGTGTGTGTTATAGGCAATATGATCCCGGTACCATTTATTTACTGGTTTGCCAGAAGAGTGCTTGAGTGGGGCAAGGATAAGAGATTTATAGGAAAGTTTTTTACATGGTGTCTGGATAAAGGAGAGCGCGGTGGCAAAAAGCTTATGGAGAAGTCAGGTGCAGGTGTATATATTGCACTGCTTCTGTTTGTAGGTGTCCCGCTTCCTGGAACAGGAGCGTGGACAGGAACTCTGGCAGCAAGCTTCCTCGAACTTGACTGGAAGAAGAGTGTGATCATGGTCATGATTGGAGTTGTCATGGCAGGTGTTATCATGTACCTTGGAAGCAAAGGACTTTTCGGGGCTATAGGCTTTATGACTTCGAGATAACTGTATAAAGCTTATTATATAGTAGAAATTCAACTAAAAGGAGGTCGAAAACTATGGCTATGAATCCTGCGATGCTATTTAAGATCAAAGGCGCCTGGGAGAAATTCGTACAGAATCATCCGAAATTCCCCCTATTTCTGAGAGCTGCGTCGACAAGCGGTATAAGGGAAGGCTATATCATAGAGGTAAAGATTACGGATACGGACGGAAAAGCCATCTGTACAAACGTTAAACTTACAGAATCTGATATGGAACTTATCGGTATGATAAAGGATATGAGCTCGGGAACCCGATAAATCTTGTCATCAGATATATTTATGGCAAATAATATAAAAGACTTCTTGACTTGCACTGCATGATTGTGTTATTGTAGACTTTGCGATGAAAGAGGTCTTTTTTTTGTGCCTTAAAATAACAATGGAGGTAAGTGGAAATGCGCGTTAAAATAACATTGGCATGTCAGGATTGTAAACAGCGTAATTACAATATGACAAAGGATAAGAAAACGCATCCAGACAGAATGGAAACAAAGAAGTA
>URJI01000142.1 GCA_900548215.1 uncultured Coprococcus sp. | reverse complement strand
AGCCCATGATCCATTTCGCTGCTTTCAAACTTCTTTCTCCTCAATCCACATTCTGTGACCATCCTGCCACTCATTATATATATAAAACGGATGTATTGCAAACACCCTTTGTAAATGTGCCTGCCATACATCCGTATTGTCTCTTGTCTTCCCCTTACCGCATATGGCGGAGTCATTTTGCAATATTGAGAAAACGTTGTCATCATCATAGCCGCCGACAATGCAAATGCCATAAATCGTTTCATCTTTCTCATAAACTTCTCCTTCAATACATTTTTGTTGTCCATAACTGTGCACTCTATTTCATTGACATCTATGTACAAACATCTTTCCTCATATTCACATAATTTTAGGGCAACATTCTGAAAAAACTATACCACCCGGCACGCCTTGTTTACAATGAATTAATGTAAAAATGCACAATACATTTTGTATACTTTTACAGATAAGACCACCGATGGGGTCAGGCACTTTATCTACTTGCATCTGCTTGCAAAGGGGGTCAGGCACCTTATTTCCTTTCATCTGCTAACAAATGGGGGCAGGCACCTCCGCTATCTCTGTCTCACATAGAAAAAATCCACAGGACGGCTGGCACCTGCCAGACACCCTGTGGATTCTTAGAATTCACTATTACTATGTGGTTATTTACCCAGTGTGGTCGCCCTATTGTCGATATTCTTCTGGAAGTTGATGACCTTGTGGTCGTATGGCTCGTCCATCAGCTTCGACTGTATCATGAAGTCCGCTGTGGCTTTATTGTTCGCCATCGGTATATCATACACCTGAGCGATACGGAGCAAAGCCTTTACATCCGGGTCATGTGGAGCCGCTGTGAGCGGATCAGAGAAGAATACCACAAAATCTATCCTTCCCTCAACAATCTTGGCACCGATCTGCTGGTCACCGCCAAGCGGGCCGCTGTTGTATCCTTTCACCTGAAGATTTGTCCTGTCCGTTATCATGCGGGCCGTAGTTCCCGTTCCGCACAGCTCATGCTGGCTTAGTATTTCTTTGTTGTCCTCGCACCATCTGATGAGTTCTTCCTTCTTAGCATCATGGGCGATCAACGCTATTCTCTTCTGCTTTGGTATGGTCATTGTGATGTAATCTGCACTCATATCTGTACCTCCTGTCTCTGCAATTCTATTAGTTGTTCTTCAATACTTCCGGACAAAGACTGTTTGTGTTTTCTAAGACACCTCATCTCTTCCCAGCAGCAAATCTTCCATATCCTACTATTTGCGGGCATTACCCTATATTCTTACTCTACCCAATCCATCCACTATTTTCAATATAAAACACTGTAATACAGGAAAATTTTTCCACATTATTACATTTGCGAATTTGCCTAACTTTCCTCTGTTTTTTCTTCCATCTGTGTGGTATTCTCTTATATGATGCTTTATAAAGTTAAGTATTTTGCTTTGATACATTATTTTGCAAAAAATTCTGTCCCCGTTCTTTTCACATTTCATATATTACTTATATCTCGGGCGGAATATATTTTCATAAGAAGTATGCGGACAATTCCTACGTCTGCTCAATCATATAGTTTAAGGAGATTCACAAGATGAGAAAAATTGGCTTTGACAATGACAAATACCTGTCCATGCAGTCTGAGCATATCAGAGAGAGAATTGGACAGTTCGGAGACAAGCTGTATCTGGAATTTGGAGGAAAGTTATTCGATGACTATCACGCATCCAGAGTCCTTCCGGGATTCGCCCCGGACAGTAAGCTTCAGATGCTTCTCCAGCTTGCAGATCAGGCTGAAATGATCATATCTATCAATGCTGCAGACATAGAGCGCAACAAGATCAGACACGACCTCGGCATCACCTACGATCAGGATGTTATCAGACTGATCGGTGTTTACAAAGAAAAAGGACTGTATGTGAGCAGTGTTGTCATTACAAGATACGCCGGACAGCCTTCTGCAGATGTATTCCAGAAAAAGCTAGAGGCAATAGGAATCAAGGTTTACCACCATTATTCAATAGACGGTTATCCGAACAACGTGGAAAAGATCGTCAGCGACGAGGGATACGGCAGGAACGAATATGTCGAGACCACAAGACCTCTCGTCATCGTCACGGCACCGGGACCTGGAAGCGGCAAGATGGCTACATGTCTTTCCCAGCTCTACCATGAGAACAAGCGCGGTGTGAAGGCCGGATATGCAAAGTTTGAGACATTCCCAATCTGGAATATACCTCTCAAGCACCCTGTCAACCTTGCTTACGAGGCTGCAACAGCCGACCTCAACGATGTGAACATGATCGACCCATTCCATCTGGAGGCATATGGTGAGACAACAGTCAATTACAACCGTGATATAGAGATCTATCCTGTTCTTGCGGCTATGTTCGAGGGAATATATGGACACTGCCCATACAAGTCCCCTACAGACATGGGTGTCAACATGGCAGGAAACTGTATCGTCGACGACGAGGCATGTCAGGAGGCTTCAAAGCAGGAGATCATCAGAAGATATTATCAGTCAGTAAACAGATTTGTCAGAGATGAGGCCAGCAAGGATGAGGTCTATAAGCAGGAGCTCATCATGAAGCAGGCCAAGATTACCGTGGATGACCGCGCTGTTGTCCCAGCCTCCAACAAGCTTGCCAAGGAGACCGGCTCTGCTGCTGCTGCGCTTGAACTTCCGGACGGAACCATAGTTACAGGTTCAACCTCAGACCTTCTCGGACCTTCATCAGCAGTCCTCCTGAATGCCATCAAGATACTTGGCGGCATCGACAAGAAGACACATCTGATCTCAAGGACATTTATCGAGCCTATACAGAAACTGAAAACTCAGTACCTTGGCAGCAAGAATCCAAGGCTTCACACAGACGAGGTGCTCATTGCCCTTTCAATGTGTGCTGTATCAGATCCAAATGCAAAACTTGCTCTGCAGCAGCTTCCAAAGCTTGCCGGATGCCAGCTGCACACTTCCGCCATACTGTCAGCAGTTGATATGAACACGTTCAAGAAGCTTGGTATCGAGTTCACGAACGAAGCTGTGTACGAGGGCAGGATATAATTTGCTAGTTTGCGATTCACGATAGCAAGCTGTTTTAATATAACCTGCGATTCACGGCAGTAAGCTATTGTGCAATCAGATAAAAAGTGCATAAAATTTTCGCTTTTTGAAAAAAATTGGCTGAAAGATACAAAAAATTTGAAAATTGTATCTTTCAGCCATTTTTTTAAATTAAAGTGAAAATTTTGTAGCTTTTTCCATCTCTAACATCGTTTTAGATAAAAACAATGCGTTATCGAGTTCCACGGGGGAGCGGCGCCATCTATCTTCATAAACCATGTAATAAAACGCGTGCCATAGGGGTGACAGGTCCCACTGTGGAAGCGACTTTCTCCAGCCTCATAACCCATTTAATAAGACATGTGCCAAAACATATTATCAAACAGCGCTGATTGACAATACTCAAGCACACCACCGTGCAAACAACACATAGCCGCAGCTATCTCTTCTCCTTATACATCATGAGGTGCACCACCATAAGAAGCGCGCTGGATATCCAGATTGACTTGAGTCCCAGGTTGAGCGTGCACACACCGCCGGCACCGGCACCGAGTGCAAAGATGATGATTATTCCATAATAATGCATAGCT
>URJI01000141.1 GCA_900548215.1 uncultured Coprococcus sp. | reverse complement strand
AACTGCACACTTGACTGATGGATACTTCTCCTTGATATAGTTTGTAAGCTCAGCATCCATATAGTATGAACCTGTAGACACTGGATAAAAACCAAATATATCATGGAACTTTCCAAATACATCATCGACGATATTCTTCTTGTCCTCCATTGAGAACATCCAGATACAGAAGTCCTTGGTCTTGTACTTCTCTCTGAACTCTGTGCAAGGAAGTCCGAGAAGTGAAAGCGCTATCTCATCTCCATACTTCTCATGATGCTCCTTGGCAAGTGATACAGCCTCCTCGTTAAAAAGGCTGGCATATGTCATCTGAATAGTAGTCTTGAGTCCGTTCTTGTGTGCTGTCTCCTGCTGGAACTTGAAAATGTCCAGTGACTCTGTGAGGAGAGCTTTTCTTCCGATATCCTCTGCCTGACCATGGCCTGTAACCTTCTCGGCATACTCAGGAACCATCTCAGGACGATGGATAATGTTTACAATAAATGTATTCTCCATATCTTCATTCTCCTGTTATATAATGTATGTTTATTTACTAACCAAAATATTGCATCTAAAAAAGTGACAATATTCTCCTTTTCCTTCCATTTTTACCCAAATTTGGGTCTAATTATAGCAGGCACCCACACCATACAGATATGTACCTGCAGATACCTGCCCTAATTTTAAATATTGTGCATCTCCATAAACTTTCGTTTTCCACGAACATCTTAATATCCTACAGAAACATTCCGTCTGCACATATAATATAATTATATATTTCTCTCTCAGACCGCCGCCTATTGATGTTGACAGTCTCAACCGTATGTTAATTTTACATATTTCAGCCGCCTATAAATTCTGCCGGCCTCAGCCGCAGGTGGAGTTGTCCTGCATGTATTCAGAGGAATACGAGGACGCCGGCACTTAGCGAAGGCACTAAGCCTGAGCTTAGTGTCCGCTGCGTCCGAAGTCAAGTGCGAACGACCTCTGAATATATCAGGACAACTCCACTGTGGCGTCCGTCCTTTCCAAGCGGCGTCCGTCCGCCTTAACCCTTTACAGAACCGCCAGTCACGCCCTCTACATAGTACTTCTGCATGATGACGAACAGTATTGAGATAGGGATAGCTACCACGATACCACCGGCACAGAATACTGAGAAGTATTTGTTGACCAGTGATTTCTCAAGCATGTTGTAAAGACCTATAGCTACTGTCCAGTCCTTTGAAACTCCTGAGTTGAGCATAAGCTTTGCGAATACGAAATCGCCCCAAGGAATAAGGAATGAACTGATGACCTGATACACTACGATCGGCTTACACAGAGGAAGGATGACCTTCAGGAATATCGTTGCCTCTGAAGCA
Organism: uncultured Coprococcus sp.; assembly: GCA_900548215.1. Classification (GTDB taxonomy): domain Bacteria; phylum Bacillota; class Clostridia; order Lachnospirales; family Lachnospiraceae; genus Coprococcus. The sequence goes on along the minus strand of URJI01000141.1, from coordinate 2,412 downwards.
CCCTCAAGTCTGGCAGCCTCCTTAAGTGACATAGGTATTGTGTCCATGAATCCCTTCATGATGAGGAATCCAAGTCCTGATCCTGCTGAGTAAACTATGATCATACCAAAATGGCTGTTAGTAAGTCCCAGCATCTTCAAGATAAAGTAAATTGCTATCATGAGAAGTGGGCCAGGGAACATATTCAGTATCAATGACGCACTCATGATCTGTTTTCTGCCGTTGAATCTAAGGCAGCTCATCGCATAGCTGACCATTACTACAAATATAGTAGAGATGATACATGTAAATACAGCAATGATAAGTGTATTCTTGAACCATGACACATACTGCACAACCGAGTCAGGTCTTGTAAGCAGCTGAACAAAGTTGTCCATAGACCAGCTCGTTGGGAAGAAATGCGCTGTATTGATTCCCTTATATCCGCTGAATGAAGTGACAACCAGCCAGATGATCGGAACCAGCCAGATAACCGCGAGGACAAGTAATACGATATGTTTAACGATTGAACCTATTGTTTTCTTCATTACTGGTACTCCTCCTCTTTATCTCCTGCAATCATTCTTGAGAATGATATAAGTGTAAATGCTGCACATATGATAAATACTATGATACCGATAACAGATGCCATCTTATAGTCGTAGTATTCATTTGTAAGTCTGAACAGCCATGTAACAAGAAGGTCAACTTCCTTCGCATGTGAATTGGCAAGCGCCTGATTCTGTGTAACGAATACATCCTGTGTAAGCAGGTAGATTACGTTGAAGTTGTTGATATTCTTTACAAAGTCTGTTATAAGTGCCGGACCCTGGATGAACAGGATATATGGCATAGTGATCTTCCAGAACACCTGGAAATTTGTTGCTCCATCGATCTTTGCACTCTCAATCTGATCTGTAGGTATGTTCATCAGAACACCTGTTGCGATCAGCATCTGGTAAGGAACACCGACCCAGATATTGATGAGAATGATCATGACCTTTGCCCAGTGAGGATCAGTCAGAAACGGTATATATGTAAGATGTTCACCGACAAGCCCTGCATGCTTAAGCAGGTCTGTGATACCGATATTTGAACAGATTGTGTTCACAATACCAGAATCAGCGAAGAAGTTTCTAACCAAAAGCAGTGTTACAAACTGTGGAACTGCTATTGATATGATGAAAAGTGTTCTCCACATCTTTGGCAGCTTGGTTGTCTTGGAATTGATCGCCTTGGCAAGAAGGATACCGCCTATGAATGTGGTAACTGTGGCCATGACCGCCCACACAAGTGTCCAGCCAAGAACCTTTCTGAATGAATATCCAAATGTGACTGTCATGCTGTTTGAGAACAGGCTTGCGAAATTTTTGAAGCCCACCCAAGTGAACAGTGAGTTTGGCGGAAGGTGCTGCTGGTCATAATTGGTAAACGCCACCGCTATAAGAATAAGTATCGGCAGAATATTCATTATGACTACACCGATTGTCGGAAGTGTGAGAAGTGTTATGTGGAACTTCTCGTTGAAGAGTGCCTTCATATCTTCCTTAAACGTGTTTATATGTTCTCCATTTTCCTTCATCTGCTGAAGCTTGTACACTGTCTTGATATTGTGAATGTAGAAAAGAACAAACACCAGCATGATAAACAGCGCTACAACCGAATTGAGAAGGATCTGGAATGAATTATCATAGTTATTTGTCGTTGTCTGCATGGTGAGTGGATCAAATACCTGCTCAAACTTTACAGTTCCAAGAGTTCCGAACTTGGCAAGGTTTGGTGCCGCATAGCCTATACACATTACAATGAACGCAGCTTCCACAAGCAGCATGATTATTCCATTGATGATCTGCTTCCTTGCGAAGTACCCTGCACCCATGATAACCGCTGAGAGTTTAACCCATATATCACCTTTTGCAAAAGCAACACCAAAATTCTTGAAGTATCTTCCTATGGCTTTAAAGAATCCTGATATTTTCTTCATGAAAAAGCTCCTCTCCGATAAAATACCCCATATGCCACGAATGACATATGAGGCATCCATAAATTACCTATATTTTTATTTTGTATATACAATATACTTTTCCCCGATTGGAAAAGTGTCTGTCATTACTCCTGTGATACAGGTGCATCAATTCCTTCTACAGCATTGTCGAGAAGTGTCTGAAGATCTGTTCCGTCCGGATTACCCTGGGAAAGGATTGAACCAAGTGTCTCAGCAGGTGTCCAGTAGTTGCCGCCTACACGCTGTGGTGTTGCGTATGCTGCCTGAGCTGCAAGAGCTGAGATAGCTGGATCAGCCTTAACTTCATCTGACTCTGAAGCGTTGATGTTTGAAGGGCCAAGACCTCTCTGCTTAAATCTTGTAACCTGTGTATCCTCTGATGTAAGGTACTCAGCAAGGAGCATTGACCAGCCTACATTCTTTGAATG
>URJI01000140.1 GCA_900548215.1 uncultured Coprococcus sp. | reverse complement strand
ACAATCTTTTTCTTTATCAGCCTGTCCCCCAGACTATCAAGATCCATGAATTTCTGGGCACTTGCCTGATGTTCATCCACAACCACCTTATGAACGATCTTCCTCATAAGTTCCTTCGCCCCTGCTGCCCGCTCACCAGCCCTAAGTATCAGGTCTCCTGCGGTATAGAGTGCAAATGTATCATGCCTAAGATCAAGCATATGCATGCTGTAATACATCCCCGACATGGATGTCAATATTGACAGCTGTTCATTTCTCTCCCGGTTCGCACGGATCACCTTCATCACCATGTTTACCACCAGACCAGCGGCAAAGCACAGATACAGTGCCATGATAATCATGATTGCCGTATTGCTCCGGCGGTTCACATCCATTCTATATACAACCCCGATCACATACTTTCCGGATCTTCGGAATACACATCTGTTTCTAAAGCCATTGATCTTTCTTATGCCTGTAAAACTGTCCTCGCCGTCCGGCAGCATATCATCAGTCATCGAAATGCCGATCTTATCAAGAGTAAGCCCTACTACCGGTTCATATGAACATCCATATATTTCTCCCGATTCGCCATCTGCCACTAAAACACTCAGTCCATCATACATAGGCATATTTGCAACCACCGTGGATATCTCATTCTGTTTTACCTCATCCAGAAGTCTTCTCGGCTCGATTCCAACCTGTATCATCTTGGTGCCATCGTCGTTCCACGTTATGGCATACATCATATTCTTGCCCTTCGATGTGTTCGGAGTGACATCCTGACACATGGCGAGAGTCTTATCATCCAGCATAGGCTTAAAATACGCCATCTGCTCCCCGGAGTCAAAGCTATATCCAAAATATTCGGGATTGGTACCGGCATATATCACTCCATCCTTATCAAACAAATGCACCTCATCAACAGATATAAGTGCAGCGATCTTGCGGAGCTCCTCCACATCATCCGCTACCTCCGGCTTTGCATCAACTATGTAAGCCACAGCCTTAGCCCTGACCATATAATCCTCCTTAAGGGAGTCTATCAGATCATCCTCACTTGCTTTATTCTTCTCAATTACATTATCGACCTGATCCAGCAGCACCTGCGAGGTCCTGTCAAAACTCCTGTTATTGATAAAACTGAGTATGAACGCCTGGATGACCATCGCAACCAGCACGATTCCTCCCGTTATCAGTATTATCCCCGGCAATTTCCTTTTCTTATCTATCATTCGACTCATAAGCACTCCCCGTATATCCCCGTAGTAACAGGTCCCTTTATCCTGATCAGCCTTCTGCTTTTACATCTCGATTTCAAAATTATGAATAGAATTTGCTATATTTCCACGAAGCGTGGTGCTAAGCTGCTCCACTATTTTATGATAATCGTCCTTCATCCCCTTGTCTACCCAGTCAAGCATAATCCCCACAAATCCATACTTGTAAAAGTCTGCTATGAACTGCTTGTCAGTCTCAGAAAGGTTATCCCCTGCACATTTCTCATCCACCACATCCGCTATGAGCTGATACGACAGCTTATACAGATAGTTTTCTATCTTTGCCTTATCCACCGACCTGTATATATTTGCGATAAATGGCTTGTTCTCCAGCACAGCCTCAAACACCTGTATCATGCCCTCCTGCCAGGTATCGTAGGTCTTCTTATCCTTCAGCGCCTGCTTCCCATCCTCTATACAAACCCACTCAGCAAGCTCATATATATCCTGAAAATGATAATAGAATGTCATCCTGCTTATCCCGCAGTCTCCAGTGAGATCCGCTATTGTTATCTTGTCAAATGGCTTTTCCTTGAGCAGCTTCTTAAGCGAGACTTCAAGCGCCTTCTTCGTTGTATTCGCCATCTCACACCTCCTCACAATCTTTTTCCAGTGACGAAGGTACCTGTCTTCCTTTCCCCCTCGGGGGGCGGAGATACCTGTCCCTTTTTTCATATTGTCCTCATAAACAAACATACTCATAAAAAACAATATTGCTTCTTATGAGTATATCTTTATGTTTATTATATTCTTTTTTCGACAATTCTCTACTTAAAAATGTTATATTTCCTTATCTTTCTTCTGATCTTACGTCTGTTCTTCTCGTCTCCAAAGAAGCTGCTGAGCTTTTCAACAAACAATGTCAGATACCTGAACATGGATTCCGCAGCAAATGCAAATACAACCATGAGCAGGAAGCATATGTTGGATATCGACTCTATGGCAAACAGCCTGCCGAGGAAAAGGCCACAGAACAGCAGTCCGATTATGTTGATAAGAAGTACACCATACTTCATCTTGTTGAACGGATGGCTGATCTTGATTATTATCATGAATCCGACAACCGCAAGAAGCATCGTGCCGGCTGTGGCTATATCCTCACTCGGGAGATTGAATACCTGTCCGCAGATTACAAGTGCTCCGACCGACAACACATCCGTGAGTCCCGCAGGCAATGCCTTTAACATGACATTTGCCATAAAGTTTCCCTCTATACGATCCCTGTTCGGCTCAAGTGCCAGCAGGAATCCCGGCAATCCTATGGTGAACATGCTTATGAGTGATATCTGTGATGGCTCCAGCGGATAAGTGATCGCAAATATCGCTGAGAATATGGCCATCAGCAGTGAGAATATGTTCTTAACAAGGAAGAGGCTTGCTGATCTCTGTATATTGTTGACCACCTGTCTTCCCTCAAACACCACATATGGCATACGTCCGAAATCCGAATCCAGAAGCACCGTCTGTGCCGCCTGCGCAGCCGCTTCACTTCCGGATGCCATAGCAATACTGCAGTCAGCATCCTTCATTGCGAGTATATCATTTACACCGTCACCAGTCATGGCAACCGTGTGTTTCTGTTTCTGGAGAGCCCTGACTATGAGCTGCTTCTGTTTAGGCGTAACTCTTCCAAATACTGTATATCTATCCACAGCCTCAGTTATATCCTTCTCAGACGCCAAAGTGGAAGCATCCACATAGTTCTCCGCTCCATCTATGCCTGCCCGCTTTGCCACCTCTGATACTGTGGCAGGGTTATCTCCGGATATGACTTTTATGGCAACGCCCTGCTCTTTGAAATATGTAAATGTGCTCTCGGCATTTTCCCTTATTGGGTTAGAGAGAACTATGTATCCTATCGGGCTCACCATACCAGCACGGCTTGATGCCATATCTGCTGCCCCTTTCACACCCGGGGCCTGCTGGCCTGACTTGTCTGTATCTGCCGCATTTTCTGTATCAGCCATAGCACTGCTACCTGACTCCGCCATAAGAAGGACTCTGTATCCCTTGCTCTGGTACTCCTCTATCTCTTCGGATATCTCATCGTACCTATCCTTCATTATAAACTCCGGAGCACCCAGCATATAGTCTCCCTCGACAAATGACACCTTACTGTATTTGTTCGCCGATGTGAAAGGCTGTGTCTTGAGCAGTGTCCTGCTGCCCTTCTCTATCTCATTCTTAGCCACATAGGCTCTGATCGCCTCCATTGTGGCATTGTTGTCCTCTATGACAGACGAATAATCCGCCAGCAAGTGCGCAAATGCTCTCTTGTCCATCTCGGCATCGCCGCATCTGCCGCTTATCACCAGCTCTGTAACCTGCATCCCCGGCTCAGTGATGGTTCCGGTCTTATCCACACAGAGCACATCGACTCTCGCAAGTGTCTCTATACTCTTCATGTCATGCAGTAACACCTGTTTCTTCGCAAGTCTTATTGTGCTGAGTGCAAGCGCAACAGTTGTGAGCAGATAAAGTCCTTCAGGGATCATTCCGAGAACCGCCGCAACCATCGATACAACACTCTTCTTGAATGTCTCTCCATTCATGATATACGCCTG
>URJI01000139.1 GCA_900548215.1 uncultured Coprococcus sp. | reverse complement strand
TGGACATTTGAGTTTCAGGACACATGCCATAGCCACCACCGCAAGGAGTCCCGACACCGACACCTTTCCCTCAAGCCATCCCTCTATCGCTATAAGCAGGAACGAAAATCCCAGCACGATGATGACCTTCATGCTGTTTCTCACGCAGTGTTTCCTTGCATATGATGTCTCAAAGAACAGATAGAGCCCATATCCAACAACAACTCCAAGCAGTATTCCAAGCACGATGGATATTGGAATGTTCACAAAATCCATGACATGAGCACTTCCGCCCTGCGCCATGCTGAGAAATGTGGTAAAAAGCACTATGACAAATATATCGTCGCAGGACGCTCCCGCAAGTATCATCTGCGGAATCGCCTTGTCAGTTCCGTACTTTTTCTCTATGAGACTCACCATTCTCGGAACAACGACCGCCGGTGATACCGCCCCAAGCACGGCTCCCATGACCGCTGCCTCAATGCGGTTTATTCCAAGTATAACTGGTGCGCACAGTATGTATCCGATGATCTCAAATGACGCCGGGACAAATGAGAGCAACACAGCCGAGCGTCCCGACTTCTTCAGATCCTTAAGGTCAAGGGACAGTCCTGCCTTGATAAGTATGATGATAAGCGCTATCTTTCTGAGATCCGCAGATATGGACAATATAGACGGATCAAAGAGATCCAGCACATACGGACCAAGAACGATTCCCGTCGCCAGCATTCCTATGATGCGCGGCAGCTTAAGCCTCTGGCAGATGGCGCCCATCGCCAGTCCGACTATGAAAATGAGCGCAAGTGATGTCAACATGATAGACAATACCTCCTTAATTTAGCAAATGTATCAAAGCATTTTCTTATTATGAAAACAAAAAAGCTTACACCAGTCAGTATCAATGCTAACATACCATCAATACAACCGTCGAAGCATATCACCTTGCACAGGTTCTCTCATTCTCCCTGCCCTCGTAGTCAAACAGCCCGTCATTTTTCTCCTCCAACGCCTTTATCATATGATACGCAAATTCATTGTAAGGCATCGGAATTCCAAGCTCTCTTCCCATTCTTACTAGTGCACCCGAGAACATATCTATCTCTGTATGCCTTCCAGAATCAAGATCCTGAAGTGTCGAATATCTCGCTGAAGGTGGAACCGCACTTCCGTACACCGATGGCCCTTCGGCAAGTGAAAGGTCTATCCCCTTCGCCGTAGCCACCGCCTCAAGTTCAGACTTGAGTGCATCGCTTATGATCCTCATGTGTTCACTGTCCCTGTAACAGCCCACTCCCGCACCAAGGATAGCCTGTGGCAGATTGTTGCACACGTTGAGTCTGAATTTGCTCCACAGATCAACCATGATATGATCCGATATCGTGTAATGAAGTCCTGTTCCATCAAACAGCCTGACGATCGCCTGAACTCTCTCACTAACATACGGAGCCCCAGTCTCCCCATAAATGACGCCTATGGTCGTCTCAGGATCAAAAAAGTACCCCTGCCCCTCTCTGTGGGATGCAACCTTTATAAGCGAATACAATATATTCTCATTCCCTATTCTCTCAGCAATGATCTCCTCACTGTCCACACCGTTCATAAGACTCATAACAACGGTGTTCTCACCGACTGCCTTTACTATGCTGTCCAAAGCACCCGGAAGTGCCCCGTACTTCAGACACACTATGAGAAGATCAACTCCATGAGCCTGCTCCGGTGTCCACACCTCCGGTCTGTATGTCTCGCCGTTTATCAGGCAGCCATTTGTGGAAAGCCTCTCGGCACGCTCGCCTTCGGCTATAACTCCAAGCTCTATGTCATCTCTTTCTGAGAGTCCCCATATCATATAAGAGCCTACAGCTCCGGCTCCTAAGATAGCAACTTTCTTTATATCCATATGTAAAATCCTTCTTTCATGTACTCATAAACATTATTATAAAAACCGGACAGAAATCCTGTCAACTTTCAAAATCTTATCACCTGCCAGAATCAGTCACGCCATGCTGCAAATATTAATTTTAATTCAAACTACTCCAGTAGTATTGACATTTTATTAGCTAAAAAGTATTATAAAGACATAATACTACTGCAGTAGTTTGTGAAGGAGAACACATATGGATATAAAACTTTTTGATTCAGAACTTAAGGTGATGGGAGTCCTCTGGGACGAGGGCGACACAACTGCCAAACATATCTCCGATGTCCTGAAAGAAGAAATTGGCTGGAACATGAACACTACATATACGTTGATCAAGAGGTGCATCAAAAAAGGAGCAATTGAACGCTCTGAGCCCAATTTCATGTGCCACGCCATAATACCAAAGGAGGAGGTACAGGAGGCCGAGACAACTGAACTTATCAATAAGGTCTACGACGGATCTGCCGACAAACTATTTGCCGCTCTTCTCGGCAGAAAGAAGCTTTCTCCTGAGGAGATCGCAAAGCTAAAACAGATCGTCAACGATTTGGAGTGAGGTGATGAATATGAGCTTACTGCAAATGAGCGTTGCCGGGGCTGTCATGATCATGGTGATCACAGTCATTCGCGCTCTGGCAATTAACCGATTGCCTAAAAAGACATTCCTGATACTGTGGGGAATCACGATCATCAGGCTGCTAATACCATTTTCATGTCCATCTAAGTTTAGCATCTATTCTCTGCTGGGAAAGAAAACAGTCTCTGACATAAATGAAACACCGGCTGTCAGATTCATGCCGGTCAATACGCAAGGGCCTGTCTCCACCCAGGCACCTCAATCTCAGATTCCTACTCTCACGATTTCAGCGTGGGATATCATCTGGGTGGCAGGACTTGTTCTCTGCGCGGTATTTTTTATCTCGGCATATATCAGATGCTACAGGGAATTTCAGACATCATTACCAGTTGAAAATGCATTTGCACTCAGATGGCTGGAGACTCACAATTTAAAACGCAAGCTGTCCATACGACAGTCAGATCTGATCTCGGCACCGCTTACATTTGGCGTGTGGCATCCAGTGATTCTTATGTCCAAGAAAACTGACTGGGAAAACGAAGATACCCTGTGTTACGTGTTGGAACATGAATTTATACATATTAGAAGATTTGACACAGTTACCAAGTTTCTGCTGATCACCACTGTCTGCATACACTGGTTTAACCCTCTGGTATGGATTATGTACTTTCTCGCCAACAGAGACATAGAGCTATCCTGCGACGAGGCTGTGATTCACCATTTCGGAGGCACAAGCAGGGCGTCCTACGCAAAGGCTCTGATCAGTATGGAGGAGACAAAGGGCGGTTTTATGCCACTCTTCAACCACTTTAGCAGAAACGCAATCGAAGAAAGGATAACAGCAATTATGAAAACAAAAAAGACGACTATCATATCATTCGCTGTAGCGATGGTCTTAGTCACCGGAACAGTGACAGTATTTGCAACATCGGCCAAGGGCGATGAATCCAGTACGGTCACCGAAGCTACAGATACTACCAATACCACTTTTTCAGACACGGTTGATACGGAGACAATAATGTCCTATATAAATCCGGATGACGGCAAGACATATTACAGCTTTGATAATGGAAAGACATTTGAAGCCATGACCGACGCCGAGTTTGAAGAAAAGTTCCCAACTCCTGATATTGAGTGGTGGACATACGACGAGTATAAGGCATGGCTTGAGAACGAAAAAGTCGAGCTCAAAAGTATCATCGGTAGTTCATATATATCCGGTGGCAAAAAATATGTGTGGACACAGGATAGAGTAAATGAGACGATCTCCATGTACGAGGGCATTCTGGAGGATATCAAGAACGGAGCCAAATACTCCAAATCCATAGACGGGCAAGATGACGAGATGGTCAGCTACAATCCA
>URJI01000138.1 GCA_900548215.1 uncultured Coprococcus sp. | reverse complement strand
CTTGATATGAATGACTTGATGTGAATGAAGAAAATATGGATAATAATTTGGTGAAAAATTTGAAAAAAATACGAAATGGTGTCACGTTTGAAACTGGGCATTCGTCATATTATATAGATGTAATTTTGCGCAGATAATACATTAGGGAATGTGAGTAAAAGGAATAATGATGCAACGGACTATGAAAGACAGCGATAAGATAGCAGAATATTATGAATTGTATGAGCAGCAGTTGTACAGGATTGCATATTCGATATTGGGGAATGTGTGGCAGGCGGAGGAAGCAGTACAGGAGACATTTGTGAGAGTCATAAAACATAGACATGATATTTTCAAAATGTCAGACAAGAGGAGATTGGTGTACATATTGAGGATAACAAAGGGAATATCAATAGATATGTACAGAGCTAATAAGAGACAGCCTGCTTCCTATGATGCATCTACTGCATGGGATAATGAGGACAGTTCACCTGGGGCATCGTTGACAGAAAATATACAGAAGGATGAAAATTCTGAAAGCGTTTTTGAGCAGATTGAGGACAGACAATTGGTGGAAAAACTTATGTGCATGCTTTCGGATGATGATGCGACTGTTCTAAGGCTGAGAACGTTACAGCAGCTAAGCAATAAGGAGACCGCGGCTATAATGTGTTTAAATGAGGCTGCTGTAAGAAAAAAATATGAGAGGGCGCTCAAAAAAGCAAGAAAACTTCTGGGAAAGGAGATGATGTTATATGGAGAACAACATTAATAAAAATGTTGACGATGGCTTGGAAATTCATGAGTTTTCGGAAGAATACAGGCAGCATAAAGAGAAAATGATTGCAGGCCTTAAGGAACTTGAAAAAAACGATAGCATCGAAAATCCCCATAGTTCAGCGGTTAGGGGAAAAATCCTGAACAGATCAGTAAAGATTGCTGCGGCTGTACTTATATGTGTAGTCTTGGTTCCTGTGACAATACATGCTGCAGTCAATCTATACAAGATGACAGTGACGAGGGATGGCATGGATCTGAAAGTGGATATAGGTATAAACGACGGCATTGCTACAGGGTCAGATGCGCTGATTGCAGAGACTACAGAGAAGGAGACTTATGATCCGAAGAAAGCAAAGTATGGCTATCTGGATGAGGGTGATGAAGTGTACAAGAAAGATGCGTCGGGAACATATACGCCATACAGCAAGAAATCAAGGCATATAGAGGTATATTTTGACTGGCTTCCTGAAGGCGAGGTGCAGACAGAGGAAGGCAAATACGATTCAGAGGATGAAAGTAAGTGTTATGGTATATCGGTACTTCCTTATGAATGGGATGATGATGTCTTCAGTTTTGTCGGTGAGAATATGAAGAGTGCCAACACGGGAAAAGCCGGAGATTACGAATACTTTATACTGCAGTCCGGTGATGTCACAAGAGAGTTCAATAGAGATGTCTATATTCCGTTAAAAAAGAAGAATCTGATGATCCAGCTTTTTATTGGAAGAGATATAGCTGGTGAGGATCTTGAGAAGATTATTGCTTCCATGCGCGTGGAGAATGCCTCTGACGATATGACATATTGGATTGAAGTATACAAATACAGTGATTTGAACTCGAAAGATAAAGGTACAGCAGATGAAACGGTGGAGTGGGATGATGTGATTGCAAAAAAGGGCGAAGAAGTATGGGGTGAAGGTGTCCAGACGGTGATAAATGATATACAGGTGTGTGACAAACTTGATGATTTTGATCCGTTGTGTATGTCAAGTTATTACAGTTATGATGGTACCTTCGGAACAAAATTCATGAATCCGGACAGTACATTAAATGAGGTTACATGCAGAAGACTTAAGGCGGGCGATGACAATAACTTTTCTGAGTGGGGAGAAGTCAATGACAGCAGGCTTGTGTGGGTTGTTGCTGATGTAACATATACTAATAAGATTGTAAGAGATTGTTATTATACAACAGCGGGACTTGTGCTTGCTGAGGATGATGGCAATGGCGGATTGCAGGAGTACAGTGATATCAATTATCTATATGCTGAGTATGGCAGACAACTGCGGATGACACTTAATGAAGCTGCATATGTGGATTGTGTTGATGATGATATAGATATATTTAGAGACAGCAGCAGTATTTATTGTCTTGGAAAACTGCCGATCGATGAGCCAGTGACTTACAAGATTGCTTTTCTGGTGGATGAAAGTGAGATTGATCATGCATATGTAGCAATAAATGATTATTACAATGACCGTACTTACTATGTAAAGGTTAAGGGGGATGCGGATGAAAAGAAAAAATAAGAGAAGTATTCTGTGTGCCATGCTGCTCATGTCGGCATTTGCTGTATGGGGCTGCGGGGAGAAAAAAGTTGATTATGGAGTTGATGTCATAAGTGGGGACAGCGTTGCAGAGTACAGTGGGAGTGCCGTTACGACAGAAAGCTCTGGAGATACTGCTGCCGGTGATATGTCGCAGATAGTGGGAACCGACAGTATAGGCGGTCTGGTCCATGACCTGAGCATTCCTGAAAATGCACATATGGAACTTTCTGTTGATGGAACAGAACTTAACAGTATATCTATAGAGACTGACGATATAAAAGTTCCGGAAAAAGATAAAATGTATACGAAAGAATATTATATGGATAATATAAGTTCGGACGAAAGGAAGCAGATGCTCGAATCACTGTTTGACGAGGATGAAGGTATTTTTAATTATCCTTATGATGACAAGGATAATGTGACTGATGAGCAGGTGGATGCGATATTTGCTGATAAGGGCGCTGCGGTTGACTATAGTTCAGACAGTTTTATCGGTAATATAGACGGTAAAGCTTACAATGTACTGTTCACAAACCCTGAATGGTCAACGGATGTCGGGTTTTATGTAAATGCAGTTGATGATGCTGCCGAGATAACGGATGAGCTTAGGGATAAAGGTGCGACTCATGTAGGTTATACATCTGCTGAATATCTGATAGCGGATGATGACAGCGGGGGGGGTGGTGACGAACCGACAGTGGATGCTGAGATGCCGAACAAGTGTGAACTGACGGTGGAACAGGTTACAGAACAGGCAAGAGATTATGCTGCGAAGATTGGCCTTGAGGATGTTGTCGTGACGGATGTGAATGAGCTGTATATGGAGTATATGGACGAATATGGAGCACCTGTAGCGTATGAAAAGGACGGTTATTCTGTAAGCATGAGTGCTTCTGTGAATGCGGTGGATCTGTATCAGCCACAGGCATTTGGTGTGGATACGATATCGCATAACAGCACACAGGTGGAGGAAGATTACAGTGGCTCTAATTATTACTATGCGGAGATATCGGGCTGCTCTATGAGTGTTTCGTCTGCAGGGCTGCTTGGTATATCATGTGAGTGGCCAATGAGATCAGCAGGGGATCTGAAGGATGCGGGGAATTTGCTGACATGGGACGAGGCTGTGGAAAGTCTTGAGAGTGCCATACCGGAACATTTTAAAGGTTATATTGGATATTCAGATGTGATATTTAATGATGTGCGTCTCACATATTTCAGAACATATGTGGAACCGGGCAGATATCAGGTTATACCAGTGTATGCGTTCGCTCAGATTGATGATGAATATGATGACACGTATCCAATTCAGCTGATCATGCTTGATGCAAGGGATGGAAGCGAAGTTGACATAAGACAGGATGGAAGCCGTATGGGAGCGAAGAACTGATGGTGTTATAAACTAAAATACAAAGACATATATTAGATTTTATGAGATATGGGCATAGATTCCCTTGTATGTATGGGGAGCGTGCCCATATTTGTTTGTATTTGAAGAACTTTAATTCTTTGGGATATTTTTTGAAAAATAAAAAAAGGATTTTGCGAAAAAAAGTAGAATAATAAAAATGTGTGGCTTTGGGCACATGCATTCTAAGTAGCAGTTGTATATTATGGAAGTTGTATTTGTATGACAGGAGATTTATATGACGATACGTGAGGAACAGGAAAAAAGAGAACATCAGATACTCAGTTGTTACGCTTCGTTCAGCGATGAGTCGAGAGGGCGTGACAGAAAAGAATCA
>URJI01000137.1 GCA_900548215.1 uncultured Coprococcus sp. | reverse complement strand
TAAATTGTGACATTTCCGCAAACGCTGGCTTCTTCCATTACTCACGGAACTTTATGACTTCTTGAATACTACCCGCAAAGGAAAAGCCACCGTCGCTTGACAGCAGCTCGGCATACAAGCTGACCTTGTGCTTTCGGATATATCGCAGGTGTCGCTGTCCCCAAATGCCGATGGGTCTACCCTCCGGCTCGTCCTCTCCGGCAATCAGATAGTAGTCCCCGACAAGCTCATAGCGCAAGCCTGTCCGTTCGTCTGGAAGCCTAAATGCGACCTATAGAAAACTTAACCGACAGCGGAGTGTATTTCCTAGCGATACAGCACTGCTAAAGGCGCTCTACATATCCACTTTTGAAGCAACTAAGAAATGGACACTCCCGTTGCGAAACTGGGGACAGGTTTATGGAGAGTTGAGCATCATGTACGAAGGACGACTCCCAGAATAAAGTTCAAAGCTTGTTTTACAGGTGGATTTATTCACCTGCTCTTGACATGCTTAAAACAACACTGTTATATATAAAACAAGGGCTGAACGTTCTGTCTAGAGCCTTCAGCCCAGTTATTATCATAGGAGATCACATTTACAGACTTTTATTCACACTCTCCTTTGTCCGCACCCTCCTCTCCACAAAAGCCGGGTATCCCTATTTTATAGAGATATCCGGCTTTTCTTCTGGCTCTTATTCTGATTACTTTTTAGTTACGGAAGCCAGCTTATTCTGACCTCTTTGAGCTGTCCTGTTGTATCGTCAAACTCAAATGTATAGCCGCTGCTTCCCATATAAACCTCAGAATCTACACTGTACTTGACTATCTTGCCATCTACTTCTGCATTCTCACCGCACTTTTCAAGCAACTGGTCCTTAGTGATAGTTGTAGGGAATGAGAAGTTCACCTGCTTTGCGCCGTCAAGCATCATCTCACTGATCTCCGCATTCATGCTGGCATCATAATCCGGGTTTGGCACAAAAAGGTGTGAATACCTTACATATGAGAGAACGCAATCCTCTGCCTTCTGCTCACTGTCAGTAAAGTTGCCAAACATAAACTGCATCGTTACGTAGTCATTGATTTCTGCTGTGTATCTGTCAGTTTCGTAATTTTTATTTACATTGTTGCCACTGTTATTGAGAGAATTCTGCTCAAATGGTATTCCACCGTCTATAAGATCCTTCAAGGTGGACTCACCTAAAGTGAATTTCTTTCCATTATATACAAATGACCTATTGTCAAGATCTGCGTAATTCTCGCTGAGTCCCGATGCCAATGTGAAATCCTCATATACAGGCATTGTAAATTCTGTGGATTCCTCACTGTCATCACTGTAATCGGTTTCATCTGCATATGAATCATCATATTCAGCATCACCTGTATCCTCAGCCTCAGTTTCCTCCTCTGTTGCCACTTCTGTTTCGGTTACCTGCTCTGTTGACTCCGTCTCTCTGGTGGATTTGCCATCATTTCCACATCCAACTATAGAAATTCCCATCACCACCGTGATAAGTCCTGCAATCAACATTTTCCTGTTCCTCATATAATAATCCTCCTTAAAACCTAGTGGCTTTATTATTAAGAATGTCACTATATTTTATCAAGCCGTAATCGGTTGCAACGGGGCAACTATGAGTAGCAAACCGAAACCATAGGTGTTTTCGTCACTTTTTTGTAATCTATAGTGTTTATTTCTCCGTAATGTTCATGAAACTATAATAAGTGTCTCTGTCCATGGCATCCGGATTATCATCGGCAAATCCGCTGACTGTATATATGTTCCCATCCTTCAGATCAGCATATGCATTAAAATAGTATGTGATATTTCTCTTGCCGTCCTTTATATATAAGGTCGAATATGTGTAGTAATAAAATGTCACACCATTTACCTCACACTGACCTTCCTCTGTTACCTTTGATATTCCGGCCCCGGTCTTTCTGTCTGCCATATCAGATGCTGTCATCCAGCTATACGGTACGATCGAAGTCACGACCGTGATCTTATCACTGTCTGAATAGTATGTCTTACCTGACAAATCCTCATTCTGAAGGCTGTAATTTTCAGGGATTTCATATGACACGGTAGTATCTCCATTCACGACACTGTCCACTACTCCCGTCTCCATAGCTTCGTCCTCCTGCCAGTATGCGCCTGTCATATCATTTGTCTCATCTGTGGGAACGGCCCCCGCAACAATGGCCACAGCTTCATCGGCAGCCTTCTCATATACCTCAGCTCTCTCCGCCCCGCTCAGCGCATCTATATCTATCCCATCAAATCTTATCGAAGTAAAGAAACGCTGACCTTCCCCGGCATCACATATAAGCTGATAGAAATATGATCTATCGAACTTCGCACCTCGTTCATTTGCAAGACTCGCTATGTATCTGATATATTCCTTCCCCTGTATCTCGAACTTCTCAGGCTCCAGCTCCATCACATAACCTGCGTCCTCAATATTTTTCTTGCGCTGCTCTCTGTTGTCCCAGAAGTCCGCAATCGTCTTATCCTCCACATCGATCTGTATCAGATAATCATCACAGCTTCTTATGTTAAGGCAGCCACTCTCATGTATGATCGCCAGTCCTACCGGCTTCACAGAGAAGGCATATCCCTTGAACACTATATGCCATGGCTCTGTCTCATCGTCAGCTATTTTATTTCCATCCTGTTCAGTTTCACTTTTTTCTTCCGTCTTCTGCGCACTGTTCAGATCAATAATGCCCATAAACTCAAGAGCGACAAATGCAGCTCCCGCCAGTATGCATGCTATTACGATCGTGCAGACAATTTTTTTACATTTTTTCATCGGCTGTCTTATCCTCAAGTATGATCTGAAGTGTATCTTCTTTCTTCATCCTTCTTATCTCAAGCCCAATGAGGGTCAGAAGAATAATAAACACCAGCATGACAAATGCTGCGGCAATTATGGTTGATGTCTTGTAATTCAGAAACAGACCATCACCGTCCACCCCTGTGTACAACTGTATGTAATCTCCATCCCGTACCCCCGGTACATCAAGCCACACAGTATCCATGATCTTTCGGCCATTGTCATCAAAATATGCCAAATCAGCTTTTGTATACTGCTGATACACCTTCTCCACACGCACATTCCCGTTCTTATCTGAATGTCTGGTCCACTCGTTCCTCACAAACAGCCCCGCCACCACAATTACACAGAAAACGCATATGGCTGCCATCACGCAAAATAATATTTTCAATCTGGCAAGCCTGCCTTTTCCCCTGAGATTCTTCAGATGGACAGCATTATTCGCTGAAGTCCCATCCCCGGACACCTCTTCCGGCGCCTCCGGCTCCTCACCCTTTCCATATATAAGTTCTCCAACCTGTACATCCAGAATCTCACATATACACACAAGCCTGTCCAGATCAGGATACGCCTTATCCCTCTCCCACTTGGACACAGCTTGTCTGCTGACTCCCATCTTTTCCGCAAATTCCTCCTGATTCAGCCCGGCTTTCTTCCGGTACTCCTGAATCCTGGATCCTATAAGCAGCATTTGTTTTCCTCCTTTTCCCGAATATTAGGATTGACATTCATATTGTTAATAAGTTCTTTTAGAGAATTGGCAATTGGCTTATCTTCCACTTCTCCATCTATATCCATATTTTCCCAATCTTTAGCCATTGAAATCAAACTATTTTCATAGAATAATATGTCATCACTAGAATCTCCTTCCTTTTTCAAAACGGAGAATAATACAATAGATTCTTTAGTATTACAATATCCTCTAATACAAGGATGCCAAAACAGATTAATATAATCGTTAATTTCTGTAAGTAATGTATATCCATATTTTTCTTCAAATACAGACAAATCTGTTTCATCTTTCCTCTTAACAAGAAATACACCCTTATCAATTTCCTTTTTAATACCATCACAAATAGTACTAAAATCTTCATTTGAGTAATAATTAGGATAGACTTATATTCACACACCTTTTCCTTAATGTCAAATGGTGCAAGTCTCGCACCACAGGAAACCAGAATACTCTTAGCTGTCTTACCAGAGACAAAAAGTCAAGGACTTTTTCATCAAATTCAAAAAAGAAGTCACATTT
>URJI01000136.1 GCA_900548215.1 uncultured Coprococcus sp. | reverse complement strand
GCGAAGCAGCTGTCTGATAGCTGGTGGCTGTTCTTTTCCAGTAAAGTTTTTGTTGGCAAGATTGGAAAAGAGAACACTCAGTTTTGAACCTGTAGGAAAGTTCTCATCAGGCCGTATAATGTAAAAAATAGGTTTTGATATTGATGATGCTTCTGCCTTGAGTTTATCTAAGTCGCTGTCTTTAAACACTGAAAATGACAATATGGTGTCCACATCTGTATATTGATTAGTATTCTGTGAGAAAAATAACCTGTTAAAGGTATGCTTATTGGAAAAAGAAGATGTCTGTGGGACTATAGGTATGCTGAGTCCAAAATAATCTGTAAATAATTCTTCCAGAGACCATATATTCTCTGCCGGTCTTGTTCTGTATTTCATGTGTTGTGTCCCCCTCAAAAGTTGCATGATGAAAAATATACTAAATACAATAAAAATATATACTAGATAAAACGTTAATACAATATTAAAACGTTCGATTTATGAGAGATTTTGTCGAGGCGAAAACAAACCGAACAAATAGACAATGTAAACCAACAAATAGACAATACAATGATTTGATGTCATTTTTCCATGGTTATTCAGAACATTACTTTATCTTTTTTAGGGTTTGGTAATAATTGATAACCATCATATATTCCGATAAATTTATAGCCGATGAGGCGAGATGTTCATAGAAAAATGAGGGGAGGAGCATCAAAAATGAAAATCGGAGTATGTGATGCGTCATTTGCAAATTCACAAAAGACAGTGGCACTGCTTGAGATGCAGATCCAAAATACTAATATTGGTAGGGAAAATGTGGAGATTGTTTCATATAACCCTGATTCGGTAACATTAGATCTTGATGAAGGAAGATTCGATTGTGATGTGTTTATTACGGAGATCGTGTTTGCAAATAAACAGATTGGAGTCGAACTAGCGAAGCTTGTGAATATGGCTTCGCCTTCTTGCAAGGTCATTTTTTATGCAGACTATGTGCCGGATGACGTGGATGTATATGAGGCGTCACATGTATGTTGTGTGCTGAAGCATAAGCATGACAACAGACTTATAAAGTATTATATGGATCTGATCAATGAGAAGATCAACGAAGACCGCAAGTGTTACATAAAGATCAGGTATGACAGAACAGTGAATGTGCTTGACTGCAGAAATATCCAATTCATACGTTTAGAGAACAGAGTGACAAAATTTTATACGAAGGATGGAATTTTCTATGAGTACAAACCTCTCAGCGAGATTGTGGAAGAACTGCCTGATAATTTTGTGAGATGCCACGCTGCGGCGATCGTGAATATGGATTATGTGAAGAACTACAATCATTCTATGATAACGATGCAGGGCGGAGAGCAGATCCGGATAGGACGGACGTATTCAGACAGTTTTAAGTGATAAAAAGATGTATTAAGTTTTCTATGAAAATTTGACATGCAGAATCAGTTTCCGGCAATGGTGTCTTTGATGAGATGAGGTTTAATGAGGGGGCAGAGATAATGAGAAAAAAGTTGAGCTGTGTAATAGTTTTATCTTTAGTGGGGGTGCTGCTATCTGGCTGCGGTATAGATGCGGATTACCTGAATGAACTTGGATTTGCGATATCTGATGATGGAAACCTTGTGTCAGAGAATACGGATGACGCAGATGGATCAGCGGAAAAGAATAACTCTAAGGACGTTTCAGAGGAAGATTCAGAGAGTGATCCGGATGAGAAATCAGAAAAAAATTCAAACAAAAATTCGGGAGAAGAACAGGCTGACGCTGACACTTCAGAGCAGGATTCTGTAGTTGTTGAGCGGGAGGATATTGATTATGAGGAAGCATACGCCGATGTGATACATGAGTATAACGGGTACAGGGAGATGCTTGGACACTGTGGCCCTGATTCGAAAAGCCTTTATATTGGATATATCTCAAGTTGGTCCGAGATCATAAATTTTAAGCCTGAGAGCCTGGGGTATTGCTTCTGCGATATTGACGGGGATGGTATTTGCGAAATGTTCATCATGGATGGAGATGATGTCATGTATGCCATGTATGCACTGATAAATGGCTCTCCGGAAAATGTTTTCTATGGCAATAGTGTAAATAAGTATGAGATAGAACGTACAGGGGAAAATGCCTGTCTGATACGAAATTATGTAGATAAAGACAGCAATGGCAAAAGATATGACAAAGTGTATAGGTACAGCCAGGGCGAGCTGACCATACAGTACAGCTTTCTTGAAGAGCAGAATGTTATTTACTATGACGATGGAAATTTGACTGATACATGGGTTGATAATGCTGGTGGCGTACACTTTTATCTGCTGGACAATTTCAGAAATGCAGACTGGGATAAACTTACCCGGGATGAAGAACTTCTGCCCGATGTAATTCTGGCGGATGCGGCAGGCCTTAAAGTGACATCTGCAGAATCAGAACAGGCTCAGATCGATGATACTTTCAAAGATGCAGAGGTTATCAGTCTGCCACAGAGAACAGGATTTTAATTTAGACAGGCTAACTTGCATATTAGACATGACAATAAGTGCAGCATGTCGTATCATGGTATAATTTTCATGTTTATGGAGGGCGAGAGACATGATCACATACAGTTTGTATTCTGACATAGGAAACAGGGAAAAAAATGAAGATTCCATAGCAGAGTTTCACAGAGATGGACGATATGTATTTGCTGTTGCGGACGGCCTTGGCGGACATGGAAAAGGTGAGGTCGCATCGGCCATGGCGATGGAGTCTGCGAGAAAGATTTTTGAAAATAAGGGGATACAGGATACAGATATTTTGTCTGATATATTCGAGAACGCTCAGACAGAGATACTTGGTGCACAGGAGCATGACCGCTCAAATGGGATGAAGACTACGCTGGTAGTTCTTGATGTGTGTGCTGATCAGATACGCTGGGCTCATATAGGCGATTCACGCCTGTACTATTTCCATAACAATAAATTAAAGGAGAGAACGCTGGATCACAGTGTTCCGCAGATGCTTGTGCTTGCGCACAAACTGAAGGAGAAGAATATACGGGGCCATGAGGACAGGAATAAGCTGCTTCGTGTGCTTGGAAGCCCATGGGAATCAAAGAAATACGAATGCAGGGAAGCCATTTTTCTTGAGGGAAAACAGGCTTTCTTGTTGTGTACGGACGGATTCTGGGAACTTATAGATGAAAAGACCATGACAAAGCTTCTGAAAAAAGCAAAGACAGTGGATGAATGGATGGCATCCATGTCAGAGGTAGTCAAGGCAAATGGCAGGGATGTGAATATGGATAACAACTCGGCCATAGCAGTGTGGAGCTGTATGTAACATACGAATAGATAAGGAGCAGAAATATGAAGGCAAACCTGGTTATGAAAATAGTGATATCAGTTCTGCTTGCCACAGGACTGGCACTCACGTTTGGCAGATATATAAGTGTGGACTATTGGGATTTTGATAAGGCTGATGCAAAAGTATACGACAGGACGTATGAGGAGATGAGTGATCCGGCGTTTGCTGCCTGCGCAGACGCAGTACAGAAAGTGTTCGTGGATGACGATGTCACAGATAAGGAATTCTGGATAATTCCGGGAAATGAAGCCGGACTTAACGCATATCAGCTCATGGATGGTCTTTCTTATGTAAACAACACACAGGGGGACAGACCTGATGATGAGAAGTATATATCAGACGGTGTGAAAAAACTTGCCATATTTGTGTATGTGGCATTTATAGCGGCCTGGGTACTGGCAGTGGCTGGACTTTTGTTCCAGTGGCTCGGAAAGAAGAGAAGAACATACATATTCTCGGCAGTCAGCTATGGCCTTTCGGTGCTTGCTATGTTGTCAGTCCTTTTTATACCAGTGTTCCTGAAACATCCATTTGCAAAGTATCTTGTGGACAATTCCTATACATCTGGAACGATATCTGAGGTGGAGACCCAGGTGAGGATATTCGGACAGAACTTCCTGGTTCATGCAGCGGGATACGGATATTGGATATTTGTTGCGTGCGCAGCATGTTCACTGATCCTTGCAGTGGTTCAGTATATAGTACAGTACAGAGTTGACAACAAAGTGATGTACCAGCCTGCGAGATACCTGAACAAGAGAGGAACGATGATCGGAGTTCAGGGCGCGTATGCAGGAGTTCTGGTATCACTTGACACGCCGATAGTTGTTGGAAGAGATGCATCGTGCAGTCATCTCATCATAGAAAAGCAGGGGATAAGCCGCAGACACTGTATGGTTGAATATCTGGCGGCGTCACAGAATTATGTGGTTACGGATTATTCGAGCAATGGAACGTTCATCGAGGGCGGCATGAAACTTCAGAAGGGAGTGCCGACGTCCATAGACCCAGGTGCTGTCATCAGATTTGGAAACGAGATCGATTCGTTCA
>URJI01000135.1 GCA_900548215.1 uncultured Coprococcus sp. | reverse complement strand
GTGGCTGTCCCGCAAATGCTGAAAATGGCTGGTAAGGTGAATCTCCAAAACCGGTGTGCCCAAGTGGAAGCACCTGCCATACATTCATGCCTGAGGCAGCGAGAAAATCGATGAACTGGTATGCACCCGGACCCAGATCGCCAATTCCGTAAGGACTTGGAAATGATGTTGGGTGAGCAAGAATACCAGCATATTTCTTAGGCTTTTTTTCACAGTTCTGCTCTAACATATATATTACCCTCTTTTCATAGTATGGAATCAGAGCCGCCTGACCACTTGATGTCTGTTGGACAAAAAGGCTCTGAACTATACTATTATACAATAGATGGATGGTGTGAGCCAAGTAAAATATAATAAATCTAAATACTAAAATTAAAGAAAGTGTTGAAGCAATTGTGCTTGACATGAGGGCTTGCGCTAACTTATTATTAGTGGAAGTATTAAGATGGCGGATTAATAAAAGAAAGAAGAGTAAAAATGGATAGAATTATTACAAGCCTGCTTGAGACGGACATGTACAAATTCAGTATGGGTCAGGCTATATATCATCAATTCAGTGACTACAAGACAACATGGTCATTCAAATGCAGAAACACTGGCGTTGTTTTCACCAAAGAGATGGTTGATGAGATCAAGAGGCAGATACAGCTCTACTGTGAACTAAGATTCACGGAGGAGGAACTGGAGTATCTTCACAATATCAAGTGGATAAAGGGGTCATATGTGGATTTTCTCAGACTCTGGAAGGCAAGATATGAGGATTTTGAGATATCGGATGATGCGGAGTGCGGCCTTGCTATAGAGGCAAGAGGCACATGGCTTAATACTTCAATGTATGAAATTCCTACGCTGGCTATCGTGAATGAAGTGTATTTCAGAATGAATGATGACTATGACAAGCTTATTTCATCATTCAAAGAGAAGCTTGAAGAAAAGGTTCGCAAGGTCGAGACGGGTGTATATAATCTTGGCGCATTTAGTGAGTTTGGACTCAGGAGAAGGCTTTCTGCCGAGGCGCAGGAGCTTGCTGTGAAGGAACTCAGTGAGCACAAGTATCCGGGTTCGGTATTTGTTGGTACAAGCAATGTATATCTGGCAAAGAAGTACGATCTGGTTCCGGTTGGAACTATGGCGCATGAGTGGATCATGTGCGTAGGCCAGGGAAATCACAAACACAATCCGGCGTATTCCAATTGGTATGCCCTGGATGCCTGGGTTAAGGAGTATGGGGTTTTGAATGGAACAGCCCTTACGGATGCCATCACCACGGATTGTTTTCTTAAGGATTTCCAGCTCACATATGCAACTCTTTTCAGCGGGGTGAGACACGACAGTGGCGATCCGTACGAGTGGGGAGAGAAGATGATTAATCACTACGAGAATCTTGGACTTGATCCAAAGACAAAGACTCTTCTGTTCAGCGACAGTCTTGATTTTGAGAAAGCAGATAAGCTCAACAGCTGCTTCAAAGACAGGATTAAGGTTGCATTTGGAATAGGAACATATATTTCCAACGATACATGTGATGAGCCACTCAACATAGTTATGAAGACTACCGCATGTAACGGAATGGATGTTGCCAAGATATCTGATGATAAGGGTAAGGGAATGTGCAAGAATCCGGATTATGTCCACTATCTCAAAAGATGTATCAAGTGGCGCATGGAGAATGATAAGTAAAATTTCGTAAGGAGGGACCGAGGATTCCTTGCGAAGCACGCAGACGCCGCGCGCAGCGCATTTCATGCGTCTGCTCATTATTAATATAATGGAGTTTATGGATTATGGGAAAAACAATTATAATGACTGATTCTGCCAGCGACATATCCGAGAAAGAAGAGAAAGACCTTGGCATAAAGATTCTTCCTTTTCCGGTTGTTATCGGCGGTAAATCGTATCTGAGCAGAGTTGATTTTGACAATGAGGGTTTTTATAAACTCTTGGCAGAAAATGATGATCTTCCAAAGACGTCGCAGATCACAGCTTACCAGTTCGGTGAGGTGTATAAGGAGCTGGCGGATCAGGGCTATACAGATATTATATATGTAAGCATCAACAAGGATGGTTCAGCATCTTTTTCAAATGCGCAGATGGCAGCAGATCAGTTCGAGGATGAATATCCTGAGTGCGCCGGAAAGTGCAATATCTATGTATTTGATGGAATAGGTTATAGCGGACAGTATGGATATCCAGTTGTGGTTGCTGCCAGAATGGTACAGGAAGGCAGAGACGCAAAGGATATTGTGATGTATCTCAGGGAAGAACTCCCGAAGAGAAGAATATACTTTGGAATATATGGCCTCAAGTATGCAGCAAAATCAGGAAGAATTCCAAGTGCGGCAGCTCTTGTTGGAGATGCACTCGGAGTGAAGCCTATCATGAAGATCTGGGCGAATGAGATCGTGACGGCCATCAAGTGCCGTGGTGAGAAGAAGCTCATGGCAAAGATGGTGGATGTAACAGCAAGTGAGATGGAGGCTGGTTCAGAGTACCAGATAGTATACGGAAGTGACGAGGCTGTAAGAGATGAACTGACAGCCCGTATGACAGAGAAGGTTGGCTATGGCCCATCAGATTACTTTCAGATTGGTGCAGCAGTCGCATCCAATGCAGGCCCGAAGGTCGTTGGAACTATCTTCAATGTGAAAAAAGAACTTATGTAACAGCCTGATATGCGGGCGATGCCACAAGCTATGTATGGTATTTAACCTGGAGATTTGCAATAAGTTCAGAATTGCAATAAGTTCAGAATTGCAATAAGCTCAGATTTATAATAAGTTCAGCTTTATAATAAGCTTAGATTTGCAATAAGCGCAAAAAATTATCTCTTTTTAAGGGGAAAATTCTAAAAAACACACAAAACGGGAAGTCTTGTGTGCTTTTAGTATTTTTTCTCTAAAAAAGAGATATTTTTTTATCTTTTTATGAAGAAATCAGCAATTAGAGAAAATTCCCTGGATGCCAGCTTCTCCGGGAACAAGCTTCTCTATCTCATGATACACCCTCGCAAGCGGCAGTCCGACAACGTTGTTGTAGTCGCCCTCGATTCCCTTGACAAACAAACCGCCTTTGCCCTGAATTCCATAGCTTCCGGCTTTGTCAAACGGTTCATTTGTGGCGAGGTACCGGATTATCTCATCGTGGGATACCGGATAGAAAGTGACGTCTGTCTTTTCATAAAAAGAGCTTGACGTCTTGGCTCTTCCGTTCACGTATATCAGACATACGCCGGTGTACACCTGATGTGTCTGACCAGACAGGCTGTTCAAAGTGTTGTATGCATCGTCGTAGTCATATGGTTTTCCAAGAATCCTTCCGTTAAGTGCCACAACGGTGTCTGCACCGAGAACAACAAAGCGTTCAGGAAGCTTCTTAACGCGCCTTCCTACATCCTGCGCGATGATCCTGTTGCACACTTCATCAGCTTTCTTCTTTGCCAGAAGCATTACATATTCTGATGGCGTCATCGGTTCAAGATCTTCATCGGAAAGACTTGGGCACACATCGAAGTCATACCCTGCCTGGGCTAGAAGCTCTTTTCTTCTGGGAGATCCCGAGGCGAGAATTATCTTTATGTTAGTCATATGTTATCTCTTTATACTTTCTATAAAAATTTTATAACCTAAAATCTGCATAAGCATAATTTGCAGAAACAATATATGCACAACCAAAATCTGCATAGACAGAATATGTAAAAAGGTTTATACAAATAAAATCTACACAAAGAAAGGTCTACACAAATAACAACAGCTGTTAAAACAAAAATTTATTTGCAACTACTATTATTTGCACATCTTAATAGCCTTCTCAAACAGAGGCAGTGAACGTTCAACCATATCTGTTGTCGTGCAGTAAGCCAGTCTCATATGTCCCGGGCACATGAAGCTGTCTCCTGGAACAAGGATCAGATCAAGTTCGTGGGCTGTCATGTTGCAGAACGCATTTGCATCGGCAATAGGAGTCTTAGGGAACATGTAGAAGGTTCCGCCCGGCTCAACACACTCATATCCCATAGCTGTCAGCTCTTTGTACAGGATGTTCTTGTTCTTCTCATAGATTGACAGATCGGATGTCTCGTCGAGCACCTTTGCAACCCCGAGCTGTATCAGAGATGAAGGACAGTTGTGTCCTGTGAAACGTGATACCTGTCCGCACATATTGATTATGAGCTCTGCATCCTTACATTTAGGATTTACAGCCACGTAACCGATACGCTCTCCGGGAAGTGACAGAGACTTGCTGAATGAATAGCAGCAGATCGTGTTGTCGTAAAACTTTGATATGAACGGTGAATCAGTTCCTTCAAAAACAATCTCTCTGTAAGGCTCATCTGATATAAGGTAAATGTCGTGTCCGTACTCCTCCTGTTTCTCTGTGAGGATCTGGGCAAGACGTGTTATGGTCTCTGTTGAGTAAACGATTCCTGATGGGTTGTTCGGAGAGTTGATGAGAATAGCCTGAACATTCGGATTCATCATCTCAAGGAATGCGTCGAAGTTGATCTGGAATGATGTTATGTCGGCTGGAACGACCTTGAGTACAGCACCAGTTCCGTCAACGTATGGCACGTACTCAGGGAAGTATGGCGCAAATGTGATGACCTCATCGCCAGGTTCTGTGACACATCTGATGGCATGTGCCAGAGCTCCGGCAGCACCTGATGTCATGAAGATGTCTTCAGGAACATACTCCATGCCGAAACGGCGGTTCAGCGAATCTGCGACAGCTTTCCTTACAGAATATATAGTGAGCGTTGGGCTATAGCCGTGAAGTGCCAG
>URJI01000134.1 GCA_900548215.1 uncultured Coprococcus sp. | reverse complement strand
CTGTTATCTTGCCGTTCTGTACAGATACCTTAGCCCTGTCTGAACTTGACCACACAAGGGATGTATCTTTTGCATCAGCAGGTGTGACCGTTGCCTTGATCTCGTCACTGTCGCCCACATTAAGTGTTATGTATGTCTTGTCAAATGAGATTCCCGTAACCTTTACGGCTGGTGTCTCTGACGGAGCCTCTGTGTTTTTCTCAGTCGTTGAACCCGTTGTTGATCCGGTTGAGCTAGTTGAACCAGTTGAGCCCGTCGATCCGGTTGATCCAGTTGAGCCGGTTGATCCAGTCGATCCGGTTGATCCAGTTGAGCCGGTTGATCCAGTTGAGCCGGTTGAAGGATCCTTCGTGTCGTCCTCAGTTGTCGTGCCTCCACCGGATTCACCGCTTATTGTTCTGAGCTCTGACGACACCTCGCTCTTAGGAACTACCTTCTGTGCTGCCTTCTCCTCATCTGTTCCGCTGTTCTTCACATACAGATAAAGTCCGGCTGCTGCACCCACAAGGCCTGCATTATAGTCCAGTGCAACCTCGTTCTGGTTATAGTCCTCTGAGCTATCTACATAGGTTGTACTCGAACCCGCCGGTCCGCCAACCAAAGCACCGACTAGTACATGTGCCTGCTTTGTATATGCATTTCCAGTTACAGAACCCTGATATCCGCTTGAGGCTCTGTGATGAGGGTACTTTGATGAATACTTGTTGTAACCTACAACGAAACACTTTGAACCAGCATTGTTGCCAAGTATGTACTTCATCTGACCATTTGCCCATGATGAATAATCAGTCTTTCCATATATCGTGTCATACATGAGACCTGTCATCTGATGAGCGGTGTTATATCTTGCCGATCCCCAGCTGTCTATCAGACAGAAGTTGTTATCTCCTGACTGTGTCTTGCTCGCTATAAGTCCTGACTGGTTCTCTACAAACACACTCTTCTTTGATGAGTTAGGACTGTAAAGCAGAGCCGCCTGAGCCACATTATTCCAGCAAAGAGCCCAGTTAGGATTTGTTCTGCCGCCATATACATTATTGTATTTTGTTGCATATGCTGATTTACCTGTAGCCTTGTACAAAAGAGCCGCCGCAAGGGCATAGTCATCTTCCCACGAATCCGAGCTATAGAAACTAGATGCCGGACCCGAGCTGTTCTTCTTAGCCTTTGTATCCGCATATGTGAAAAGCTTCTCCGCATAGGAAAGTGCTTTCTTATCCTTGTAATTTATATAATATGCCGCAAGTGCCGCCGCTGTCTCTGAAACGATATCTGTACACGTATCCGAATCAGATGTGAATGTTGCCTGTCCACTTCTAGATGACTGCTTTTCCGGAGCTCCCCAGTATCCATGATCGACATTTCCATCACCGACCTGGTAACAGAAAGCCTGAACCGAGCCATCACTTCCAAGGACTGTGCATCTCTCGAAATAATTAACGAATCTGTCCATGATCCTCTTGTAGTGTGCCTCTGTAGCAGTATCCGCAAATGCCTCAGCAAACTCCATGTGTGCAAGTCCTAGGACCGTAGCCGAATATGCCTGTGGCAGACCAAACTTGGCATGATCTCCCGCATCATGGTATCCACCGCTGACATCCACAGTCTTTCCATTATATGTTGTTTTTGCATCCTCAGTATGGCAGTTTGATCTCCAAGAGAACTCACTCTTTGCAGATACATCACTTCCGCACATATTCGCATCATAAAGATACAGTGACTCCTGAAGAAGCTTTGCATAATTGTACTCAACATCTGTATTGATCTCACCTGTGTTGTCCCCGGCTCCGCCAGATGATGATGAAAGCGAACCGATAAATGAGTCAAATGCACCTGACTGTGAGCTGTAGTACACCTTGACACCTGTTATAGATACACCGTTTGCCGTACCTGTGTAGCCAAGCTTTGAATATCTCACGCTCGAACCGGCATTTACTGCACCTGACTTCTTGGATGTGTTTGGATATATGTACAGCTTTCCATCACTGAATACACCCTTGAGAGCTGACCAGCTGCTGTAATCCTTAACTGCAGTTACCGAACCATTCACATCAGCCACCGCTATCCAGTCAGCTATGTATGAATTGCTCTTGTTATTTATCGTTATCTCTGTCTCGTAGTAGCCATCTCCCTTGGCTGTTCCATCTCCATCGGCAAGGCTTGCAGTTACGCTTGAACTTGTGTTTCCAATTGAATCAAGATCTGCACTGCCTGATCCGCTGTCGCCTGATCCGCCAGACTCCCCTGATGAGCCACCCGAGGTGCTCTTTGTTCCTGAGAGGACCGCTGACACGATCCTGAACTTGATCGTGCTGTTCTCCTGAAGATTGGCAACCTGTATACCAAATGCCACCTTCTCCGTGCTGGTTGTGCTGATAGATGACAGATCAAGTACGGTCTCAAACTGACCGCTCTTGGACAGATCTATCCACTTGTCATTATTCGACCAGGAAGATCCATATGATGCAAATGGCATAACTCCCACATTCTGTCCACTTGCAGCGGTAAATGTGTCAACCGCATATGTGATCTTGAGCGTCTTGTATCCCGCATCCGCAATAGCCTTCATGGATGCCAGATCTGATGAAGGCGAAAATCTGATCTCCGCCTTTCCATAATCACTCCACTCATCTGTTGCCGCAGTCACCGTCTTCCAGCCGGTGTCCGGTTTCAGATCCTTTGTGATAGTCTCTGCCTTAGCTGTGATCTCCGGCCAGGTTATACTGCCGATGATCATACATAAGGTGAGAACATACGCCAGGATTCTGCTCCCTGCTTTCTTTCTCATTTTACTTTTCCTCCTTGTACTTCCTTTTTCCTCCTAAAAAATACCCTATTATTAAAAATATAGCACAGAAAACATCTTCATGCGACCCAATAATCCGTCATTATTTATCCGCATAATTACCAATGTTTTCTGTGCTATTTTACCAACACCTTGTTTCCAAGTATTCTCTTTGAATTCTCTATGTCATTTGCCATCTGACATTTAAGCTCATCAAGACTTCCAAATTTCTTCTCACCCCGGATCTTCTCTATAAGCTCCACCTTGATGATCTGTCCATATATATCCCTGTCAAAGCCAAAGATATTAGTCTCTATAGTAATATTTCCCTTGTCGTTCACCGTAGGATTGTCACCTATGTTGGTGATTCCCATATAGACTCTGAAAGGATCCTCATGTACTGCATGCGATCCCCGGATGATCCTGATCCTCGAAGCATACACACCGGCCGGCGGGTACAGCTTGCGTTCCTCCGGCAGCATATTCGCCGTCGGTATTCCTATAGTTCTTCCAAGCTGCTTACCGGACACCACTTCACCCGTCATGCTGTATGGCCTGCCAAGCATTGGGATGACAGATCTCACATCTCCCTCGGATATATTCTTCCTGATGACTGTGGAGCTGACCACCTCATCATTCTGCTCAAGCTTATCTATAACTATCACCTTGTATCCATACTCGTCCGCATAATCCTTCAGGGTATCCACATCACCTTGCCTGTCCCTGCCAAATCTGTAATCGCTTCCAACCACGACATATCCGGCTCTCATCATGCCAGCCAGAACGTCTCTGATAAACTCCTTCGGCTCCGTAGTTGCAAACGCATCGTCAAACGGATACTCGACCAGGACGTCAACTCCGGTGTCAGCTACCACCTGTGCCTTCTCGTCAGATGTGTATATGGTCTTCATATTACTTACATCAAACACATGATTCTCCCTCATGTCAAATGTGAACACGACACCCATATATCCCTGTCTCTGAAGCTTTAACACCTGATCTATCAAAAGCATATGTCCCTGGTGTATGCCATCAAACTTTCCCAGGGCAACCGCCGTGCGCTCTGTGCTTTTTAGTTGTATCTTCTTTGTATCCTTTATATGAATCATAACTGTCTGTCCTAAATTACATAAAATATATATTTATAAACTGGATCATCTGGGATGCCTGTCTGATCTGTCACATTATCAGACCGCATATATTCGCCTTAATTACTCACCGGAAACATCTTAAACGGCACATACTGTCTCTTCTCATCGCTGTATTCATACAGTGCTGCAAATCTCCCATTTTCATCGTACACCTTGACATATGTGTCCCTGTATATCTGATTTTCCACAAATGAATCCACAGAGAGTTTATTGCCATTTGCAAGAAGTTTCTCACCCTTTGCTGATATATGGAGTTCTGGAATATCCGGCATAAGCTTGTCTGTTGTGAGCACATGCTGCATGAGGGTTCCGTCATCCCTAGCCATCTCCACGGCATCAAGTGTCAGACTCTCTTCTATAGTAAAGCCCTTCACCTCGGTTCTGACAAGCTTCTCCATCACAGCACCGCAGCCAAGCTTTTCTCCTATATCCCTGCACAGGCTTCTGATGTATGTTCCCTTGGAACAGCTCACATCAAATGTCACTCTCGGGAGTTCCACAGAATGTATGTTTATGCTGTGTATAGTGACCGGTCTCGGCTCTCTCTCAATAACCTGTCCGGCTCTCGCCAGTTCATAGAGCTTCTTACCATTTACCTTGATGGCTGAATACATAGGCGGAATCTGCATGTAATCACCGACAAAACTCATCACCGCAGCCCTGACTGTCTTCTCATCAGGATATACATCTGTCACGTCTGTCATGGCTCCTGTCACGTCCTCGGTGTCGCTGGTCTTTCCGAGAAGCATGGTACATGTATACGTCTTGTTCTTCTCAGTGAGCAGGTCGCACATCTTCGTAGCACTTCCCAGACACACAAGAAGAACTCCCTCCGCCATGGGATCGAGAGTTCCGGTATGACCTATCTTTTTCTGTTTTAGTAT
>URJI01000133.1 GCA_900548215.1 uncultured Coprococcus sp. | reverse complement strand
GCCGGCACCGGCACCGAGTGCAAAGATGATGATTATTCCATAATAATGCATAGCTTTTCTGAGTGCCCCCGGCTCCTTGTCCCTTAAGTATACCGACAGGCTCTCCGTTCCGCTTCGTAAGTTTCCTATACACATCGTGCTGGCATATCCATAGCCATTCACCTTGCGGAATGTCTGCACCTGCATCGAACAGGCAAATGATACGAGCATGGTCGCCAGAAGATTAAATCTCACAGGTATGAATCCAACCACAAACAATATCACTATCTCCATGAGAACAACTATCTGTCTCCAATGTATATGCGATGCATTCTTGTATCTGTGGCTTATCCTCTCCGCCACCAGCACCCCAAGTGCAAATGCGATCAATGGAAAAAGGTACCTCACTGCAATCTTAAAGTCACCCATCATAAGGTGCTGGCTCATGAGAACCACATTTCCGGTCTGGGCATTTGAGAAAACCTCATCCCTGGCGTTGTATGTATACGCATCCTGAAATCCTCCCGAAAGTGCAAGTATGGCACTTAAAAGAAATGTCTCGGATGTCTGTCTGAGTTCACGATTTTTTCTTAGCATATGTCTTATTTCCTCTTTACATCCTTTTATTGTTTCATCTCCATAAGATACCATAGATAAAAAATATTTCAAGTACCCGCACAAATACAAGACAGGACGCAGCGTTATAAAAATAACTACTGCGCCCTGATCTACTATTTCATATTACCACCATTGCTGAAATTCTCTGCACCAACAAAAATTTTTCCTCCATATACAATGTATGGTTTAACCGTAATCAGATAGAACGGATCACTTGATGATGTTCTCATCGGAACATCTACTTTTACAGTGCTTTTATTAGTCTTTATTACTTTGTAAGGCTTATAAACTGTGCTTCTGGAATCGGTCGTCACTTTATTCAATATCACAAAATAACCCTTGTTCTTTGAACAGCCACCAAGTTTCACATTGTAATACAGCTTTATCTGGGAAGGATTTTTCGCATTCTCCACATATGTGTACTTGTACTGTGTCTTTGGGACGGTCGCAGCTACTATATTCTGGGATGCAGGACCAATCAGAATTCCCCTCGAATCCGGAGAAGTCCATCTACTTTTATAAGCCGCTATCCTGAACATATAACCAGTCCCCGGCTTCAATTTTTCAACCATAAAGTACACTTTTCTCGTTTTTCTATCATAGTTGTCGCCTTCATCAACGAGGATCTTTATCCATTTCTTACTTTTCGCATCATACCTGTAAATGCAATATCCATCGGCTCCCGAAACCGGAGCACAGCCTATCTCTACATAATCTGTTCCAGTCCGCACCGCTGTATAATTCCCTGTTTTTTCAGTCTTGCCGCTGACGACTCCAGTAACCTTTGCAGGTGTTGTTCTCTCCACAAATTCGTCTGACTTTGCCAGCATTATTTCTTTGCCATTCTTAACTGCATATGCTTTCAGGTAAAATCTGTATTCGCTTCCCTGCTTTCTATTTTTTATTGTGATAGTTGTTGTTTTGCTTGTTCCTACCACCTTATATTTTTCACTGCGAGGATAATCGAGATCGTGATCCGTTCCATACAATTTATACACGGTTGCTCCTTTAACCACAGGAAACGTCAACGTTATACTGTTAGACGTCCTCTTGCTTTTTATCCCAGAAATTTTCGCAGGCACTATTTTGAATTTCTCCGTACTGGTACCCTTAAATCTGCTGCTTCCAGTATATTTTACCTTCAATGTGGCTGTTCCGGGATAAATATTATTTGCATATGAATAAGTGTATTCTTTATTAGGATCTACAATCACACCTTTTTCAGTTATATTCCCGATAACCTTGAATGACGGCTTCTTCGCAGTTCCATCATACACAAATGTTCTCCTGCTCAGTCTTATCTGAGTATAATCCGCGCTGTATGGCTTCGTGCGGACTGCTGCCACCGACGACTTTGCTACATCAACATATCGTCCTGATGCAAGCTTACGCTGCCCCTTCACATAATATCTATACACTGTATTCGGGGTAAGTTTTGCAAAATCCATAGCATTGCCCCCACTAATACAAGTCCGGGCCGCCTGCCATTTGCCATTTTTATATTGCATGACCACGTATCTGTCCAAGGTTGCATACAAATAGTCCCATTCTATTATCAGCGATGTCTCATCTACATATGTAGATCTAAGATTGTCTATATGCTCCTGGGTTATCTTAAAAGTCTTTTCTGCACTTCCCTTGTAACGACCGATATATGTTATATGTATTTTGGCTGTTCCAGGATAAATGTTGTTCGTATAAGAAGCCGTATAGTCGACATCCTCAGCTAGATAATGCCCTGAGGGATCCTTGATACGCAGCCACAGATTCACCTCTTCACCATTGTAAGGAATTGACTCATTCACAAGGCTCACCTTAAACTTGCTGGCATCAATTCTGCCATCTCCCGGTGTGGCTGTCTCCACCGAAACCGACTGCATGTCAGTCTCCGCATATACAACACTGCCATCGCCCAGTCCTGCATTACTACACAGGATCATAACAACCGACAAAACAAGTGCCAGCATTCTTGTAATTGAATTTCTCATAACCATCTCTCCTCTCTACCTTTTACGCATTACTTAGTCATATTAAACGCAGCATTATAGATAACAACGCATTCGTATATGTACAAATTATACAACTTATTTAAGGGAAAATACACAATTAGTTATCATCCAGCACAGAAAAAACTACCAGGATACACACCCGCATATCCTGGCAGTTCATCAATATTTTAAATCGTTTAATTTACATTGCCTTCTTGTATATCTCAGCGATCTCCTCCTGTGTAAATACCACAGGGTTGTTTGCTATGCTGGCTGCTGAAACCTTCATGCAGTTCTCAACCATCCAAGGAATATCCTTCTCCTCGATTCCGAGGTCTGAAAGCTTGACATCCAGATCAAGATTCTTCAGAAGAGTTCTGATCTTCGGTGCCAGATCATCCGCCGTGATACCACCAAATATTCTGGCGATCTTCGCAAACTTGAAATGATCTCCCTTGTAGGATGCCTCGATGATAACAGGTGTCAGAGCTGCAAGTCCCTTGCCGTGAACTATATCCTTAAGTCCGCTGGCAGGATGTTCCATTCCGTGAGCCAATGTGACTCCGGCTGTGTTTATGACCATACCGCCTATGGTGCTGGCCAGTGTTATCTTCTCCCAGCTCTCCTGGGTTCCTCTGCCCTTATATACATCCACAAGATTGTGGGCGATAAGATCAATCGCATACAGCGCAAGCGCATCCGTAAATGGCTGTGAGATCTTCGATGTATAAGCCTCCATGCAGTGGCACAGTGCATCAAATCCAACTGCTGCAAGCACATGCTTTGGCATCGTCTTCATGCAGTCCGGATCCACGATGGATACCTTTGCCACGATGGCATTGCACCTGAGCGACTTCTTGTCTCCATTTTCCGGATTGGTGAGAACCGCAAATCCATTTCCCTCGGAGCCCGTACCACAGGTTGTAGGGATAAGTACAAGTGGAAGTGCCGTGTCGCTGACCTTTCTGCCAAATATGTAATCGTTGATATCTCCATCATTCAGTGCCAGGAACGCTATAGCCTTTGCGCAGTCCATGATGCTTCCACCACCTATGGCAACAACCACATCACAGCCATTTGCCTTGGCAAATTCTGCACCTTCCATAGCTGTTGTAGTGAGCGGATTCTGTGCAACCTTATCAAACAGTGCAGTCTCAAGCCCTGCTGCTTTCAGACTGTCATTTACCTTGTCGTACAGGCCAGACTTCTTTGCACTGCTGCGGCCTGTGACGATGAGCGCTTTCTTACCATACGGCTTAGTGAGTTCACCGGTCTGGGCAACCTTTCCGGTACCAAATGCAATATTTACAGGGAGACTGTAGTTGAAGGCAATAGGCTGAACAAATTTTGTCTCATCCTCCTCGGCCATAACAAGCTCGATTGCTGCCTTGACCTCTTCCTCTCTGCTCTCTTCCTCATCTACAATCTCGTCATCAATGAGGACATCGACATGTGAAGCGAATTTTTCTTTGTATTTAAGCTTACATATTATGAAGAATACCACGCCGAGAAGTGACCAGCCGCCTGCCATAGCCCATTCCTGCCATACAAGTGCACTTCCTGAATTTGGAACTATGTACATCACAACCATAAAACCAGACATGAGAACTGCCAGTACACCAACGATCTTATAATGCTTAACCTTATATGGTCTCTTCATATCCGGTGCCTTCTTCCTGAGTATCAGGAATGAAAGGGATACCATGCAATATGCAAGACAGCATCCAAAGTTACCTGCGTCAACTATCCATACCAGCATCTTACGGCCTGCAAGAGGTGCAAGAACTGAGAGGAAACCGATGAGGTAAAGTGCATTTACAGGTGTCTTGTGCTTCTTGTGAAGCTTTGCAAACGTCTTCGGGATCATGTATGACTCTGCCATGGAGTACATTGCACGGCTTCCTCCGATGAGGAATGAGTTCCAGCTGGTAACGATACCGCACATACCTCCTACAATAAGAACCTTCGACATAATACTGCTGTTGAACGCCTTTGCCATAGCATCCGCCGTAACAAGCCCTGATCCATCCATGGATGCAGCTATCTCTGATGCATTCATGACATAACCTACACCTATGATGATAAGTGCATAGAAAAGAACCGCAAGAACAATTGATAGTATCATGATCTTACCGATCTTCTTGAGCGGAACGTTGATCTCCTCTGCTGCCTGCGGGATTACATCGAATCCAATGAAGAAGAATGGTGTAGTAACAGCAACTCTGAGGATAGTCTTGAATACCTCCCCTGTGGAATCTCCGTTGAACATCTGTCCGTCAAGGTTTGAAGCAT
>URJI01000132.1 GCA_900548215.1 uncultured Coprococcus sp. | reverse complement strand
GCATTCCCATCGGTGGCATCTGGCCGTTTGGCATTCCCATCGGTGGCATCTGGCCGTTCGGCATTCCCATCGGTGGCATCTGGCCGTTCGGCATTCCCATCGGCGGCATCTGGCCGTTTGGCATTCCCATCGGTGGCATCTGGCCGTTTGGCATTCCCATCGGTGGCATCTGGCCATTCATACGGGCATTGTTTCTCATAACTCCAAGCCTGCTCACCTTTGGCGCTGGCGCATCACCACGAAGTATATGGCTGTTTCCACTAACCGGTCCATTCAATGGGACTGCTCTGGAGCTGTTTATCATCTCAATATCTACGCCTATCTCCATGAGCATATTGCCAACATCATTCTTCATGTCTGAAACCGAAAATGTGCCCATCATATTCGTATAATTTATCAGCTTTGCAACGTAGTTATCTGTATCCATCAATGAATATCTTGCATCTATGATAATAGACTTGATAAAGTCTCTGACCTCGTTCAGATCAGTTACTTCCTTTTGCACAGGAACGACTATATATCCAACCTCAAGTGTATCAGGTGTTACGAATACCCTCTGTACATCCTTTGCAACATAACTCAGAGATATCATATTCTTACCAAATGCTTCGAGTCCCTGGAGGACATTGTACATAAGTGTGAGCATCTGCTTCTTGTTTATCTCTGATCTGAGCACCTCCACCAGAGGCTTCTTATCATCGATTTCATACAAAAATACTCTTGCTCCTCCCTCTTCCTGCATATTGCACGGAATCATCTCAGGAATCGCTCCACTTCTGCTTGTGTCATAAACCTTAGTGTCTATGACGTCACTGACATCCATATTGTAACTTGCTTTATAGACTCCCCCAGCTGAAACTATTGCAACTTTCTCTTTGTTCATACCCTTACACCCTTTCATATAGACATTGTTATATTCATATAGACATTATCCGTATTCAAACACCAAAAGCAGGTATTACTACCTGCTCTTACCCCACCTTGTGGGCTGTGTATATTAACTTAATTTAAACAGAAAATCTTCACCGCCAATGCTGATCGTTGCATCATTGGAAAGTAGTTTTTCCTCATTCTCATCTAATCTGGCACCGTTCAGATATGTGCCATTCGTAGCCTTGTTATCCTTGAGATAACAGCCATCCTCTCTCTGGTAGATAATGATGTGAACCTTGCTTACGGCTCCATTACCACCTACATGATAATCAACACCTCGACTAGCTTTTCCTATCTTAAACACTGCTTTGTTGATCATAACTCTCTCTCCAGTGTTGACACGGACAATGTACGGCATAGCTTTAGGAACATTATTCCTTGCAGGAGCACTGCTCTCAGCCTCAGTATCCTTCACCACATTCATACCACCTGTGAGCTCAACTGTACTTCCGGTACCACTCTTCTCCGGCTCTTCGGCCTTCGGAGTGACAGGATCCATGTTGGTCTCCGGTTCTTCACTGCCCCCATCCTGGAACTGCGGTGCTATAATCTGTTCTGTAGGATTATCAATATGAACCTCCTCAGAATCTACCACTGCCTTCTGAATGATCTTGGCTCTGTTGATCTTTATATTCTTAACTACAGGCGGGTTATCCATCAAATCATCTGTAGAGATAAGGAATGGCTTCTTCTCCTCCTGTTTATCAAGTTCGACCTCTGTCACACCCTCAGCAGCCTTGGCAACCTCTGTAAGCCCTGACTGTTCCTGTGGTGCTTCATCTGAAGTGAGCGCCTCTGTAAGTCCTGTCTCATCATCTATGGATTCATCGATATCCAGCTCCTCAAGAACACTGTCGTCAAACACTGACATATCCACATTGCTTCCAGGTGTCTCATCTGCATCCAGATCAAGATCCTTGAATATGCTGTTCACTGCTGATGCATCCTCATCTGATACATCATCATCTGCCGCATCGTCATCCTGTTCATCGTCATCATCCCCAAGCTGAACATCCTGATATTCAGGAAGATCATCCATGCTTGTATCAGAAGAAGTATCTACTGAAGACTGTGACACTGACATATCTGAGTCAATATCTACGAAGTCCTCATCAACCTGCATTCCAGCCGACTGCATAAGCTCAGTAAGCTGTGCAAAGAAATTCCTTACAGTGAATTTGTCCGCATTCAACAGGTTGAGCAGCTTTGCAACATAATTGCAATCCTCACTGTCATCATATGTCACGCTTGTCAGAATATCCTTCACGAACATTCTGAACTCTGCATTGATATTCGCCTCTGATTCCACCGGCACACACAACATACCAATATCGTAAGTCACCGGATTCACATATGTAAAATTCCTATGAAGAATAACATACGATGCAGGTATTCCAAGATCACGCAGATTAACTATTCCTGAAGCTATCCCTCTGATAATCCCCAATATCTTCTCAGCATTAACCGTATTCGAAAGGAGTGCGTCAACCGTTGTCCTGCCTGTAACGTTATATGTAAGATAATCGTTCTCGTCATCCTCTTCATAAATGATATCTATGAGTTCTGGAATCTTATTCTCCTCAAGATAATCCAACAGCTCTTCATCAAACTCACAATCATCATCCAGAATATATGACAGATATTTCTCAGATCCGATATTTCTTACTTTGAAACTAATTTTCCTCATCAAATATTCCTCCTATCGCACCTCCAAAAGCGCATAACTAGACGCATAAAAACCCAAAAGGGTACATACTCCTTTATTATATATAAAAAGTCTATATATCGCAAGCAGTTTATACCCTTTTAGAACAATTTTGATATATTATTTTGTTAATTATTCACTATAAATTATTCACTATAAATTATGAACCTATTCTTACTCCCCATCATAAGAATCATCATAGCTGTCACTATCTGAGTAGTCTCCATCTGACGATGTATCTGAGTAATCGCCATCAGATGAACCGTCACCGGATTCATCAGAAGATCCATCACCCTCAGCATTCTCCTTATCAGCCTTGGCTGCATCAGCTGCTTCTATGTCCGCAAGGTGTCCCTCATAAGTCTCATTGAAGATACATGCTCCCTCGCTCTCGTCTGATGTCAGATAATAGAGGTAGTTGTGGTGTGACGCATTCAGTACACCCTCTATAGATGCCTCACCAGGATTACATATAGGTCCTACAGGAAGTCCTGTGTACTTATATGTGTTGTATGGAGAATCAACCTCCAGATCATCATAAGTAAGTTCAGCCTGATTGTACTGGCCATCTGTCACAACATACAGAACTGACGGATCTACCTGAAGCGGCATATCGTCATTCAGTCGATTGATAAATACTCCTGCTACCATAGGTCTGTCTTTGTCAAGCTTACACTCCTTCTCAACTATGGATGCCATGGTGAGAACCTCGAAATCTGTATATCCAAGCTTCTCCGCCTTCTTCTTGAAGTCATCAGTATACACACTGTTGAACTTGTCTATCATATCCTGAATGAGATCCTTAGGGGTCATTCCATCATATATATCATATGTCGCAGGGAAGAGGAATCCCTGAAGCGCATACTTCACTTCAGTAGAAGGTATCTCAAATGGATATTCAAAATCTCCTGACTGGCACTCCTTGAGGAAATCATTCGAACTGCAGAATCCCAGCTCCTCACATCTGTCCGCGATCTGCTCAACCGTAAATCCCTCCGGCACGGTCAATGTATATAACACTTCTCTTGTGGACTCCACAAAACAAAGAGTCTTTATCATATCCATGGTCGACATACCTGTGTTGAGTGTATATGTGCCCGGCTGAAGACTGTTGCTATACTGTGAACCGGTCATTCTAAGCTGGAAAGCCAGTTTGTACTTTATAAGTCCGGCGTCCTTCAATATACCTGCAGCTTCTTTGATAGTAGTCTCTTCCGGTATCGTCACCTCGACGCTTGTGCCGTTCATATTGCTGTCTGTACCTTTGTACTCCTCCATGAAGCCAGAATATACATTCTTTACTTTATACACTCCAAATAATACCACACAGACTATGAGACCTATGACTATGATAGGCCTTGCTATATTTCTCCAATCCATCTCTTTCTCCTTCTTCATCTTTGTATTCCATACCAAAAACCGCCGCTACCGCAGTCATCAGTTTGAAAATTCGTTTGCCTGTTCTCACAAGTAATGTTATCATAACCGTATCTTAATCAAGAAAGGAATGATACCAGTGGCAAATCCAATAGTTACTATCACTATGGAAAACGGTGATGTCATGAAAGCTGAGCTGTATCCTGACATCGCACCAAATACTGTAAACAACTTTATCTCCCTCGTAAAGAAGGGATTCTATGACGGAGTAATCTTCCACCGTGTCATAAAAGGATTCATGATACAGGGCGGAGATCCTCAGGGAATCGGCATCGGCGGTCCGGGATATTCCATCAAAGGAGAATTCTCACAGAACGGCTTTGCGAACGATCTGAAGCACACACCTGGTGTACTGTCAATGGCTCGCTCAATG
Organism: uncultured Coprococcus sp.; assembly: GCA_900548215.1. Taxonomy (GTDB): domain Bacteria; phylum Bacillota; class Clostridia; order Lachnospirales; family Lachnospiraceae; genus Coprococcus. Next base: position 440 of record URJI01000132.1, on the reverse strand, counting down.
ATGCCTGATTCAGCAGGTTCCCAGTTCTTCATCATGCATGAGACATCTCCGCATCTGGACGGTGCCTATGCTGCATTCGGAAAAGTTATAGAGGGACTTGACGTAGTAGACAAGATTGCAAATGTGCCAACTGACTACAGCGACAAGCCACGTCAGGAGCAGAAGATGAAGACTGTAACAGTCGAAACCTTCGGCGTAGATTATCCTGAACCTGAAAAGGCTTAATCGAGGTTATTATAAACCATATATCTGGATTTGAAAACCATAATAATTTTTAAAGTTTATATACGAATACCCCGGAGTAGCAGCCCCGGGGTATTTGCATTATCACATAACATCCTTATTCTCAAAATACATCATCCCGCTGGCCATCGTAATCAGCAAGAGGCCTCCGGCAACCGCCAGTCCGCTCTCCGGGCTGATTCCATCCTCCACCACAT
>URJI01000131.1 GCA_900548215.1 uncultured Coprococcus sp. | reverse complement strand
AGAGTTCAAGAAATATCTATCTCACACCAGAGGAGAGAAAGGCTGCAGTTGTACTCAGCAAGGCAGTTAAGCTTGGACAGAGTATGATAGCAGACGGAGAGAGAGATGCTGCAAAGATAGTTGGAGCTATGAAGGATCTCATCTCGGCAGAGCCACTGGCAGCCATAGACTATGTGGAGATGGTAAACATGGACACTATGCAGTCTATAGACAAGGCTGAGGGGCATGTGCTTTGCGCTATGGCTGTCAGATTTGGTAAGGCCAGACTCATAGATAACTTTATCGAAAACTTATAAGATCTTCCACTCAGATTTGTGCGCAGTTATACATTGCGCAGATTTCAGGAATAAAGAAAGGATAACAGAATAATTATGTTACGTGGAAAGACAGTTGTGCTGGGCGTGACAGGCAGTATTGCGGCGTATAAGATTGCGAATCTTGCCAGTATGCTTGTGAAAAAACATGCAGATGTGCATGTGATAATGACCAGAAATGCTGTGAATTTTATAAATCCGATCACATTTGAGACACTGACGGGCAACAAATGTCTTGTGGATACATTTGACAGGAATTTTCAGTTCAACGTTGAACACGTCTCCCTTGCAAAGAAGGCTGACGTGTTCATGGTTGCACCGGCTTCGGCAAATATTATAGGCAAGATCGCAAATGGAATTGCCGATGATATGTTGAGTACGACAATCATGCCGGCAAGATGTCCGAAGATCATCGCTCCGGCGATGAACACCGGTATGCTTGAGAATCCTATAGTTCAGGATAACATAAAAAAGCTTGCATCCTATGGATATGAGATAGTAGATTCAGCCACCGGATATCTTGCGTGTGGTGATACTGGCAAGGGAAAGCTTCCGGATGCGGAGGTGCTTCAGGATTATATTCTGAAAGCTATAGCGAAGGAAAAGGATATGGCGGGAGTGAAACTTCTTGTTACCGCCGGACCTACTCAGGAAGCCATAGATCCTGTCAGATATATAACCAATCATTCTACAGGAAAGATGGGTTATGCCATAGCACAGCAGGCTATGCTCAGGGGTGCAGATGTAACTCTTGTGACAGGAAAGGTGGAGATAGATCCGCCAAGATTTGTGAATGTAGTTGACATAACATCTGCCCAGGATATGTATGAGGCTGTGATGTCAAGAAGCAGGGAGCAGGACGTCATCATAAAGGCTGCGGCTGTGGCCGATTATAAGCCTGCAGAGGTTGCAGAACACAAGATAAAGAAGAATGATGGTGACATGAGTATACCGCTCACAAGGACGAAGGATATACTTATGGCACTTGGAACCCAGAGAATGAACGAGGGGATAAAGAATCAGATCATCTGTGGATTCTCGATGGAGACGAGGGATCTCATTGAGAATTCAAGGAAAAAGATAGATTCAAAACATATAGATATGATTGCGGCAAATAATTTAAAAGTCGCGGGAGCGGGATTTGGCGTAGATACCAACGTTCTCACTCTTATAACGAATGATGCGATCAGTGAATTGCCAATGATGTCAAAGGAGGAGTGCGCAGACGTTCTTCTTGACAGGATCATGGAGATGCGTACTGCTGATCAGTCATAATAGGAGTATTGTTTTGAAGCAAATAGATAGAAAGAAACTCAGAATAATATGTTCTGTGTTGTTTGTGCTTTATATTATCTGTATAGTTTATTTCCTTATTTTTAGTGATATGTTTGGAAGAGGTGGATACGAGGAACGAAGATACAACCTGTATCCATTTCAGGAGATAAGACGTTTTATAACATATGGAGATCAGATGACGGGATGGAGCGTTTTTCTGAATCTGTATGGCAACATAATTGCTTTTGTCCCATATGGCATGCTGCTCAGATGGGTGAGAAATAAGAATACGACATTTTGGCAGGCTTTGCTGTATTCGGCAGGTTTTACCCTGACGATAGAGGTCATACAGTACATAACCAAGCTTGGTGTGTTTGATGTGGATGACATAATCATGAATACCCTTGGTGGAATCATAGGATACTGTATTTATTATGCTGCGGCAAAGCTGCTTAGGAGATATCATGCAAAGAAGTAAAGATTTCAAGGTTTCGGCGCCGGGGCTGCCGACGGATTCGATCATAAGTTATTTCCTTGGTGGATTTGGCGGACTGTTCGTACTTATATCTATTATCAAATCTATAGCCACTCAGGGAAAGATCCAGAGGGTGTATGGAGTTCTTATGGTGAGTGCCATGATAATGACATTTACCGGTGCTATATTTTCGATAATAGGTTACAGGGCAGACAACGGTGGAATCACAGCAAAGAAGATGGCTATCATACTTAACATAGTGGTTCTTGCCATATCTGTTATATTTTTGTTGATGGGATTATAGGAAAGGATGCAGGATGAATTATTACAACAATCTTACAGAAGAATTTGACGATATAGAAGAGCGTTATGAGCTGGTGATACACAGGATCAGACAGATAACTCATGAGGATGTTGTAAAGATGCCTTACAGGGATTATTTCACCCATGTAGCTGACTTTATAGCCAGGATAGGTGATGTGCTGGAACTGGCGAAGGATGACATAGCTGCAGGAAGAAGTCTGTCCCAGCTTCAGGCTATGAACCACGGACTCTACAGAGATATACTCGGAGATAATTACAAAACAAGCTATGCCAATTACAGGTATATAACAGAAGAATTTTATAAGGACTATGAGAGAGAGAAGGATGAGATTGCCAGGATTGCAAAGCTTCTTTGTTTTGTGTACAACGAGATCAGAGGAATGACAGTATATGCATTTGAGGGCAGGATAGTTGACATAACATTGCTGGCAGAACTCTTTGTGCAGATATACTTCATGTTCCAGGAGGATTTCAGTGTAAAAGATCTGGAGTCTGCAATATACTATTTTGAAAATGATTATGCAGAGTATTTTATTTCATATAGAATAAAGGAACAGTTGTCCCCGGATCTTTCATTTGCGACTGATATCATCATGAACAGCGATCTTGAGGATGTGTCGTACCTTTACAGATACGGGGAATATGTTGGGTCAAATGAGCTTGACACTGCCATATTTCTGAGTTCACTGTCACAGGAAGAGATAGAATCCATGGCACATACCTTTACTGAAGGGTACAGGCTTGGCTTTGAGGCGGCTGGTATAGATCTGACGAAGAAAAAGACGGTGAATATAAGATATTTCCTCGGTCAGGAGAGGATGATCAGAGCTGCCATACTTCAGTTCAGGGAGATGGGGCTGGAGCCGATATGTTACCGCTATGCGACAGCACGTATCAACAGGCGCCTGATCAATAGAATAGGTTATTCGTCAAGTGTCCCAAACAAGCAGCTTGAGTATGACCACAGAATGGATGAGGCACTCTTTATGGACAAGAAGCTCATGGAGAGAAAACTTGAGGTGCTCAGACAGGCATATAAGAGCCTGGCATATGAGGCGTCTGTGTATGCAGGACCTGCTGTTGTAGAAGTGTTTGGTGAGACACCATTTGAGCCGGAAAGCAACGGGTATGACCCGGTGCTTGATAAGAAACAGCAGGAGATTCAGGTAGAATACCAGACCATGAGTTCCCAGATTGTAAATGAATATATAGCACAGGACAAATGTAGTTTTACAATTATAGCATACCCTGTATCCGAGATTGGAGACAATTACAGAGAGATTTTCAGGGAGACAGTCAGGATTAATACTCTTGACAATGATATGTTCAGGAAAATACATCAATACATCATAGATGAGCTTGATAGGGCTGCGTATGTACGAGTCCTTGGTCAGGGGGACAATTCCACAGACATGACTGTTATGATGCATGATTTACAGGAACCATCGAAGGAGACTAATTTTGAGAACTGTGTGGCTGATGTCAACATTCCGGTGGGAGAGGTGTTCACGTCGCCTAAGCTTACAGGCACACACGGTGAGCTGAACGTGAGTGAGGTATACCTGAATGGACTTAAATATGTCAATTTGAAGCTGACATTTGAGGATGGCAGGATATCGGATTATATATGTGATAACTATGCTGACGAAGATGCGAATAGGAAATTCATAAAGGAGAATCTTCTCGGCGGAAGAGAGACATTGCCAATAGGAGAATTTGCTATAGGAACTAATACAACAGCGTATGTTATGGCAAACAAGTACAATATAGTGTACAAACTCCCTATACTTATCGTTGAGAAGATGGGGCCTCATTTTGCTGTGGGAGATACCTGTTATAGTTGGAGTGAGGACAACAGACTGTACAATCCTGATGGCAAGGAGATCGTGGCAAAGGACAATGAATGTTCTATACTCAGGAAGACAGATGTATCAAAGGCATATTTTAACTGCCATACAGATATCACCATACCATATGATGAGATAGGTGGAATATATTCCGTTCACCCTGATGGCACAGAGACAGCTATCATAGAGAAAGGAAGATTTGTTCTGCCTGGTACAGAGAAACTGAACGAGGCATTTGAAGCTTAGAAAGCGCACTGATAAAAACAGCCTCCAACCCGGATGAATGAAGGGATGGAGGCTGTTTGCTTTTTGAACAAAGCTTTTGGAAAAAAACTAGCTGCTGATAGAAATTCTTTTGTTATTGTTATTTTATGATAGACATTCTCTTGTATCGTTTGTTCGAGTAGAGGGCATTGTCAGCCTGAGAGAGAAGATCTTCAATGGTTTGGTCGCCGTCACAGATAAACTCAGTCACACCCACGCTCATCTCAATAAAATATGGTTTGTCACATGTAGCATTCAGTTCTGCTGACAAAGTTTTTATCTTATCCTGAACCTGTATTATGTAATCGGATTCATTGATGAAAGCGAAACATACGAATTCATCACCGCCTATTCTTCCGATGACATCATGTGGACCAAAGCTTCTGGACAGGATGTTGGCAATATTTCTAAGGGCAAAATC
>URJI01000130.1 GCA_900548215.1 uncultured Coprococcus sp. | reverse complement strand
CGCCTCCCGGAATTATCTTCATCCTACCACCTTATTTCCAAGTGTATCTTCAAGCATATCTTATTGATCAGATATCTAAACAATTCTTGCATATGCCTGCATCTTCATACATATGTTACTCTTCGTTTTACGGGAATACAGGAGCCATACGAAGTCCTTCTGCCTCGTCAAATCCAAACATGATGTTCATGTTCTGTACCGCCTGACCAGCGGCACCCTTTACAAGATTGTCAAGTGCACCCATGGCGATTACTCTGTTTGTTCTCTCATCTATCTTGAAATTGACATCCACATAGTTGCTGCCCTCAACCCATCTTGTCTCAGGACATACATCCTTGTCGAGAACCCTGATAAATCTCTCATTTGCATAGTACTTATCGTATGCGGCTCTCACTGTCTCATAATCAACCTTCTCTTTGAGGTTGGCATATGCTGTCACAAGTATTCCTCTGTTCATAGGAACAAGGTGTGGTGTAAAATTGATAACTATCGGACTGCCATTCGCATATCCAAGCTGCTCCTCTATCTCAGGGGTATGTCTGTGTGTCGTAACACCATAAGCCTTTATGCTCTCATTGACCTCACAGTAGAGATTGGCAATCTTCGCGCCTCTTCCTGCACCTGATGTTCCAGACTTGGCGTCAACGATGATGGAGTTGGCATCAACCAGACCTTCCTTAACCAGTGGATAGAGTGAAAGGATGGAACACGTTGTGTAGCATCCCGGATTTGCAAGAAGTCTGCACTTCTTTATATCCTCCCTGTTGATCTCACAGAGACCATACACAGCCTCGTCAATAAACTGTGGGCTCTTGTGCTCTATCTTGTACCACTTCTCATAAGTAGCGACATCCTTTATTCTGAAATCTGCACTGAGATCTATGATCTTCACCTTTGACAGAATCTCCTCATTCACCAGTGATCCGCACAGTCCCTGTGGTGTGGCTGTAAATATGACGTCTACTTTTGAAGCAAGCTCATCCATATTGTCATCCATACACTTTGCGTCCACGATCTGAAACATATTGCCGTATACCTGATAATATTTCTGATCGATAAAGCTTCTTGAACCGTACCATACGATCTCCGCTTCCTTATGTCCAAGAAGGATTCTTACTATCTCCTGTCCTGCGTATCCTGTTGATCCGATAATTCCTACTTTAATCATAACTGCCTCCATATATATGTAAAAATTTATATATTATTTTTCATTCTTCATTTTATTTTTCTATAATACGACACGGATATACCATGTTAATATACATTTCTATAATAATATATATTCCCATTCCCACGAATTGGTCTTAAGGCATATCCTGTTTGATTGTATACCCACTTAGTCAGCCTCGTCAACATGCATCTCATCAGCATGTATATTACACATCTAATCAGCATGTATATTACATGTATATTATAGGTAATGATAGACTTGTTTCCTGACAATCTAATTCTGCCCGCTCAATCTCTGAATATTCCATTTACTCATCAGTCGATATGTTAGTCCTCATACAAAACTTTTATAATTATACATTTTGTTTGTATATTATGCAATGGTTTTTTTGAATATTTGCATATTCGTTAAAAATATACGGTTTATCAACGTTTTCGCCGCCATTTGGCTATGTGTCCATGCATAAATTACATGCATATTATACGCTGATCTAATGGATATTTTGAAAAATCACTTGCATAATATACATTTGCGTTGTATAGTTCATGTAGGCGAAAAATGGAATATATTATAAAGTAATTTTTCAAAACACTATATTTATAGGAGGATTTATTAAAATGGCTAAAGAAAAAGTTGTACTGGCTTATTCAGGCGGTCTTGATACCACTGCCATCATCCCATGGTTAAAGGAGACATACGGATACGATGTTATCTGTGCATGTATAGATGTAGGTCAGGAGAGCGAGCTTGAGGGACTTGACGAGAGAGCAAAGTACTCAGGAGCTGAGAAGCTTTACATCATCGATGTTGTAGATGAGCTCTGCGATGAGTACATCATGCCAACAGTTCAAGCTGACGCTGTATATGAGAACAAGTATCTTCTCGGTACTTCATTTGCAAGACCTATCATTGCAAAGAAACTTGTTGAGGTTGCACGTAAGGAAGGCGCTGTTGCCATCTGCCACGGAGCTACAGGTAAGGGTAACGACCAGCTTCGTTTTGAGCTTTCTATCAAGGCTCTTGCACCAGACATCAAGGTTATCGCTACATGGAGACAGCCTGAGTGGACTATGCAGTCACGTGAGGATGAGATCGCTTTCTGTAAGGCGCATGGCATCGATCTTCCATTTGATGCAAAGCATTCTTACAGCCGTGACCGTAACATCTGGCACATCAGCCATGAGGGTCTTGAGCTTGAGAATCCTGCAAATGAGCCAAACTACGATGACCTTCTGGTTCTCTCAGTTACACCTGAGAAGGCACCTGATGAGCCTGAGTACATTGACCTTGATTTTGAGAAGGGCTACCCTGTAGCACTCAACGGCAAGAAGATGAAGACTTCTGATATCATCCGTGAGCTGAACAAGCTCGGCGGAAAGCACGGTATCGGTATCATCGATATCGTTGAGAACCGTGTTGTCGGCATGAAGTCACGTGGTGTATATGAGACACCTGGTGGAACTATCCTCACAGAGGCTCACAAGCAGCTTGAGGAGCTCACACTTGACCGTGATACTATGGAGTACAAGAAGCTTGTCGGAACAAAGTTCGCAGCACTTGTATACGAGGGCAAGTGGTTCTGCACTCTCCGCGAGAGCCTTTCAGCATTCGTTGCCAAGACTGAGGAGCGTGTAACTGGTCATGTAAAGATGAAGCTCTACAAGGGCAACATCATCAAGGCTGGTACTACATCAGACTATACTCTGTACTCAGAGAGCCTCGCTTCATTCACAACTGGTGACCTCTACGATCACAAAGATGCTTCAGGTTTCATCAACCTGTTTGGTCTTTCAATGAAGGTTCGTGCTATAATGGATCAGAAGCGCGAGGAGAAGGACAACGCTAACAATAAGTAATTTATATATAGTGTATACATAAAATATCCCCCATCACATTCGTTATGAATGTGATGGGGGATATTTTTTCTTGACAAAACAAAAAGGCTGAAATAAAATATATTAAAAGAAATGGGTTTTCACCGTACAGTTTTACGACTCAAGCGGGCTGCTCGTTTCTTTTTTTATTGTGGTAATATCATGCAGGTACTTATTACCATCCTCTGAATGTTTTATAAGAAGAATAGCTGTGAATATATTATATCTATCTAAATTGCCAGTTTTATCATCATACACAGGCAGTCCAAACCTTATATCATATCTATACCAACCATATTTAGCATCTTTATTATGTTTTTGCTCCCTATTCTCTTCCCAGCGTGGATTTTTTGCTATTTTTATTAGCTCTGGAATTCCCTGTGATGCCGATGCCTTTGCTTTTTTTCTTGCACCTTTTAATGCAATTCTGCTTTTCGAGCCTGCATATTCAGACGGAAATTCTTTTCCTATATAAACAACATCATTTGTTTCTGTAATTTCATAACAATCCAATATATAACCTTTCAAGTATTTTTCTATTTGCTGCCAATCTTCTTTTGATAAACCTTTAAATTTTTTGTCATTAATGATTACTATTTGATTATTATTTTCGTCCGTTATTATACTAACATTCCTGTTTTTTATCATTCAGTATCTCCTTTATTATTTTATAAAATTAAAATCATTACGGGAATTAAACTATAGAAATCTCAGATCACTTATTTCTACTAAAAAAGAACTAAAACCTTATTTGAAAACAATGAGTAAAACTCCATCATTGTCAAGAACCCTCTCTCTATATATCTGCATTATATCAACAATAATAAAGATGTAAACTACTTTCTAACGAATTTACACTTTCTTAATGAATTTATACACATCGTATATCTCGACGATATTTGAATGTATATCTATAAAAAAAGATCCGGAGCCGAAGCTCCAGATCTCCCTAAATACATATCATTTACAATATCGCTGCACCAACGTACATTATTTTAAATTACAGTCTATATATTCCATATATGACTTTTTCCAAACTTCTGATTCATTTTCCACATACCACTCTGCGCATTCTTTCAATCCATCTTCCAATGATATTGTCTCCGGGTATATTTTGTTCTGCTGCTGCACATCGAGATAATATTCATAGTTATAAAAACTGAAATAATTTCTCTGTTCTATATCCTCACTGACATTTACAAACGCAGGGATCTTATCAAAGCAGGCGTAACACATCGTCACCCAGTCTTTTATAGTGACCTGCTCCACATTTCCCACATTCATGATATGAGTCTCCGGCTTTTCCTCTATTACTCTCTCCATCAGGATACAGAGATCCTTCACATGGAAGAACTGCAGCTTCATTCCACCATCTCCGGGCAGATAAAATGGTCTGTCCGCCCTGGCGCAGTCAAATACAAAAGCCTCCCTGTATACATTGTTCATAGGTCCATAAATATATGGTGGTCTGAGTATGTAAGCATCACTCACTCTGTCAAGTAATGCATCCTCCGCAGCAATCTTATCCGTACCATATGACCCCCAGTATCTGTTGAGTGCCCGTTCTGAATCTTCACGGAATGGCTGGTCTCCATACTCTGGATACACTGCACTTGAGCTGATCATGATATACTGACCAAATGAACCAAGGCTGTCACATAAGTCTGTGATATCTTCCGCATTATATGCGGTTATGTCCGCCACAACATCAAAATAGATGTCTTTGAGTTTGTCTCCCAGGTCATGCCTGTCCGCTTCTATAAGCTTCGCGCCTGGAACCTGCGGTCTTGAATTTCTGTTGACCACATACACCTCATAGCCTTTGTCCACAAAATACTGCGCCGCATACCGGCTTACAAATACTGTACCACCCGTTATTAGTATTTTCTTCATGGAAAGCC
>URJI01000129.1 GCA_900548215.1 uncultured Coprococcus sp. | reverse complement strand
TTTGCTTGTTCAGAGGTTAAACCTGAAATTCTTTCAAGTTCCTGTACGCGTTTCGCCTGTAACTCTTCAACCTTTGCCTTCTGCTTGTCAAGAGCGCTTTCCTTGGCTGATAAACTAGCCTCTTTCTTCTCAACTGCTTCGGTCTTCTTGTCAAGATTCTCCTCACGTGCAAGAATTCTTTTCTCCATACGAGAGAGTTCCCCACGTCTGTCCTTGACTTCTTTCTCGAGCTCATTGCGTGTCTTCAATGAACCTTCTTTAGCCTCAAGCAATATCTCGCGCTTCTTAGCTTCGGCGGTCTTCTGAGCCTCATCGATAATCTCCCTTGCCTGTGACTCTGCTCTTCCTATCTTGGTCTCAACTATGTTTTTTCGATATGCAATAGCTATAAACCATGTAGCAACGAGTAACACAATCACAACAGCAATGGCTATCGCCCATACTATTGGTGAATCCACAGGAGCACCTCCTTATTAAGTTTTCATTGTACAAGAATACAACTATTTAAGTTTAATATTTTTGATGTATTATGTCAAGTCAATTATCCCGAAATGAGCAGTCTTTTTTGACATCAGTACAATAACTCATTCATCTGCATCGCTTATCAAATCCCGCATACATTCAGTTACTTTTCTGTGGTTAAACCCCTTGCCAGACATATATGCAAGAACCTTTTGTCTACTGTCTTTAAGATCAGCGACCGAATATCTCCTATGCAATATTCTTTTTATGGTATCCATCTCATCCGGCATATCAGCCTCAGCGAATGCCTGTTCTATTATATCCTGTGAAATATGCTTCATAGCCAGTTCATAACTTATGACTCTGTGCCCTTTTTTCGCTGCATGCCTGCGTATATATCCGCCCGCATACCTAAGATCATCAACGTATCCGTATGATCTAAGTTTCTCCAATGTAAAATCTATAATCTCTTCGTCATAATACAGATCACTAAGTTTTTGTCTGATATCGTACTCACATTTATCTGAAAACTTTATGGAATTGATCGCCTTATTCAAAGCTCTCTTATAAAGATATTCCTGTCGGAACTGTGCAAGTGCAAGGTCATCTATATCTTCGCCAATCTTCAGATGAAGCCTTCTGATATCAGAAGAATATACCGAAGCATACGGCTCATAATCTATATACAGGCAATATCTCTTGTCATCTATCTTTCTGATATCAGTAACCAGCATTTCTCTTCTCCGTTCTTAATACGGATGCCAATCATGTGTCACAGCAAACATCCGTCTGTATATCAGTTACTCCTCGCCATCCGACACATTATTGTCTGTCGATGCCAAATCACCGGCAACGCCGAGAGCCTCTCTGACCTTATGTTCAATCTCCGAGCAGACAGCCTCATTATTCTCAAGATACATCTTGGCATTCTCTCGTCCCTGTCCGATCTTGTCTCCATTGTACGCATACCACGCCCCTGACTTATCCACGATATTGTTCGCAACGGCAAGATCAAGAATATCACCTACTTTGGATATTCCTTTACCAAACACAATATCAAACTCAGCCTCTTTGAAAGGAGGTGCTACTTTATTCTTCACGATCTTGACTCTTGTTCTGTTACCCACTATCTCGCCGCCCTGTCTGAGGGTATCTATACGTCTCACGTCAAGTCGTACAGAAGCATAAAACTTGAGAGCACGTCCACCTGTAGTCACTTCAGGATTGCCAAACACAACTCCCACTTTCTCTCGGAGCTGATTGATAAATATAACCACACAGTTTGTCTTGCTCACAACTGCTGTAAGCTTTCTAAGTGCCTGGGACATAAGTCTTGCATGAAGTCCCATATGTGAGTCTCCCATCTCACCATCTATCTCCGCCTTAGGAACAAGCGCTGCAACAGAGTCAACAATAACAACGTCCACTGCACCCGATCTAACCATAGTCTCTGTTATCTCAAGTGCCTGTTCACCACAGTCAGGCTGAGATATGTACAAGTTGTCTATATCAACACCTATATTCTTAGCATAAGTAGGATCAAGTGCATGCTCCGCATCGATAAATCCTGCTATACCGCCTCTCTTCTGTATCTCCGCAACAATATGAAGAGCCACCGTAGTCTTACCACTTGACTCAGGTCCAAACACCTCTATGATTCTTCCTCTTGGAACACCACCGAGTCCAAGTGCTATATCAAGACTAAGTGATCCTGTTGGAATGACGTCGATATTCATATTGGCATTGGAATCGCCAAGCTTCATAACTGATCCCTTACCATACTGCTTCTCTATCTGTGCTATCGCAGCATCAAGTGCCTTCTTCTTATCATCATTATTAACGTTAGCTGAATTATTCGCCATATTCCGTTCCTCCTAAACATATGTTCGATTCTTTTAATATACTATATAAAATTCCTGTTTTTGTCAACTACTATTTGTACATCCCAGGTAATTATGATTCTACTACCTGTTGTGCACTTTTTTTGCACCACAAAGAATACTTCTCTTATTGTCATCACCATGGGATACTGCCAAATACGGCCTGAAAATTCTGATCTTCTTATTCAGATTACATATCAAGATTTGCTTAACTGCGTAATATTATAACATACTTTACACCATTTTATTATTAAGATACAATAAACTTTATGAATGGAAACATATCTGTATGAATAACACTACTTCTTATATACAGCTGCACTTATCCAATAATTTTTTCAGTAAGCATCATCGATCAGGAGGACTTTATGAGCACCATAGGAATAGTTTGCGAATACAATCCTTTTCACAAAGGACACGAATATCAGATAGAACAGGCAAAGGCTGTAACTAATGCCGACCACGTTGTATGTTTCATGAGCGGTGACTTTCTACAGCGCGGAGTACCAGCCCTTGCAGACAAATATACGAGAGCTGAGATTGCACTCAGATGTGGTGTCGATGTAGTATTTGAAATACCATTTGTATATGCAACATCAAGCGCAAGGGATTACGCATTTGCTGCAGTTACCATGATGAACCTGCTGCAGGATATTGATTATATAGCATTCGGTGCAGAGACCGAAGACCTGCAGCTTTTAAGTGATATAGCTGACATAACTGTGAACGAACCTTCTGATGTTTCTGACGAGATACAAAGACTTTCTGCATCCGGCATTTCATATGGTCTGGCAAGAGCTTCAGCTGTCTCAGCTTATCTCGCAAAAAACACAGTTGATAGAGATTCAAGAAAATACAGAGGCTATACAGAGGAAAATATAAGCACTGTTATGTCCAGCCCAAACAATATACTTGCTATAGAGTATCTGGCAGCCATGTCAGCAACTAATTCAAAACTGAAACCCATACTTATAAAGCGCATATCATCTGCCTATGACAGCCTGTCTGCCGAATACGACATCTGTTCGGCTTCAGCTATAAGGGAGTTGTTAAGAAACGGCAATTTATCTTCACTTGAAAGGCATGTTCCCGAGCCATGCTACCATATGCTCAAAGAAAGATACCAACATGTATTTCCTATATTTGAAGACTCCTTGTCATATCTATTAAATGCTTCAAGGCTTTTTTTACACGCCAGAGGCGACATATCCGACATGGATGTAGATCTGGCAAACCGCCTGAACAAGCTAGATATCAATCTCACATTTACCGAGACATCCGCAATGCTCAAATGCCGCAATTACACATTGACCCACATTCAAAGAGGACTTCTCCATACGATCACACAATTACATGTATCCGACATGGATCATTTCAAGCAGGACGGATGGATAACTTACATCAATATACTGGGACTTAAGAAGGAATCCAGCAACATACTTGGAGCAATGAAAAGAAAATGCGAAGTTCCTCTGATCACCAAAAATTCTGAGATGAACCGTCAAAGCTCCCCTGCAGCACAGGCCATGTTCAGATATGATGTAAAAGCATACGATATATACAGGAATATTATCTACCAGACATACAAAACAAATATTCCAGGCTACTACAAACGTTCAATCATACTCATCTAGCTATTTGTCAAATCACTCATAAACGTGATCACAATGTCATACATTTGAGTATGAAGAATTATTTATGTATATTTGTTTTAATCTCTGCAATAATATTTTCATGCATAAATTCAGCTCTGATAAAAGAAGGGTGCACAGATGGAATATACCTGTGGTACAACTCCATAATTCCCATTCTTCTTCCTTTTATGATGCTTACAGGGATCATCATCAATATTATCAGATCAATGCACATCTCAAAATATCTGGCATTTGCGATTTCCCTGACAATAGGATTGCTGTGTGGTTTTCCAACTGGAACAATGATAATTACATTCTTCTTCGAAAATAACACACTCTCCCGAAGAGATGCCCAGCTCCTGCTCCCACTTTGCAACAACGCAAGTCCTATGTTTATTATAGGGTATGTCCATGCCATGTTTATCGCAGAAACCCTTCCCATTCACATACTGATAGCACTCATATACCTGCCACAGATTGCATGTACCGCCATACTGTTTTACGCCAGCTATATACACCAAAATTACAACTCACACATACAGGCTGAAACAATCACACACAGCATGCAGATACGCGGTGTCAATGAGAAACACAAACTCTGCTCCCAAAACGAGGCAGCTGTTACAATCAGCAATAATGCCACTACCTCTAAGCAGACAGACGACCAGTCTATGATGATCAGATGCATAACAAATATCACTGTAATAGGAATCTATATTTCCATATTCTCTATCATATCTGCCATCATATGCAGATATATCCCAGGGATAACAGCCCATATAGTCACATCTTTTCTGGAGATCAGCAACGGCATACAGGAGATATCAGCCTTAAACATGCCTGCAAACATAAAGACAGCCCTCACGATCTCACTCACATCGTTTGGAGGATTGTCTGCAATCTTCCAAAGTCACGATATGATAAAATCATCTGGGCTGTCTTTTATAAAATATATACTTTGCAAATCTGTCTTTGGTATAATATGTTACATCACATCATATGCATACATGACATGACAATATGACACAGTGGATAAAAATAATTAGTCATCGAGGAACTCGTCGTCATCGTCTTCGTCTTCGCCCTCATCATCGTAATCATAGTAATCGCCATCCTCGTCCTCATCATCGTAGTCGCCTTTATCATCA
>URJI01000128.1 GCA_900548215.1 uncultured Coprococcus sp. | reverse complement strand
AAATCGGTATTTAAGGAGGTCTTGTATGAAGAAAATCGTATGTACAATGCTATGTATTATGCTTTTATTTGTTTTGAGTGCTTGTGGTGGAGATGTCAGTGAAGTAAAAACTCATAATGTTGAATCTGAGAGCTATTCAGAAGAGGATATTAAAGCCGCTATTGACACAATAAAAAAGGAGTTTAAGAGTGACTGGAAAGGATGCACTCTCACAGAAATTTACTATGCCGGAGATGACTGCACGAAAGATCATAAAGATTGGGCAGACAGAAACAATGCAGATGAAGTCATTGTTTTATTATCTTCATTCGATGTTGATTCATCTGGTGGAGACGGGTCTTTGAATCCAAATAGTACATACAGTGATTGGAAGTGGATTTTAGTTAGAACAGATGGCGGAAAGTGGCAGCATGTTGACCATGGATATTAAGTCAAATTCCAGTTTTTCAACTTGCCCTTTGAGAGAGAAAAAATCCTTTTCTCAAAGGGCTTTTTCTATTTATACAGATATTCGCAAACTATAAAAGACTCGAGGTGCCAGGTGCAAATGAACCCGTGAGGCAATTCAGAAAAGCTGGATTGACAGACAGCTTCGATTGGAGTTTTAGAATAAAATTGTATAATAACGGTAATAGAGAAAGCGTAAAAGAATAGAGAAGAGGTGTGATTATATGTGGACAATAAAGAGAATTGATGAGGCAGATTTCGGCTGTGAGGAGAGACTTCCGGGTGAACCGCTGATAGTGCTGGTGAGCCTGGAGAGCGATGACGGAAGAGTTATACAGTTTGAAGCTGCGGATAACTGGCTGACAGTTCAGGAACTTTCTGAGGGTGATGAGTGGCCGGAGGATATAGAGACACCTGACGCGGCTGACGAGAGAACAGCCAGGCAGACTCATTGGATGGAGAATTACTTTGAGGCACTGGAAGAACTTGAATAGGACATAGATTGATCAACATATGTAAATACGTGAGGGTGCTGACAAAATCTAACATTTGGACAGTATAATCATGCAGAATTGCATTGACTGTTTTCCCTCTTTCCTATAAGATGTGGCTGGTGATTGGAAATAGAAGAATTTATTCGTGTGAAAACGAATAAAACAAAGTCTGGTCACCCATAATATCACCACAAAAATGTAGATAAGATGTAGATAAGAACACATAATACAAAAAAGGAAGAGGAATAATATGAAAAGCAGATTGACGAGAAAAGAAATGCTTCCGCTTGTGGGAATGACCATTTCGGCATTCATATTCAACACATCGGAGTTTATGCCAATAGGACTGCTGACGGACATAGCGGGTTCGTTCAGTATATCAGAGTCGAAGGCGGGAATGCTTATAACAGTATATTCATGGATAGTTATGCTACTGTCCCTCCCGCTCATACTTCTGGTGTCGAAGATCGATTTCAGAAAACTGTTCATGGGAACGATTGCATTGTTTGGAATATGTCAGATCATGTCGGTGCTTGCACCGAGCTATGGAGTGCTCATGGCGTCCCGAATCGGTGTTGCCTGCACACATGCGATATTCTGGTCCATAGCCTCACCGGTTGCAATAAGACTGGTAAATGAGGAACACAGGTCATTTGCACTCAGCATGGTCGTAACAGGAACCTCCATAGCGACCATAGCCGGACTACCGCTTGGAAGACTTGTGGGACAGTATATGGGATGGAGAGTTACGTTTCTCGTTGTCGGAATCATAGCGTTTGCAGTGCTCGTATATATGGCGTTTGTTTTCCCGAAGATAGCGAGCGGAGAGCAGTTCCATGTAAGGGATCTCCCGGCACTCCTGAAGAATCCGGTACTCATCTGTCTGTATGTCCAGACCATACTTTTTGTGCTTGGATATTACACAGTTTACAGTTATATAGAACCATTCATGCAGCAGGTCGCAAAGCTGCAGAATAATGTCATAACCATAGTGCTCCTGATATTTGGTGCCATGGGACTTCTTGGAAGTTATCTGTTCTCAAAGCTGTATGACAGACATAGATTTGCATTTATAGGTACAGTTATGGCTACGCTTCTTGTATGGCTGCTGTTTCTGCTTCCAGCATCAAAGAGCCTGGCAACTATGGTCATTCTCTGTGCATTCTGGGGAATCACGGCCATGGCGTTTAACGTAACTACTCAGTCGGAGGTCATCAGAAGTGTGGATGAGAAGGGGGCTGCCGTGGCGACTGCCATATATTCCGGACTTTTCAATCTCGGAATCGGAGGTGGAAGCTGGATCGGCGGAATAGTGTGTGACAAAGGTGCGATATCGTATATAGGATTTGTGGGTGCGGTATTTGCGGTTATATCAGTTCTATTCTTTGCCTTTGTACTTCTAAGAAAATTGAGACAGAGTGTGAACTGACAGTGTATTTGCATATAATTAAATGTAATTGAAATATAATGGCGCGGCAGTGCTGGCATACAGGTTCGGTTTGGAACATGGCATGTCAGGACTGCCGTTTTTTTAGTAAGTTTCAAATAATGGGTTGACATATTATCAAATTGATAATATTATATAAACAACCTGGAGATATTATCGAAATGATAATAACAGCGATGGCGCATGTAGATATATTTATATGTTTTATAAGGAATCCGTGCCTTTGTGGGTTTACTTATGAAAGCAGATAGCAGAAAATTGAAAATCGAAAATTTACCAATCGAAAATTTGCCAATCAAAAATATGCCAATCAAAAATTTTAAGTTGATAGCTGAATGGAGAAGGAGAAGAATTATGGATAATAACAAGAAAAGGACACTTATAGTAGTTGACATGCAGAATGATTTCATCGATGGAGCACTCGGGACAAAGGAGGCTGTTGCCATCGTGGAGAATGTGAAAAATAAGATAAAAGAGTATGCTGACCGCGGGGATGAGATCATCTTCACCAGGGATACGCATTATGAGGACTACATGGAGACAAACGAAGGACGTCACCTCCCGGTTCCGCACTGTATAGAGGAGACTGAGGGCTGGGAGATCGCAGCTGGTCTTGAAGTCCCAGGCGCTATATACATCAACAAGACCAGATTTGGATATACAGGCTGGGGAGACTTCGATCTCCAGGATGTAGAGATGGTAGGACTCTGCACAGACATTTGTGTTGTGTCCAATGCTCTGATCATAAAGGCATTGTACCCTGAGATAAATGTGAAGGTTGATGCGAGGTGCTGTGCCGGAGTGACACCGGAGAGCCATGAGGCTGCGCTCGCCACCATGGAGATGTGTCAGGTGGATATAATCAGATAAGATACAGCGGCTGGCATGAGGCTGCCGATTTTTCGGCAGATAGGTGTGGATAAATGCAGCCAAAAGCAGATAGATGCAGACAAATACAGATATAGGCGGAAATGTATAGGAGGATGAAGCAGATTTATGAAGACATATGAGATGAGTGACGAGGAGAAGGAATTCCTCGCCGGATATGACCTGACAAAATATGACAGACCATCTGTTGCCGCGGATGTGGTTGTATTTTCAGTTATGAAGGATGACGAGTGCGAGGATGTAAGAAGACTTCAGGAGAAGAAGCTCAAGATACTCCTGATAAGAAGAGGTGGATTCCCATATAAAGGAAGCTGGGCTATGCCCGGTGGGTTCTGCAGAAAAGGCGAGGATGTCATAGATTCAGCCAGAAGAGAGCTTTGCGAAGAGACGGGTATAGACGATGCATATATAAAGCTTGTCGGAGTATATGGCGAGCCGGACAGAGATCCGAGAGGCTGGGTCATATCATCAACTTATATGGCGCTTATGAACGGCAGAGACTGTCGCCTTAAGGCAGGAGATGACGCACAGGATGCAAGATGGTTTACGGTTGAACTGACAGATATTTCAACAGAGGTGACAGAGGCAGCAGAGGCGTCAGGTGCAGGTGAACATTCTGTGAATGAGTTGATAACAGAGGTGTCAGGCACAGGCGAAGAAATTGTGAAAAATGAAGTTGAAGCTTCACATGAAGTCCAAAACGTGAAAAGATACAGGCTGGTTCTCAAGAATGCAGACTCTGATATAAAGCTTACTGCAGTGCTGCGAAGAACAGATATGAGCTCATGCGGACGAAGCTCGGATAGTTACGATATAGAGGAATGTGAAGGATTAGCATTTGACCATGCAAGGATCATAACGGAAGCGGTGCTCGGACTGCGGGAGGATGTCAGGAGGGATATGGAGCTGGCATTTGACCTGCTGCCGGAGAGATTTACACTCACTGAGCTTCAGAATGTATATGAACAGATATGGGACATGGAACTCACCACACCTAACTTCAGAAGAAAGATTGCGGAATATGTTGAGGAGACTGATGCATATCAGTCCGGTGAGAGATACAGACCTGCCAAACTGTTCATGCGAAGGAAGGATGCAAGGAAGTAGATAGTATAGTGCAGTGGATTGGTGTTTAAATGGGGAGGAATGAATAGATGACATTTAAGAGATTCATAAAAAATGAGATAGAGGGCTGGAAGAAGCTGGAGGTCACCTGGCTGCTTATCGCATGTGCGGTCATTGTGGGGCTGTCCATATACTGGGATGATACGGTTATGGGAATCATATCGTCCACAACAGGTGTGATCTGTGTGGTGTGTACGGGAAAAGGAAAGTTGTCAGCGTACATATTCGGTCTTGTGAATACAGTGCTTTATGCAATCATATCGTATAAGGCTGCGCTGTACGGAGAGACGATGCTCAATGCGCTATATTATGTGCCTATGCAGTTTGTTGGATTCTATGTATGGTCAAGGCATATGGACGATGAGACGCATGAGGTCAGAAAGAAACACATGAAGGCGGTTGGCAGGATATTTATGGTGCTGACGGTGGCGCTTGGCACATTCCTGTATGGGCTGTTGTTAAAGAGACTTGGGGATGCCATGCCATTTGTGGATGCATTTACAACGGTTTCATCGGTTGTGGCGATGGTCGTATCTGTAAGGATGTTCGCGGAGCAGTGGTGGATATGGATCGTAGTAGATGTGTTTACAATATATATGTGGGCACGAAACTTTATGAGTGGCAATGACAACATAGCGACGCTGCTCATGTGGATAGTGTACCTTGGAAACGCCGTTATTATGTGCGTCAGATGGGAGCGTGAGGTCAGGAGAAATCGCTTGGACGAAGCACACGTTTTCGAAGACAGTACGGCGGCAGAGTAAGGGAGGCTGACAAATGATGTATAGATATAAGGTAGGAATGTATGGGGGTTCGTTTGATCCACTTCACATAGGGCACATCCATGACATCATACGTGCTGCGGCGATGTGCGAGGAACTGTATGTGATGATAAGCTGGTGCGAGGGCAGAGAGTCCACCTCTAAGGAACTGAGATATCGATGGATACTCAACAGCACAAGACATCTGCCAAATGTGAAGATAATCATGATAGAGGATAAG
>URJI01000127.1 GCA_900548215.1 uncultured Coprococcus sp. | reverse complement strand
CCCTCAACCTGCTCTGTGTAAATGTTGCCTGCAATGTGCGGACGCTTGTCGATCACAAGGCAGCTCTTGCCTCTTTTTTCTGCCTCATAGGCAAATACCGCACCGAAAAGTCCGGCACCAACTATGAGATAATCATACTTTGCCATGTTTCTTAATCCTCCTTATCATCTGCCAATCTCTTATCTATCATCGGATACGCCTTGTATCCGTCTACTACCTTAGGACTGAACAGCTTGTCTTTAAGCCATTCCAGTGATCTTGCTCTCTCTGAATAAAGGATACTATTAACCTTCTCGTAATCCACAGGCTTAAGCAGCTCATCATTGTCGATGATCTCTGTAGCCTCTAAAACATAATGGTCTCTAACCTGGAATACATCCACCAGTGACTCGAATCTTGTCTTACCTCTTGCATTGTTTGCAAGTCCTATGAAGTTTCTCTCAAATACGATGGCAAAACTCATTCCATGGCATGAATCTGTCACAACAAACTCAGCATTTCTGAAGAATCCAAGCCAGTCCTCAACACCGATATCATCCACAATCTTGTCGTCCATGTCCATGATCTCACGGTTCTTCTTAGGATCCTTTGGACGTCCGTCAAGGAGCACAACCACATCAAGTCCAAGCTTCTCTGAGAGATGCACAACCGCCTCCCTCTTCTCAGGTGTAGGATCGAGAATATATGCAAGCATATACTTTCCATCTCTCTTCTTCTTTGCCTGGTCTGCAAGTGCGTCGAACTCTTTTCTCTCTGCCACAAATACAGGATCAAGAACTCTCACTGAATCTATTCCATATACATCCCTGCATATCTCAACTCCACTCGTCTCTCTGAGTGAGATTCCATCGAATTTCGACATGTAGTTTGATATAGTCACACGGTCATTTGCATTACAAAAATCTCTGTCATGTCCAAATGATGCGGCAAATGCGATCTTCTTCTTATCCGGATCAGCAAAATCAAAATAGAATGAGTATCCAAAGTTCTTGCTGATTCCCCTGTTCCACACCTGATCTGAACCAATTATAAATGTGTCAACTTTCTGGTTGAGTCTCTTTATATCCCTGAGAGGATATCTGTCACTTATATGATAATGAGCCTTTGAGAATCTCCTTGCATGTGAATCTGCCGTCTCCACATCGATTCCGGATCCCGGCTTGTCTATCATCAAAACTGAAAGTCCAAAAGATCTCACGATCTGATGAAGAGCATAATACGTAGCAACACTTCCGTAGTTTGTTCCAAACCATACACCATATATTCCAACATCATATTTGCCCTTCAATGCATAATCAGCAGCCTTGTCCATGGACGCACCGTCCCGGATCATCTCCTGATACAGATCTCTGTTCGGATGACACTTGAATGACTTGGCATAAGGCTGCCCAGATTTCACAATATGCTCATAAGGAACATCCGCATAAAGTTCCAGCTGATCCTTTACTGCATCCCACAGCTTTGCACCCTGTTCATTGTTGACTGATACTATGGATGTACCTGTCTTGCCCCTGTATTCTCTGTTGTATCTGTCAACTCCCCAGAAATCTCCCAATGTTATATCACCCTGTCTTGGAAGCTTGGAGAATGAGCATGCTCCACAGAACTTTCTGGTTGAGAGGAAATTATTGAATCCCTTGTAAAATGGATCTGTAACTCTTGAATTATGTTTTACAGTACCATCCTTGTACTTGACTGTCATTCCAGCTATCCAGCCAAAGAACTCCTTGTCCCTGAACAGAACATCATCTATCTCATGATTATCCTTATCATAGTAATCCTTAAGATACTTCTCGAAAAGCTTAGGTGACGGACCGCCGTGGCACAGAAGATCTATGGTATAAAGCTTTGATGTATCTACATTCTTAAGTGTTGCATAAAGTCCAGCCACATGACATCCACATCCGCAGAACAGTGCACTTCTTCCAGCCTTAAGTGCCTCCTTGATACGTGCATATGCCTTTGACGCATCAGCCTGGACATACTTTGATCTTCTTATCTTATCAAGATCCTCTGGCTTTTCTATAACAAAATGTTCAACCTTGAAATCATCTGTATAACCGGCACCACACACAACGCCGCCATCATTAAATACATAGTTTGCCATGATGGTAAATATACCACCGGATGAACTCTTCATAGCCACATCCTCTGCAGCGTATGCTGCATAACATGCTGGCTCACTTGAGTTCTTATACTCAGTGTTGATAGAAGGACAAATCTTTCTGCAAAGGCCGCAGCCGGTACATTTGTCATAGTCTACCACTGGCTCGAGGAATCCATCTGCATTGTATTCCATAGTGATTGCGTGCACCGGACACACACTGAAGCAGGCTCCACAGCCACAACACCTGTCTCTGTTTATACATCCAACCGTTTTATCGCTGTCATCCTTGATGACATATCTGTTCCAGGCCTCTATCTCAGCAAGTCTTTTTTCTTCAGCAACTCTCAATTCTTCTTTTTTAGTTGCCTCCATTGCCTCATTCTTTGTCAAGTATATAGTACCAGACTTAACTTCAACCGGCTCCAGCCTGACCATTGGCTTGTTATCAACAAGAGCATAATCACCGTTCAGCGCTCTGCGGGCTGCCGTCTTTCTGCTCGCTTTATTTTCAAGCTCTGGCGCCTTTTTGTTATCACCTGTTGTACAGGCTCCGTTAAGTGCCCTGTGAGCTGCACCCAGACGATTCTTAATACCTTTTATAGTAGCCATACCCTAAGGATACTCCTTCCATATCATTTTATATGTGTAAATACTTCTTCCAGAACTTTATGCTTCTCATCTCGTCAAATGCATTTCTGTATGCCTGCTCAACCTGTACATGAGTCTTCTTGTATCTCTTGACAACCTTTCTGTATCTCTTGATAAGCGCAAAGCATTTCTTTCTGTTAATTGTTCTGATTGCACCTGTTCCACCGTTCTTATTTACAGCCACAAGTGTCTTCCTTCTGTAGTTCTTTCCAGGCACGAAGAACCAGTCATACGCGATGATATAAGGTGTTCTTCTGAGCAGGAAGTTAGGAAGCAGATGTCCGTTTATCGTGAGGACATACATGCCCTTCTGGAATAAATTGAGGCTCTCATACTCATATGGATCTGTTGGAAGATCATTTGAGTATCCAAGATCTGCAAGTGGAACCAGTTTCTCATTCTTTGCATTGTGCTCCTTGAGGCTCTTCTCACCGTCAAGGTTCATGATGTACTCAGGGCCATTGAGGTAATCCTCTATAGAGTCAACTAAGAGCTCTGCATTGCCATATGCAAATCTTGTTATCTCCTTCCAGAACATACTCTTTATTCTTGCAAGGAAATCTATATCCTGACAGATTCCGCTGGCTGCCTGTATGACAAAACTGTTTCTGTGTACCTGATAAAGCTCCATTGCTGCATTGAATTTGCCCGCAAATCCAACATGCCATATACATATACCGTTTAATGCGATAAATCCCGGCTTGTTTCTGAGTGAGAACTCCACATCATCGCCTCTTACGAATACAGGAAGCGGAAGTCCTCTCTGTTCAATATGTTCAACAGGTATACAGCAGTACCACCATCCTGCATAAGCATCAGGCACGTCGAAACTATAGCTCTCATTGTTTACAAGGTTTGTGATGTTTCTCATATCCATAGCCTTCTTTACAGGACCATATGAGCCATCGCCCTTGTGCACATATCCTACATCCTCATACTGACGCTCTCTTATATCATAGTCAAACATTGCACCGCTGAGGAAGCACTTCTTATATTCATCCTTGAGAAGTCTGAGTAGGTAATATGATCTGAACAAACTCTCCGGCATAACCATTACATCGTCATCCATGAGCAGAACATGAGTAGCCTTCTCTGGAAGTTCAAGAGCTTCTATCATACCTCTTGTGAATCCGCCGGCACCGCCAACGTTGTTATTCATATACACCTTGAGATCCTCACAGTCAAACTCTGAAGGATCAAGCTCCCTGTCATTGTCAATTACATGAACAAACAAATGTCCCTTGAGATCACTGTCATCGCAGAGAACTTTTTCCTTTATAAGTCCTATATTTCTCTTGATATATTCCTGTTTCTTGAATGTGGTTGTTACAAGTGAAATCTTAATATCTCTTATGCGGTCTTCCTCGATATCTGCTGAATAATATCCGCTGTATATCTCTGTATCCTCAAGAACGTCCATCCTGAATCCAACCAACGCCTTGTCTGTATCAGGGATATTTATAACTATATCTGAAACCTCGTCACACTCAACCACCTGGGTTGCAAGTGGATTATAAGTTACAGCAACAGATGCAGAATAAATTGCATACAAAGAGATGTTTGCCTTTCCCTTCATTCTGAGATGAAGTTTGAAATTCTTAACGCCTGTATACTCCGTCCAGCGCTTTACCTGTATACAGTTGTAATATGTCATAAAGTTTACCTTGTTAAGTCTCTGTATGATGTGGCACTTCTTGTCAGAATCATAAATAAATGGTGTTCTATAATCCTTTCCAATTGCACTAAACTCCGGATAATCCACAATATTCATATCCAGATTCATCTGAAGCATAACATTCTGCAACTTCACATTTTGTAACATTACCTCAATCCTCCTATGTTATAATTGAATTTGACTCATTTTCTTTATTTGTATATTTATATGTTGGTCTTATTTCTTTTCGTTGTCCTTCGCAGGAAGCAGTATCGGCGTAGGTGAATCCATCTCTGCCTTAAATGCATCACACACCTCTGCGGCATCGCCAACCATGATTATATTGCCGTGATCCAGCCACATAGCCTTGTCGCACTGTTTCTTTACCGAAGCTATGTTATGTGATACATACAGAAGTGTAGTTCCATTTTTGAGCATGGCCGACATCTTTGTGGCACACTTCTTCTTAAACCTCATGTCTCCAACCGCAAGTATCTCATCTGCGATTAAGATATCCGGCTCAACCGCCGTAGCAACGGAGAACGCAAGTCTTGTCTTCATACCTGATGAAAAGTTCTTAACCGGCGAATCCAAAAAATCCTGAAGTTCCGAGAACTCTACAATCTCATCAAACTTTGACTCTATAAACGCCTTGGAATAGCCAAGAAGCGTACCGTTCAGGAATATATTCTCCCTGGCAGTGAGCTGTGGATCTATTCCAGCTCCCAGCTCTATAAGAGCTGCAACTGTACCTGACACACTCACTGTTCCGCTTGACGGTTTCAATATTCTGCTGACAACCTTAAGCAAAGTCGACTTGCCGGCGCCATTTGTTCCAACAAATCCCCATGCCTCTCCTTTTTTTATTGTCAGATTTATGTTTTTCAGAGCTATAAACTCCTGAAACATCAACTGTCTGGTAACCAACCTGACAAAATACTCCTTGAGATTGTCAACTTTAAGATTGTTCTTGTTGAATCTTATTGTAACATCATTAAGTTCTATTATAGTCTCGCCCTTCTCCACAGTAGTTGTACGCTGTGCATTGGACGTAAATATCTTCTTCTCTTCAAGCTCGTTCGTTTTCTCTTCGCCAACCATTGCAGCACCTCCTAAATATACAGAATGAACTTGTCCTGATTCTTCTTGAACAGCAGCACTCCCAAGCCGAAGAACAGGAAAGCATACAAAAATCCAAGACCTACAGTCATAAGATCCGGCAGCACGCCCTGATGTGCAATACATCTGAACTGCTTGATGTACACATACAGAGGGTTGAAATACTCAACAAGGAATCTCAG
>URJI01000126.1 GCA_900548215.1 uncultured Coprococcus sp. | reverse complement strand
ATATTGTCAGATGTGTTATGCTTCGCCAAAATTCCATAGGCAAGTGTGTTCTTTGATGCCTCTTCCTTTGATGGGACACTTCCGAGCTTTGATGCAAGCACTGCTGATGCATCGGCATTGTCCTCAACAAGTTCTGTGCCATGTAACAGATAAGCACCGTTGTCAAATAATTTAATCATACTCTTCCTCCTGGTAATAGCTTTTATCATTAGGGATTGAAAACACCCCACGTTTCTCTACATCATACCATATCATATTGCTTTTTTAAATAGTTTTGTACCTCAAACAAATCCAAACAAAAAACTGCCATGGACAAAAATATCCATGGCAGCACATACCAAACAACAAACACTGTATAGACAACCGCGTAGACGGCAAATCCTATACGCCGCAATGCTGATTGATACTGTATAATCAATCTCCCCTCGAAATCAATTGCCGTACATAAATAAATTTATATACTACTTATGCACATTTGCCAACACGTTAGACAGAAATCGACATGAACGACGTGTGAAACGACATGAACGACATATATTTTTATGTATAAGCGTCATAACAAGAGTTGTACCTATTGTATAAACACACCTTTTTATGATAATATAACAATGTCATTTTTAATATTTTTTCGCAATAAGATGACTATAAATATAGAGGTGTTACATTTTATGAAATTACTCATTGTTGAAGACGATACTATCCAGCTTGCAGGGTTAAAACATATAATTGAATATGGATATCCTGACTCTGTTATCTATACCGCTTCAAATTACAATGATGCTGTATCTGTTATAAATTCCTGCTCTATTGACATTTTTATGCTGGACATAAATCTTGGGGATGATAAGACAGGTCTCGATATATGTTCATACATAAGATCGACATCAGGTCACGAATTTACACCGGTTATTTTTATCACAGACATTACAAATCCAAGTCTTGATGTCATAAATAAATATCACTGCAACTATTATTTTTCAAAGCCATACAACAGGGACGATGTCATCTCCGCACTTAAAAGTGTCTGTGACACAGACCAGTCTCCTGACTGTAAGCTGCAATTAAAAGACATTCAGGGCATTTTATTCAATGTTCTCCCATCCGACATCGTATATACTCAATCAGCAGGACATCACAAACACATTTTCACCACAAACGGAGATTTTATCGTAACCGGTCAGGCATTTGACACATTGTTTGAAGGCATTGACATACCACTTGTCAGATGTCACAAAAGTTATTATTTTAATCCGTCATTTATTCACAGCTATGACCGCACCAACTCAGTTCTAAGGCTGAATCAGGCGCAGGAAGTCATACCTGTTGGGCGCAAATACAAATCACTGGTTGAAACATATATGGAGAATAGATAAATGGCAGCTTATTTTAATTTTCTTGCAAAATTACTACTTGATACAATAGTCTTTTTATTTTTTTTGATGGCAATATATAATGTAAAGCTTTCCCAGATAGCAAGGCGTCTCCCTGCTTTGTTCCTGCTAACTATACCGATTTCTTTCATAACTACAATAACCAATTCTATGCTTGTAGCTACTACAATAACCTACATATACTGCTTTGTGTTCTACTCTCTGGCCTTCCGTTATCCACCTATGAAGATCATAACGGGCTACGCGATGTCGCTTATAATGATGAATCTGCTGAACATTGTACAGCTTATCGTCATCATGCAGTTTACAGACACCCCTTTCACCAATGCAACAACATATATAACTGAAGCCATGGCTTTAATTATAGTTATATTGCTGTATAAATTTTCGCATATTGACAAGCTGTATGAGGCTCTAGTAGTAAAAAATCAGGTTTCAAGAAATATCATACTTGGAATATTTGTTCTCATGATGGTCATGGTCATATACCAGCGTATATCCGTAAAGGATTTCATGAACGTTTTTGCGACATTCACAATCTCTATTATACTTATTCTGATTTTATACGCTGGAATGTACAAGAACTACATGAGTCTCAGAGAATCACAGAAGCAGCTCCAATCCTATGAACAGTATCTTCCTATTATAGAGGATCTGATAGATCAGGTACGTATGAGACAGCACGACTACAACAACGAGCTTCAGGCGATCAGTATGCTGCCAATAAGTTATACCGATTATGATTCTCTCACCGCAGCACTCTCCAAGAAGCTTGATATGTCATGCAATGATCATGTCATAAAGAACTCATATCTTCTGAAAATCAACATGAAGCTGATAGCAGGCTTTTTATTCAGCAAAATGAATCTCGCAAATGAGCGGAATATAGACATCCAGATAGACGTCAAAAATTCCACGCTGACATCCAAAGCCGAGGAATTTGAGCTTCTGGATGTCATGAGCATATTAGTGGACAATGCATTTGACGCAACTGAGGATGGTGGATGGATAAAGGTCATCATTAATTCCGATGGATCTGCCACCACTATAGAAACATTAAATGCAGGGCCAAAACTGACTGCAGATATGCGCAAAAACTATTTTGCCAAGGGATATACAACTAAGCCTCTTAAGGATGGCGTGTATTCCAGAGGAATCGGTCTTTTCAAATTAAAACAGCTGGTTACAAAGTATCACGGCAACATTCTTCTGGACAACCAGGTAATAGACGGTCAGAACTGTATTCATTTCAACGTAAGTCTTTAAAACATTTTAAGGCATTTCAGCAATATGCGTTAATTTTTTCTGTTATTTGCCATATGTCCTTAATTTTATTCTTTACTTATTATTCATAAATGGTATAATCAAAAGGATTATTTTTCCTAACAAATGGAACTTAATGAGAATTTTTTGACAGGAGATGTAAAAGTGAAAGATACTATCGAAATCAGATGGCACGGACGTGGTGGTCAGGGTGCCAAGACTGCTGCCCTGCTGCTCGCAGATGTGGCATTCAAAACAGGTAAATATGTTCAGGGATTCCCTGAGTATGGTCCAGAGAGAATGGGCGCACCTATCACTGCTTACAACAGGATCAGCAGTGAACCTATCAGAGTACATTCCAACATTTACGAGCCACAGTATGTGGTTGTAGTTGACGAATCTCTGATCGAACCTGTACATGTGACTGCAGGTCTCGCCGAGGATGGCGCCATCATTATAAATACACCTAAGACTCCGGACGAGGTCCGTCCACTACTCAAGGGTTACAAGGGTAGGGTATACACACTTGATGCCAAGGAGATCTCCATGAAGACTCTCGGCAAGAATTTCCCTAACTCTCCTATGCTTGCAGCCATCGTTGCTGTCAGCGGAATCATGGAGGAGGGACCTTTCCTCGAGGATATGAGACAGTCATATCAGCACAAATTCGCCAAGAAACCAGAGGTTATCGAGGGCAACATGGAAGCTTTGAAGCTCGCCTTCAGGGAGGTAATGAAGTAATGAGAACAGATATAAGTAAAATACATGACAACAGCAAATGGACAGAGCTCACACCTGGAAACCACGTATACGGCGGCGGCACATCCAAGGCTTTTAATACAGGTGAGTGGAGAACTTCAACCCCTGTCCTTGACGAGAGCAAATGTGTACACTGTCTTCTGTGCGCACCTGTCTGCCCGGATTCATGTATCCCGGTAGTATCAGGCAAACGTCTCGCATTTGACCTGGATCACTGCAAGGGCTGCGGTATATGCGCATACCAGTGCAAATTCGGAGCAATCACTATGAAGGAGGGCAAATAAATGGCTATAAGAGAACGTCTTTCAGGAAATGAGGCTGTGGCACATGCTATAAAGCAGATCAATCCGGATGTTATGCCTGCATTCCCTATAACACCTTCAACTGAGATACCTCAGTTCGTTTCAACATTTATCTCCAATGGAGAGATCGATACAGAATTTATCCCGGTAGAGAGTGAGCACAGTGCCATGAGTGCAGCGATCGGCGCAGAGGCTGCCGGCTGCCGTACACTCACAGCCACATCATCATGTGGTATGGCTCTCATGTGGGAGGAGCTCTATGTGGCAGCGTCCAATCGTCTTCCACTTGCCCTCGCACTTGTAAACAGAGCACTCTCCGGCCCTATCAACATCAACTGTGACCACTCAGACAGCATGGGCGCCCGTGATACTGGCTGGCTGCAGATATACGCAGAGAACAACCAGGAGGCATATGACAACTTTGTTCAGGCATACAGAATATCTGAGCACAAGGATGTCAGACTTCCTATCATGATATGTCAGGATGGTTTCATCACAAGCCATGCCGTTGAGAACATCACCCTCATCGAGGATGACCTTGTAAAGAAGTTTGTAGGTGAGTACAACCCTGAGCAGTATCTGTTAAATCCTGAGATGCCTATGGCTGTCGGTCCTTATGCCACATCTCCTTATTATATGGAGACCAAGATGGCTCAGAACACTGCCATGAAGAATGCAAAGCAGGTTATTCTGGACGTTGCAAAGGAATTCGAGGAGATGACAGGCCGTCACTACGGTTTCTTTGAGGAGTACAGACTTGACGATGCCGACTACGCCATCGTTATGATCGGCTCTGCTGCCGGAACAACAAAGGAAGCTATAGATGAGCTGAGAAACGAAGGCAAGAAAGTCGGACTTCTCAAAATCAGAGTGTTCAGGCCATTCCCTGGTGAGGAGATCGCAAAGGCTCTCGCCCACACCAAGGCTGTGGCAATCCTTGACAGATCGGAAGGATTCAGAGCAGGCGGCGGTCCTCTCTCAGCAGAGGTCAAGGAGCACCTGTATGACATTCAGGCAACCACAAAGGCTATCAGCTACATCTACGGTCTCGGCGGACGTGACTACACTGTGGAAAGCGCAAGAGGCGTATTTGCACAGCTTGAGGACATGATCGAGAACGGTGCTGAGATCCCTCAGTATCAGTACATAGGACTTAGACAGTAGGAGGTAAGATGAAATGGCATATAATTTTAAAGAAGTAATGAACAAGCCTGAGCGTCTTGCTCCAGGTCATAGAATGTGTGCAGGCTGCGGTGGTACTATCACTGTCAGAACTGTACTCCGCGCCCTTCACGAGGGCGACAAGGCGGTCATTGGAAACGCCACAGGATGTCTTGAGGTTTCAACCTTCATGTATCCTTACACAGCTTACGAGGACAGCTACATACACAACGCATTTGAGAACGCAGGCGCTACCCTCTCCGGTGTTGAGACAGCGTACAACGTTCTAAAGAAAAAAGGCAAGATAGATGACACATACAAATTCATCACATTTGGTGGCGATGGCGGAACTTATGACATCGGACTTCAGTCACTGTCAGGTGCCATGGAGCGTGGACATGATATGGTATATGTATGCTACGACAACGGAGCATACATGAACACCGGTATACAGCGTTCATCAGCTACTCCTATGTATGCTGACACAACAACCACACCAGTAGGCTCACAGTCAAATGGTAAGATGCAGAACAGAAAGGATCTCGCCCAGGTCATGGCTGCACACGACATCCCATATGTTGGACAGTCTACTCTTCTTGGCAACATGCGTGATCTCTACGAGAAGGCCGAGAAGGCTATCTACACACCTGGCGCAGCTTTCCTCAATGTCATGTCTCCATGTCCTAGAGGATGGAGATACCCTACAGAGAAGATCATGGACATCTGCAAGCTGGCAGTCGAGACATGTTACTGGCCTCTGTTCGAGGTTATCGAGGGCAAATGGATTCTCTCCTACGCTCCTAAGAAGAAGCTTCCTATCGAGGACTTCCTGAGAACGCAGGGCAGGTTCAAGCACCTGTTCAAGCCTGAGAACGAGCACCTTCTCGTTCAGTATC
>URJI01000125.1 GCA_900548215.1 uncultured Coprococcus sp. | reverse complement strand
CCTGATACCATTTGCCATCCAATTTCATGGCATTCCAGGTATGACCATCATAGGTATCCCTTGTCTCAGCATTTGTTATACCGGCTGCAGTAAGCAGTTTCGAATAGGCACTCTCATATGCTTGACATGTGCCCAGTCTTCGTGTCAGTGCACTCTCTGCCGAAGACCATTTCAGGGAATGATCGTAATCGAGCTGCTGCAACAGCCAGTCATGCAGCCACAACGCCTTTTCATAGTCCGAACCATCAGTCTCCTTGCTGCACTTTTTTACCGCAGCATTCACAATGTCACCCACACTCGGATAAGCCCTGTCCGATACCTGTATATTTGTGCTCACACGCATATAATAGACACCTGACGTCTTGTCCATTACATAAAACCTGAAGTTATAGATTCCCGAAGCGGTCATTGTAAATCCAAAGTCGTGAGATTCACACTCATCTGTGTATTGAATCCACGCTCCGCGGCTTGGATCCGCCACGGATTCAAAGCTGTACTCACCCGGATCGGAATAACCCGGTGCATCCATTCTGAACAAATACCGACCACTGCCACCATCCGCTGAAACGTGGAATGTTGTATCCTCCCCTAATTTGGGTTCGTTCCATTCAACCTTCAATGCTACACCATTTTGAGGGTCACTTTCAGCACTGTACTTATATTCTGTAACTCTCTCTTGGGGATTTGTTGATGAACCAGCAGATTCTTCCTGCGCATAGCTTATCACCGGGATTGCTAATGCGCCTGTCATCACCAGTATTAATGTCAACATAAATGTTGCTAATTTTCTTTTTATCATAAGCAATACCTTGAACCTTTCACAAATCAGACGCCCTTAAATCTACTCCCCATGCCTCTTCACCTCAATCCTGCCTCTTCCACTCTCCTTAACATCATAGAGGGCGTTATCCGCCTCCTCATACATCTCATTGAATGTCAGTTCAGTTCTTGCGATCACCGCACCCATGGAGATTCCTGTTCCTCCCTCTGTGGCCTTCACAGTCAGGTTCACCTTGTCAAATATCTGCTGGGCACGTTCCCTTATCACATCATCAGACACACTCTTGTTGAAGAACAGCATGGCTGCAAATTCATCACCGCCCATACGGCATGCATGGTCATCACCGCGGAGTGCCGCCTGCAGTGTCTGTGCTACAAGGACAAGATATTTGTCGCCATTGTGATGTCCGTAGGTGTCGTTGTACTGCTTGAATCTGTCTACATCCATCATGATCATCACCGCTGTGTGCGTACACTCAAGAAGTCTCTGCTCCATGTCACTTCTGAATGCCGCATGGTTCAAAAGTCCTGTGAGTGGATCTGTACGATAGGTGTTCTCCCAGTTTCTGAGTCTCACATCTGCCTTATTCTGCTCCGCATCTGTCAGCATCTTCAGAGCATATGTACTTGATACATCCACTATTACTATTTCTCCTCTGTCTTTCTGAATTGCCGAATCATAAAACATTCTTCCAGAGCATAATACATATATATCCCTGCCATCCTTCCGATGTATCTTGTGTTCCTGAAATACAAATGTACTCTTTGCCAGATTCGCATTTACCTGACAGAGATATTCCGTTTTATCCTCATCCGGTATAAGGTCGATCTGGGTTATGATATTATTCTCTATGTCCTCCTTGCTGTAACCCGTCAGCTCCTCAAAATTATCATCTACAGATATGATCCTCCAGTTCTCATCCACCAGATATCTGCTATATTTTACTGTATGTACACGAAACGCATCCTTGCCATATTCAGTAGAATCCACCATCTGTCTGCGCGCCATGATCCGGATCTCTGTCTGTCCGTCGTCTGTGCTGGCGCCATCACCATCAGGGTCCGCCAGACCATCTCCTGGGGCAGTTCGATCACCAACATTCTCTCCATTACCATCTGCACCGGCACCACCATCAGCAGCCCTCTGCTTTGATTCATTTTCCAGTGAATTCGCATACTTCTCTGAGACAAGCCTGATAAACTCAGAAACTATATATGGATCAAACTGGCTGCCCGCGCAGCTCTTTAA
This sequence comes from uncultured Coprococcus sp., assembly GCA_900548215.1. GTDB lineage: Bacteria > Bacillota > Clostridia > Lachnospirales > Lachnospiraceae > Coprococcus. Next base: position 3,963 of record URJI01000125.1, on the reverse strand, counting down.
TTCTTCTATCGCTTTTGGTATCGGCATTCCCTTTCTGTAAGGTCTGTCATTGATCATTGCGTCAAATGCATCGACCACCGCGATCACACGTGACAGAACCGGTATGCTCTCACGGCTCAGTCCATCCGGGTATCCATTGCCATCCCATCTCTCATGATGATGCCTTATCTCCTCCGCGATCTGTCTGAGCTCGGTGTTGCTCATGGCAATCTCGTATCCCTTCTCAACGTGGGAACGCATGATCTTCCATTCCTCATCCGTGAGTTTTCCCGGCTTGTTGAGTATCTCCATAGGAACTCCTACCTTCCCTATGTCATGGAGCAGACAGAGTAGCGCCAGCTTACTCTGCTGGATATCCGAGAGTTCTATTCGTTTACCAAGCTCAGCCCCCATCTCCTGTGTACGACGCACATGCTGTTCCGTATCGCTGTCGCACTCCTCAAGAGCCCTTATAAGCGATGTCAGCATATCTGAGTGCGATGATTCACTGTCCACAAGCTTTTTTGTCTTCATGGCTGTTGCCGCATCAAGGATTGCAGCGACTATGCTCTGTCCCTCATCCTCATCCGCAGCCACCCCCACTGCATACTGTATACTTCCATCATACTGGTCTTTGACCTTTTCGACACATGCAGCCATCTCTTCCTCACTGCTGTGACTGCAAAGTGCTATCAGGTGCGCATCAATACCCCTGACATAATATGTTCTCTCCGGAAAGTTCTTTCTCATGACGCCCGCAAGTGCATTTATCCTCTGGTCACCCGCCTGATTACCGCGCGTGCTGTTGATCACGGACAATCCGTTTATATCGCATATTGCCACTCCAACCGGAAACGTAAAATGGTCCACCTCTTCCTTGGCAAGTCTCTGAAAGCTATCCCATTTCTGGAATCCTGTAAGCATATCCGTCTCCAGAGATATATCAGAAAATACGAACATCTGACCAAGTCTACGGCCTTCCTTGTTGTCAAGCCTTCTGATATCGCACCTTAAAGGTCTGTCTCCATCATCACCTTTTATATAACACTGCAGAGAAAAACTGTCATCATCAGCTGCAAGATCAACCGACAGATCATACGTCTCAAGAAACTGCTGCAGATTCTCACATTTGCAGAGGAGTTCCTTTCCAAGGAAATCATCTGCCCTGTCATTGTGCAGGATCAAATGATTGTTATAATCAAACAAAACTATTCCCTGACCTATATTCTCGAATATGTTTGTCTTTAATTTGTTGAGCATTCCATGGGTTGAATAATTAAAGCAGCTCCAGTACAGAATATATGATGTAAGACTGTAGCCACAGATGGAATAATCCAGAAGTTTGTACACCTCCGCTCCCGGAACGTAGAGAAATATTGCATTTATCCCAACGAGTGCAAGAAGTCCCAGGATGACACTGCTGTACTGCAAACGATATTCATGTGGAATCTTGCAAAGTTTCTTTACAAGGAGTATGAGTACCATTCCCACCAGCGCATATGAAAAAACCAGATGCATATCATACAGCGGTTTCATATCATAGCTGTATTTCGCTATCACGGTGTCTCTTCTGACATACCCTATCGCTATATTTTTGAATGGGTTTATGGCAAATATTACAATCTCATACAGACAGAAAAAAAAAGCATACGCCTATCGCCGCTCTTCCACACTTTGAAAAACGTCCTTTTGTAAAATAAACAATAAATATGAGCAGACATACCAGCATATAATCAATGCTCACGAAATATATACTCGACATGACAGACATGACCATATACGAATCGCTTATAATACTGATAAGATAACTGATATCGACTATAGCGGCTCCTATGCAGGCAAGTCCCAGAAACCTTCCCGTCGTCTTATTCTTTTTTATGGATTTCATCGCCAGTATAATATCCATGACGGCTATTATGATTGACGAAAAGACATATATCTTTAAAACTACTTCATTCATACTCATTCCTCCTGAACACCAGCCATGCAAAATTTGCCTTCGGCAAATGACTGGCGCTACATGTCGTCAAGCGTAAGCTTGATGACCTGCGCACGCATCAGCGTGCCTCCTTTGCTACATGTCAAGTTTTCATATAAAACCTGACACATCCAATACAGCAAAATATGGTTATATTTTACTACTTATCAATATATGGGGCAATGCGGAAATTCTACATATTCTCTCTCTTTTACACATAAATTTTACTTAATCTGACGGAATTCAAATATTGAACACACCTGTATTTGATGATAAAATCTACTATATTTATTGAATTTGGAGAACTAAGATGCAGAAAAAAATCGCTCTAATAAATGATGTTACAGGATTTGGAAGATGTTCCATCGCTGTCATGGCGCCGATAGTGTCCGCCATGAAGATACAGGCAGTCACTGTTCCGACGGCAATACTGTCTACACATACACAGTTTCCTATATTTTACTTTGATGACTACACACCAAAAATGCGGGATTATATCCAGACCTACAAGGATCTGGAGCTGCAGTTCGATGCCATATCCACAGGATTTCTCGGTTCTGAGGAACAGGTTGATATAGTTATCGACTTTATCAAATACTTTAAAAACGAGAAGAATTTTGTTATCGTTGATCCCGTCATGGGTGACTACGGCAAGCTGTACCCAACCTATACCGCGTCTATGTGCAGCAAGATGAAGGAGCTTGTAAAATATGCCGACATTATCACTCCTAATCTGACGGAGCTTTGCACCCTCCTTGATCTTCCATATCCGGAGCACACTGTGACCGTGAACGAGCTAAGGCAAATGTGCATGACCCTGGCGGAGCAGGGACCGGAACATATCGTTGTGACAGGAATACATTTCAATAAGACGCAGATAGCCAACTTCATCTACAACAAGGATGAGGATTTCCAGATGGTCATGGTTGACAGGATCGGCGGCGACAGGAGCGGCACCGGAGATGTGATCGCAGCCATCATTGCGGGTATGTATCTGAACGGACACAGCGTCTATGAGTCCGTGAAGAAGGCCGCTTCATATGTATCAAAGTGCATAAGCTACTGCGTTGAGAACAATGTTCCAGAGAACTGGGGACTGTGCTTTGAGATGTACATGAAAGACCTGACAGAGGCATGACATTTGTCATCCATTTTTACGCGACATACTTTTATTGTATGTATATTTGAGCTGTGTTCTATCACAGCAATATCACAATTTTAATTATATGGAGATACTAACTATGGTTTTATACACTGTAACCGGAAAAGTCGGTGAGGAAGGTTACCTCGACATTGCAAAGAGCGGGGATCTCACAGGCAAAAATATATATGTAAACATGACAAACAAATGTCCATGCAGCTGTGTGTTCTGCCTGAGGCAGACAAAAAAGCAGCAGGAGAACAATACTCTCTGGCTGAAGGATGGCGAGCCTTCCATAGATGAGGTTCTGGAACTTTTCTCAAAGTATGACCTGAATATCATCAATGAACTTGTATTTTGTGGATTTGGCGAGCCTCTTGAGAGACTTGAAGACGTGTGCGCGGTGATCGATTCACTGAAAAACACATATCCCAATCTCAAAGTCCGTCTCAACACCATCGGACTTGCCAATCTTATATATGGAAGAGATGTCACACCTGAGCTTGAGGGCAGATTCGACACTGTATCAATATCCCTGAACGCCCCTGATGAAAATGAATTTCTTGAGCTGACCAGATCACGCTATGGGATCCAGTCCTACGCGGCCATCAAGGATTTTGCCGTTCTTGCCAAAAGGTACGTGCCACACGTTGTCATGACCGTTGTTGACAAGGTCATGCCCGAAGACAAGATCGAGAAGTGCCGTCAGATATGCAAGGATTTAGGCGTGACTTTGAGGGTCCGCCCATTTGAAAATTAACCGTAATTTACAGTGACACTTACAAAGGAGGTACCGCTATGTTTCAATCTCTAGAGTTAAAACACCCAAGATTTTATCAGGCATTCCGCCTGTTCATCGTCGTAT
>URJI01000124.1 GCA_900548215.1 uncultured Coprococcus sp. | reverse complement strand
TGTTCAGACTATCCAGTACCAGATCAACACTCTTATGACTACAAATGGGCAGTCTCCATTCGTCACACTCTTCCTCAACCTGAGAAAGGACGATGAATACATCAAAGAGAACGCTATGATCATAGAGGAGATTTTGAGACAGCGACTCGAAGGCATCAAGAACGAGGCGGGCGTATACGTAACACCTGCGTTTCCAAAGCTCATATATGTTCTCGATGAACACAACTGTCTCAAAGGCGGCGAATATGACTACATCACAGAGCTTGCCATAAAGTGTTCAGCAAAGAGAATGTATCCTGATTACATATCAGCAAAGAAGATGCGCGAAAACTACGAAGGCAACGTATTCTCATGTATGGGATGCCGTTCATTCCTCTCCCCTTGGAAAGACGAAAACGGCGAATACAAATGGGAAGGACGTTTCAACCAGGGTGTTGTCAGCATCAATCTCCCACAGGTTGCCATACTTGCAAAGGGCGACGAGGAGAAATTCTGGAGTCTTCTCGATGAAAGACTTCAGCTCTGCTATGATGCACTTATGTGCAGGCACAGAGCTCTCGAGGGCGTAACATCAGATGTAAGTCCTGTCCACTGGCAATATGGAGCCATTGCAAGACTCAAAAAGGGCGAGGTCATCGATCCGCTTCTCCACAACGGCTACTCCACTATCTCTCTTGGATATATCGGAGTATATGAGACGACAAAGCTTATGCGCGGTGTAAGCCACACTGATCCGGTTGGAGAGGAATTTGCACTGAAGCTCATGCACAAGCTCCGCGCAGCATGCGACAAATGGAAAGCAGATACGGGACTTGGATTCGGACTATACGGTACCCCGGCGGAGAGCCTTTGCTACAGATTTGCCCGCATAGACAAAGAGAGATTCGGAACAATCAAGGATGTAACCGACAAGGGTTATTACACGAACTCATACCATGTTGACGTCCGCGAGAAGATTGACGCTTTCAGCAAGTTCAGATTCGAAAGCCAATTCCAGACCATCTCTTCAGGCGGTGCAATCTCATATGTAGAGATCCCGAACATGAGAAATAACCTCGATGCATTGGCTGAGGTTGTCAGATACATATATGACAATATCCAGTATGCCGAGTTCAACACGAAATCAGATTACTGCCACGTGTGCGGTTATGACGGCGAGATCATCATCAACGATGACGGCGAATGGGAATGTCCTCAGTGCGGCAACAAGGATCACAATAAGATGAATGTCACAAGAAGAACTTGCGGCTATCTCGGTGAAAACTTCTGGAATGTCGGCAAGACAAAGGAGATCAAGGCAAGGGTTCTTCATCTGTAAGACATTTGCTGCATTTATTTAGAATAAAACACTTGCCATATTCCGGCAATTGGTATAGAATAAGGCTATGCAAATAGTTCTATGAACAGTTTTTATCCGATTTCAACTAAGTGCATTAATAATTTCAATTGTATGGTCTGCATGTCGTAGAGGGCAACGCAGGCCATACTTTTGTTTTGAAAGGATTTTTTATGAATTACGCAGATATAAAATTATTCGATGTTGCAAACGGTACAGGCGTGCGCGTCTCAATATTTGTATCCGGCTGCACTCACCACTGCAAGAACTGCTTCAACCCGGACACCTGGGATTTTAACTACGGCAAGATCTTCACAGACAAAGAGATCGAACAGGTTATAGAAAGCTGTAAAGAAGACTACATTGCAGGACTCTCACTTCTGGGCGGCGAACCTATGGAGTATGTAAACCAGCAGGGACTTCTCCCCCTCGCAAGACGATTCAAGGAGACTTACCCTGACAAAACCATCTGGTGCTACACCGGATATACATTTGAGACCGATCTGCTTGACCGCATGTGCAAAGAATGGGAGTATACGAAAGAACTACTGTCATACATAGATGTGCTTGTGGACGGTGAATTTATAGAGGAGCAGAAAGATCTCTCCCTGAGATTCAAAGGTTCCAGAAACCAGAGAATTATAGATATCCCGGCATCTCTTGCTGCCGGAGAGACCATTCTGTGGAATGAAAAAGGCAGGTACTTTTAAAAGCACCCGCCTTTTATGCGTCAGCTATATGTCAGCTCCATCATTTTCTTCCAGTGGATCCAAAACCACCCTCGCCTCTTACAGTATCGGACAGTTCATCAACCTGATGGAAAGCACCGACTATGTATGGCGCAATCACAAGCTGTGCTATTCTCTCGCCCGGATCAACAGTCTGTGAAGACACTCCGTGATTGTGAATGGCAACCATAATCTCCCCTCTGTAATCCGCATCTATGACTCCGACCTTATTCGCCGGAGCCAGACCTTTCTTGGACGCCAGACCGCTTCTAGCATATACGAATCCGGCAAATCCGGCCGGTATCTCCATCGCAATTCCTGTATGAATCATGACGGTCTGACCAGGGTCAACAGTAACGGCCTCGTCCATACAAGCGTACAGATCAGCTCCTGCTGCGAACTCAGAACCATAGGTCGGAATAACTGCTCTGTCATCCAATTTCTTTACATTTATATCATATACATTTGCCATATCTTTTCTCCTTTTTATTACTTGTCGCCACGCACTGGCATGTTGTCTTTTTCTCTTGGTGTAGTCATAAACATACACAATAACCTCTTCCTGTTTTCACGCCATGTACATATTTTACTTAAATGATATCTTATTGTAGACATCCATATCAACCCTCTTGCTGTATGAATATCCACTGTCAAGCTCATTCATCCAATCCTTCATAAGATTATCATAATATTCTGCATCCGCAGCCTCTGTGAGCTTTTCTTTGTTCTGCGCGGTTGCATCCACGTCCGTCAGGCTTATCATCTGGAAAATATGATATCCATACTGAGTCTCAACCACATTTGAAATCTGCCCGTCCTGAAGGCTATAGAGCACATCAAGTGCATCCTGCCCATACGTGTTCAATATATCATCTCGGCTCATGGTGTGGGTACCTGCATATTTCAAAGTCTTCGACGTTCCAAGAAACGCTATATTCAGGTCCTGATTATCAGATTCTTCCTGTATGGCGGCATATGCAGCGTCAGCCTTTTTCTTCTGGGCATCTATCTTCGTCTGGGAATACAGCGTTATATTGCCAAAATCATCCTCCGAATAACACTCAAAAAACATATCATAAAAAGTGCTCATTCTGGCCTGCTCATCCGATATCTCCGTAGCACTCTGCTTAAGCACATACGCATATATCTTATCTGCCAGAGCACTCTCAAGCAGAACTCGTTTCACCGTATCAAGTTCCAGCCCCACTGAATTTATCTGCTCGTCCGTCAGTATATCATAAAAATCCTGAGCCGCCTTCTCCTGCGCACTTTCCTCACTGGCAGTCAGGCTTATGCCATACTCCCCGGATTTTGTTATGAGTGTCTTGGTCTTTATGATCTTTGATATAGCCTCGCGTCTCGCCGCATCCTCTGCGTTCATCTCAAGTCCATCATCCGTGACAATATTCTGCTTCCACACATCTGTCCCATATTTCGACTCATAATTTTCCTTAACAGTTTCCGCGTATATATATACTTCATCTATACAAATATCCTGACCATTATACCGGAGCACCACATCCTTGCCCGTCTCCTCGGAGTCCTGCTGCCCGCATCCGGCAAATGAAAGCATCAGCACACATGCAAGCAATATACAAAGCATTTTCCTCAATTACATCGCACCTCCATATCTATCCCACATGATCTTCCTTTGTATCCACAGTCATCAGAAGCTGGGACATATCAGACACAACAAATTCTGCCTGACGTATGAGATCATTTCTCTCTTCCCTTCCGAGTCTGAGCACAAACTCAGGCTTTGCCCCCATGACAAATTTCATTCTTCCACAATAATTGTTCACAAGACTGTCTATGCCGTCCACATTTATCCTGGCCTTATTGTACATTACAAATCTAAGACTGTCATCCTTAAACCATATCCTGGTTATATAACATGCATTTGCCTCTGCACGGAGAAGCGCGACATCCAGCAGATTCATCGTCTCCTCCGGGATATCACCAAAACGGTCTATGAGTTCATCTATGATGTCGTTATATTCATCCTCATTCTTGATAAGGGATATCCTCTTGCAAAGTTCCAGCTTTACAAAATCATTCTTGACATATGTCTCCGGTATGAATGAATCCACAGGAATATCAATCTCTGTCTCATAGCCCTGAAATACCGTCTCACCTCTGATTTCCCTGACGGCATCGTTCAGCATCTTGCAGTAGAGATCATATCCCACGACCTCATAGTTGCCGGACTGACTCTCTCCGAGAACACTTCCGGCACCACGAATGTTCAGATCAGCCTTCGATATCTTTACGCCCGAACCCAGATCCGTGTATTCCTTTATTGCCCTAAGCCTCTTCTCAGCAACCTCCGATATCAGTCTGTTTCTTCTGTAGAACATGAATGCAAATGCACTCCTGTCAGAACGTCCCACTCTTCCTCTGAGCTGGTAAAGCTGTGCCAGTCCAAAGTTGTCTGCATCATGTATGATAATCGTATTCGCATTTGGGATATCAAGTCCAGTCTCTATGATCGTGGTACAGACAAGAACATCTATCTCCTTCTTGTTGAACCTGTACATTATATCCTCAAGCGTCCTTCCGTCCATCTGTCCGTGGGCATACTCCACTCTTGCCCCTGGCACAAGGGATTGAACCTCTGCAGCAAACTGCTCTATATCCTTCACCCTGTTATACACATAATAGACCTGTCCCTGACGGGACAACTCTCTGGCTATAGCCTCCCTGGCCAGTTCCTTGTCATACTCCATCACATATGTCTGTATGGCACGTCTGTCCACCGGTGGTTCCTCCAAAAGACTCATGTCCCTTATACCGACCAGACTCATATGAAGGGTTCTCGGTATAGGGGTCGCAGTCAGTGTGAGCACATCCACATTTGTCTTCATCTCTTTTATCTTCTCTTTGTGATTTACTCCAAACCGCTGCTCCTCATCTATTATCAGAAGGCCAAGATTGTTGAACTCCACATCCTTTGAGAGAAGCCTGTGCGTCCCTATAACTATGTCCACCTTGCCCTCTTTAAGTTCCCTCAGAGTGTTCTTTATCTCCTTCTGGGTACAAAAACGACAGAGCAGTCTCACATTGACCGGATAATCCTTCATCCTCTCTGTAAATGTCTCATAGTGCTGCTCAGCCAGAATTGTTGTAGGCACCAGATATGCAACCTGCCTGCTGTCACCAACCGCCTTAAATGCCGCACGGATTGCAACCTCCGTCTTGCCAAATCCTACATCGCCGCATACCAGACGGTCCATGATCTTATCGCTCTCCATATCCGCCTTAACATCGGCTATGGCCCTCATCTGATCATCAGTTTCCTTATATGGGAATGTCTCCTCAAATTCCTTCTGCCAGTCAGAATCCTCCGAATATGCATATCCAGGCTTCGACTGACGCTCGGCATACAACTCCACCAGATGTTGTGCAATCTCACTCACGTGCCCCTTGACCTTTGAGTGGATCTTCTGCCAGTCACTTCCACCCATACGGTTTATCTTCGGTGGTCTGCCCTCTTTGCTTCTGTACTTCTGGATTCTGTCAGTCTCGGACGCCAGCACATAAAGTTTACCGCCCTCTGCGTATCCTATGACCAGGTAATCCTTCATCGCACCGTCCACTTCAATCTTTTCCAGTCCCTGATATACGCCTATCCCATATTTCTCATGAACCACATAATCACCCACGCTGACATCAGAAAATGATTTGACAATCTCTCCTGTCTTCGGAAGTTTCTTCTGCGAGCCCTTCTTTGGGCCTGTACGGCTGGAGAACACATCCCCCTCACTGACAACAACCATCTTCATCTCAGGTATCATAAAACCCGCCCTGAGTCTTCCCGGCATGACGGCCATATCCCTGGCTGACAGCACTTTGTCAGAATCACTTAAATAATGGCAAATGACATCATTGTCCATAAGATTGTCTACCATTCTCTTTGCACCTACTGACGACGGTGATACGAAGAGAACGCTGTATCTGTCTTTTTTCCACTTTCTGATATCCGAGACAAGTGAATCGAAATTGTTTCTATAACTGTGCACCTCTCTG
>URJI01000123.1 GCA_900548215.1 uncultured Coprococcus sp. | reverse complement strand
TCCTCAGATCGAGGTCACATTTGACATGGATGCAAATGGTATTCTCAAGGTTTCAGCTAAGGATCTTGGCAGGGGCGTGGAACAGCAGATAGTGATCACATCCAGTACCAACCTTTCGGAGGAGGAGATCCGCAGAGCCAGGGAGGATGCGAAGAAGTACGAGGACGATGTGGCTGGAGCCAGGGAGTTCAAAGACATTATGAACGAGGCGGAAGGCTATGTATATAAGGTAGAGAATCTTCTTGAGGCAAAGGGCGCACAGCTTGACAAGAAGGAAATGAAACGGATCAAGAGCGACTGCGAGTATCTGAAGAAGCTTGTGACACGAACAGACATGAATCATGTAGATGACGTGGAGATGGGCAGGATGAAGGAAGCCTACAGACAGCTTCAGGAATCCGCAGAGAAACTGGAGACAATGTAAGAATTTGCGAGGAGAATGGTGATTATGAAAGACAAATTTATAAGATTTATGAGATCCAGGTACGGCAACGATCAGTTGTCATCATTTCTTACCTGGGGCGGATTGATATTTATGGTGCTGGATGCATTTATCAAGACAGGGATATTTTATTCCCTTGGACTTCTCATGTTCATATATGGATATGTCAGGATCATGTCCAAGAACTATGACAAGCGCGCGGCTCAGAACAGATGGTTTATGGAGCACACCGCGGGCGTGAGAAATATATTCAAGCGCGCGAAGAAACAGAAGGAAGCCGGCAAGGAATACAAGATATTTGTCTGCAGCAAATGCCAGCAGATGATCAGAGTCCCAAGGGGCAAGGGCAAGATAGAGATCAGATGCCCTAAGTGCGGCAACAGATTTGTGAAGAAGTCTTAGTAACAGCACAGACTGATAAAGTCGTATGTTGTAATACAGTGTGGAGATTGAGAGATGTTTGGATATATAGTAGTGAACCAGCCTGAGCTTAAGATGAAAGAATATGATGAATACCGTAAGTATTATTGCGGCCTGTGCAAATCGTTAAAGGACAGATATGGTGCCAGAGGACAGATCAGCCTCAGCTATGACATGACATTTCTGGTGCTTCTTTTGACGGGATTGTACGAACCGGAGAAGCACTCGGACAGCAGAAGATGTATCGCACACCCGACATCGAAGCATACTTATGTACAGAACGAGTACACAGATTATGTTGCTGATATGAACGTGATCCTTACCTATTATAAATGTATAGATGACTGGGATGATGAGCATATGTTTACCAGGAAGCTTTATGCAGATGTGTTGTTCGCCGGGAAAAATGGCAGGAGACTCAAGGAAGATTATCCACAGAAGATTCGCAGCATAGTGGAGAACCTCAAGGCGATAAGCGAGCTGGAGGATGCGGGATCTGACGATATGGATGCATTGTCAGGGCATTTCGGCAATATCATGGCAGAGATCTGTGCACCGGCTCATGACGAGTGGGAATCTTATCTCAGGACGATAGGCTATTATCTGGGCAAATTTGTCTACATTATGGACGCATATGACGATATAGAAAAGGATATAGGAGCAGGAAATTACAATCCGTTCGTATGCAGACTTGCACATGAGCTGGATGTTGATGTACAATCAGTGGGTGTGGATCATCCCATAGAACCGGGCAAATGGCAGGATCTTGCAGAGTGGACGAAGGATGTTCTGATGATGATGGTGGCTCCGCTTGCAAAGGAGTATGAGATGCTTCCTATTATTGAGAATGTAGGAATACTCAGGAACATAATATACTCGGGAATATGGGAAGCGTATTATGCGACCACAAACAGAAGATGTGGCTGCGCAGAAGATAAAAATTCAGAAGATAAAATGTAGAAGATGAAAGTGCAGAATATAAAAGTGCAGAATATGAAATTGTAGAAGATGAAATTGTTTAAGAGACAACAGAAAATTAAAATGTCATCAATATAAGATTATATGATATATAGCATCAGGTCTGGTCAAAGACGATTACAAATGGTCTGGTGAAAAGGATAGGGAACAGGTTATGAAAGATCCTTACGAGGTGCTGGGTCTCAAAAGAGGTGCCAGCGAGGAAGAAGTGAAAAAAGCATATAGAAGGCTGAGCCGCAAGTATCATCCGGATGCGAACATCAACAATCCTAACAAGGATGAGGCTGAGGAGAAGTTCAAGGAGATACAGCAGGCGTACAAGTCCATTGTGAGTGGTGAGGCTGATCGTGCAAGCTACGGCGGTGCTGGTGGGTATGGAACTGGAAACTCTCAGGGTTACGGCAGCAGTTATGGATCTGGCGGTTCTTATGGTGGTTCGTCAGGAGGATACGGACAGTACGATGACCCATTTGGCGGTTTCGGCGGATTTGGCGGATTCGGTCCGTTTGGCTTTGGCGGATATCAGAGACAGAATGATTACGATCCAAATGACAAGGATTCCAGATATTTTCAGGCTGCGAAGAGCTACATGAACAGCGGAAGCTATGAGGAGGCAAAGAACGTCCTCAATCAGATAGATAATCATGATGCCAGATGGCATTATTACAGTGGCGTGTGCAACGCCGGGCTTGGCAATCAGATAAGAGCCATGGAGATGCTGAAGCGTGCTATGGAGCTTGAGCCGGGTAATCAGGAATACCGTCAGGCGTATGAGTCCATCAAGAGTGGACGTCAGTGGTATATGGACAGAGGTGCCGGATATGGAATGGATATGCCGACCGGCGGAAGGTTCTGCAACAACCTTTGTACTATATGTACACTTATGTCATGCTGCATGAGTGGAGTGCCTTGCGTGTGCTGTATGCCTGGTGGATATGGTAGAAGTTAGATAATGAACCCCCTGGGAGTCGCCTCTCCCAGGGGGTTCATTTGTGCCTTATATAGCATAATGATAGATATAATATCTTTTGCCTGGCCACATTATAGCATATATACGTGATGCGTTTACAATATTCTAGTAATCAATGAATACTCATCCTAAAATTCATGTCAACCAATAAAATTCGATATTATCAGACTTTTATTGCTATTTAATGTGAAAAAACTGTAAAATTTATTAGACTACAGTCTAATTTTATAGTGTTATTTAACAAATTTTTTCTAACATATTGAGAAAAAAAAGGGTTGATGATAGAATGAAACAGTGAAAATGGAAATAAAATATATCTATTTATCCAAGGAGGGAATGAATCAGATGAAGATGTTAGCAGATTTCGATAAGGAAGGCTTCAAGAAGGAAGTTATTACTAACGTAAAAACTCTTTTCCGTAAGCCTATCGAGGAGGCTACCCCACAGCAGGTATTCCAGGCAGTCAGCTATGCAGTCAAGGATGACATAATTGACAGATGGATCGCTACACACAAGGCGTACGAGAAGAAGAACGTCAAGACAGTTTACTATCTGTCTATGGAGTTCCTCATGGGTAGAGCACTCGGTAACAATCTTATCAACTTAACCTACTACGATGCAGTTAAGGAAGCACTTGACGAGTTAGGATTTGACCTGAACTTTATAGAGGATCAGGAGCCTGATGCCGCTCTGGGTAATGGCGGTCTCGGACGTCTTGCAGCTTGTTTCCTTGATTCATTGGCAACACTTGGTTATCCTGCATACGGTTGTGGTATCAGATACAAGTATGGTATGTTCAAGCAGGGTATCAAGGATGGATATCAGGTTGAGATGCCGGATGACTGGCTCAAGGATGGCAACCCATTTGAGGTTAAGCGTTCGGAGTATGCTGTTGAGGTTAAGTTTGGTGGTTATGTAAGAGTTGAGAACAAGAATGGCAGAAACTACTTTATACAGGATGGATATCAGTCAGTTCGTGCCGTACCTTATGACCTTCCCGTCATCGGCTATGGCAACAACGTTGTAAATACACTCAGAATCTGGGATGCTGAAGCAATCCAGGAGTTCTGTCTTGACTCATTTGACAAGGGTGAGTATGAGAAGGCGGTAGAGCAGCAGAACCTTGCAAAGACTATCGTTGAGGTTCTCTATCCAAATGACAATCATTACGCAGGTAAGGAACTCAGACTGAGACAGCAGTATTTCTTCATCTCAGCATCAGTTCAGAGAGCAATCCTCAAGTTCAAGGAGCTCAACAAGGATATCCACAAGCTGCCAGAGAAGGTAACATTCCAGATGAATGATACACACCCAACAGTAGCAGTTGCCGAGCTCATGAGAATCCTCATGGATGAGGAAGGACTTGAGTGGGATGACGCTTGGGATATCACAACAAGAACTTGTGCATACACCAACCATACGATCATGGCAGAGGCACTTGAGAAGTGGCCTATTGAGCTGTTTTCAAGATTACTTCCACGTATCTACCAAATCGTTGAGGAGATCAACAGAAGATTCGTTCTCAAGATTCAGGAGATGTATCCGGGTAATCAGGATAAGGTTAAGAACATGGCAGTTCTTTATGATGGTCAGGTTAAGATGGCTCATCTTGCAATTGCAGGTTCTTACTCAGTAAACGGTGTTGCAGCTCTTCATACCAAGATCCTTGAGGAGAGAGAGCTTAAGGACTTCTATGAGATGAGACCAGAGCAGTTCAACAACAAGACAAATGGTATCACTCAGAGACGTTTCCTGCTTCATGCTAACCCACTTCTTGCAAACTGGATCACAGACAAGATCGGTGACGAGTGGATAACAAATCTTTCACACCTTAAGAAGCTCAAGGTATATGTGGATGATGAGAAGTGCCAGCAGGAGTTCATGAACATCAAGTATCAGAACAAGATCCGTCTTGCAAAGTACATCAAGGAGCACAACGGTGTGGATGTAGATCCTCGTTCAATCTTCGATGTACAGGTTAAGAGACTTCATGAGTACAAGAGACAGCTCCTGAACATCCTTCATGTTATGCATCTGTATAACAGACTGAAGACAGAGCCAGAATTCGATATGTACCCAAGAACATTTATCTTTGGAGCAAAGGCATCAGCAGGCTACAAGAGAGCTAAGCTTATCATCAAGCTCATCAACTCAGTTGCAGATGTTGTCAACAACGATGCTTCAATCGATGGCAAGATCAAGGTTGTATTTATAGAGAACTACAGAGTATCCAATGCCGAGATCATCTTCGCAGCAGCAGATGTATCAGAGCAGATCTCAACAGCTTCAAGAGAGGCTTCAGGTACAGGTAACATGAAGTTCATGCTGAACGGTGCACCTACACTTGGAACTATGGACGGAGCAAACGTAGAGATCGTTGAGGAAGTTGGCATCGAGAACGCATTTATCTTCGGTCTCTCAGCAGAAGAGGTTATGAAGTATGAGCGCGAGGGCGGCTATAACCCTATGGATATCTACAACAACAATCAGGCTGTAAGAAGAGTTCTCACACAGCTTATCGATGGCACTTATGCAAAGGATGATCCAGACAGATTCAGAGATCTCTACGATTCTCTCACAAAGGAAGATGTATACTTCATCCTCAAGGACTTCGATTCATATGCAGAGGCTCAGCAGAAGGTTGACAAGGCATACCAGGATGAGAAGAGCTGGGCAAAGATGGCTATGCTCAACACAGCATGCGCTGGAAAGTTCTCATCAGACAGAACTATCGAGGAGTATGCAAAGGAGATCTGGAAGCTTAAGAAGGTTAAGGTAACTCTGGATAGATAATTATATATCAGAATAGATATTGACATGTAGAATCCTTCTATATCCCAAAGAAGTCGGTGGACGAACCAGTTTTATCCTGTGGGGTGTGGGAGGATTTTTGAATATATTTTTTGCTTTATCCAGATAATCCAAAAGATTTTCAGAATTATTTGATTTTATAAAAGTGAAAAAGGGGGTACATACTTTATGAAAAGAAAGACAATATGGCGCAGGATCACTGCCATGCTCCTGGTATTTGCCATGGTGTTTATGGCTGTTGCGGTTCAGCCTGATGTGGACGCATTTGCTGCGGTCAAGACTCCGGTTGCCACGCATGGAAGGTTGTCAGTCAAGGGTACGAATCTTGTGGATGCGAAGGGGCAGAAGTTCCAGCTCAGGGGCGTAAGCACACATGGGATCAACTGGGACGTGGGATATCCTTATGTGAACAAGGCGGCATTCAGGACGCTGAGAGACGATTGGGGTGCAAATGCTGTCAGGCTTGCCATGTATACAGCA
>URJI01000122.1 GCA_900548215.1 uncultured Coprococcus sp. | reverse complement strand
CAAATACTCCAAATCCATAGACGGGCAAGATGACGAGATGGTCAGCTACAATCCAGCTGACATAGCTCAGACAAAAGAATCGCTTAAGTCCATCGAACGCACTATGACAGACTGCCAGGATGAGGTCAGCGAATCCGTGGCTCAGACAAATGAATCACTTAAGTCCATTGAGCGCACTATGACGGACTGCCAGGATGAGGTCAGCGAGTTCCAAGCTACAGCCAATTAAACTACCAAGAGTGTCAGTCCAGATCTGAACGCCATCGCAACAAAGAACTAGAAATACTGAACATAACAAACCGCCCTGTCTAATACATATAACGTATCAGACAGGGCGGCTTTATTATCTATATACATGTCTACATCTTTATCCAGCCAAGTGCATTTGCAACAGAGCTGAGCAGGATAATGATGGCAAATACAGGGCAGAGATATTTGATCATGACTACAAATACCTTCTTTCTCCTGAAGGCACTCTCGCCGTGAATTATCTCCTCCTCTATCTTATCTATTCCAACTACCCTTGACACAAACAGGCTTGTGAGGAGTGCCGCTATAGGCATCATCACCGAATTGGTGAGGAAGTCGAACAGGTCAAGGAACTGCATGCCTATGATCTTGATTCCTGCCAGCGGACCATATCCCAGGGATGACAGACTTCCAAGTGCAAGCATGATAACTCCCACAAGCACCGTTGCCTTCTTTCTTCCCCATCCAAGTTCATCCTCAAATGTTGACACCGCGCTCTCCGTAAGTGCTATCGAACTTGTAACCGCTGCGAACAGCACGAGCAGGAAGAACACAATTCCTATGACAGTTCCAAATCCCATGTTCTGGAATACTTTTGGAATAGTGATAAACATCAGTGATGGTCCGGCCTGAAGGGTATCCGGATCTCCCCCAGAGAATGCAAATACCGCCGGAATTATCATAAGTCCCGCCATGATCGCTATACCAGTGTCGAATACCTCTACATTTCTGGTAGAATCCTCTATCGCCGTATCTTTCTTCATGTAAGAGCCAAATGTTATGAGTATTCCCATGGCAATGGAAAGCGAGTAGAACATCTGCCCCATGGCAGAAACCACTGTCATCCACGAGAAGTTCTTCACATTTGGCACAAGGAAGTATTTTACTCCCGCAAGTGCGCCCGGTCTTGTCACGGAATATACCGCAATGATGACTGACAGAACGATCAGAATAGGCATCATGATCTTTGACACCCTCTCTATTCCATTCTGCACACCGGCAAATATAATGATAAGTGTAAATGCGCAGAACGCCACGAAACACAGCTCCGTTGACACACCATTTGATATGAAATCGGTGAAATATCCATCCTCAGCCAGCAGCTTTGCATTTCCTCTGAAATACTCCACCAGATATTTGATGACCCAGCCGCCGATAACCGAATAGTACGGCACTATAAGCACGGGGATAACAGCATTTATCCAGCCGCCAAACGACAGCCATTTCTTCTTGCCAAATGATTTGAATGCTCCAACCGGACTCTTTCTCGTCATTCGTCCGATCGCCGTCTCCGCAACTATCATAGTATAACCAAATGTAAGTGCAAGCACGATGTATATTATGAGGAAAATTCCTCCGCCGTATTTTGCCGCAAGATAAGGGAATCTCCATATATTTCCAAGACCCACAGATGCACCTGCCGCCGCCAGCACGTACCCCAGCTTGCCCGAAAATGAACTTCGCTTACCATTCTTCATATCTTCCATATACCTTCACCATAATTTACCTGGAACTAATCCCCGTAATCTTTCCTTCCACATTTATTTGCATATACATGTGATTCTAACATGACCCGAGAGGAAAAGCCACTATATATTTGAACATCATCCAAACTGCTGACATCTCGCCCTCAACACTCCATTTATTATAATGTCCAACACGTAATATCTTTTATTCCCTACCCTCTATAATTTCTTCTATTTTAAGATAGAAATTCTCAAAGAACTCTCTTTGTTTGGTTGACAAACCATTTATTTTTGCCGCATCGCGATAAAATACTTCCTTTGAGACCGCCTTGGGGTTATCTCCAAAGGTCCTTATCCCCTGTACTACTCCATCAAGATATAAACCATCTTCCTGAAAAATATGTGTCATAGGGAGATCCCCCAGCATATCCATCAGCACAGCTACTTCTGATTCAGCAACCTTCTTTACCCCGATCATAAATTGTCCTTGTTTTCCGGGATGCTTTTCTGCTTTTTTGCACAGAGCAAACGGATACATTTTTATTGGATTTTTCTTTATCCACGCTATTCTCAGTCTCCATTCTACAAATACCCTTTTATCAAACGTGCATACTTATTCTCCGAATCCTCCACAACCTTTATCTTGCCCTGCCTGATGAAATGTTCTATCCTCGCCGCATACCACCAGTCGCCGATTCCAATCGGAACCTGTCCTAGAATATCTCCGATCAGCCTGCACTCCTTAACAGGCTTTTCAGTCAGCCTGTTCCAAATAATAAAATCGTAGAAATCCTCTGACACACTGAGCACAGTTCCGTTTACCACAGCCCTGAGCGGTGCATTTTCAAGGACAAGCTCGCCCCACATCTCCGCATACATTCTTATCTCATCTGATGTGAGTTTCCTCTCATTTCCGAGGAACCCAGCGAATTCCTCCGCCGCCACCTCGTTCCAGCTATGATACGACACTATGACGTTTTTCTTCACAACATGCTCTGGCTGCGTGACAACAGTCACTTCATTTGGATAGTTCTTCAGGATGCTGCATACATGATAAAATCCACACCTTGAATATGGAGCGTCACTGTACCATATTCTTACCGGCTCACCACCCTCAAGAAATCTTATAAGCCTTACCAGTTCCCCAGCATACACATCACCAAGTTTCTTAAGTTCATTGTCATATTCCTCGTCCTGCTCCCACTGGTTCTGAGCATACATTGAGTAGATAAAATCCTTGCGGTACTGACTGTCAACTACCTCGCCGATGTAGCCCATGTCCAGCATGAAACCAAGGCAGATCACCTCGTCAGAAGAACCCTGTATCCACAGTGGCTGACCATTCTTATATTCCACATTCTCGCATTTTGCCGCTTTCATGGAACCTGCCGAACTTTCTCCAAATAGTATCTCTACCATAATCTGCTCCTTATCTTTCCCCAATACCACCTATCAGCCTGTCAATCTCCTGATATGCCGTTTCTGTCCGTGCTGAATATGTACCATTCGGAGAATCTCCCTGCATAACAAACAAGATCTCTTCATCAGTTTTCGTGTATAGATCTATTCTGTCAGAATACCAGTTATAAACATGATACGAATATTTATTTAATATGCCATCTATCTTTTCAACATCACCATCATCATACCAGATAATATCCTCTGCGCAAAACTCAAAACAGGATATTGCCGCCTCATATATCAACATTCCCATCATAAATGCAGACAAACTATTTTCAGCCTGGTCGATCTCGTTGACCGTGCCATCGTCATCCGTTTCCACGACATACACAGGTGGATCATCCTCAGCCATATCAGCCCTTCTGATCGCGACCTGATATACACCTTGATTCTCATTCAAGATATAAAAATATCCTTTTGTCTTCCTTGTCCATTTATACCTGCGCTGAAAATCAAGAGTAACCCAGGGATCATTGCTATGATTGAACAGCTCGCTTGTTTTACCACATTTCTTCCATATCTCATATAGCGTATGTGGGATGCTCTCAAAGCCCTCTTTCAGCTCTTTTATCTCCTCATCTGTATATCCTACAAATGACTTGATATTGTATATTTTTTGTAATAAGACATAATCCATTTACATTTCTCCATAATTCTCATCCCGGTTTTAAGTTTCGGTTTATCAACTCTCAATCCACAATTTCATACCCTGCTGCCGCCAGAACTTCAAGTGCATCTTGAAAATTCTACTTCTTCACCATAACATAATCCGTATTATATGTGGATACTGCAAATATCGAAATTCCGTTATCCGCCAGAACAGATGCGATCTTAGCCAAAATCCCGATCAAAGAAAAATCCAGTACTCCCTGAATGCGAAAGGCCCTCCAGCCGTCATCACGCTTTATAACATTTGCCGGCACTTCACTCACCGGGCATACCAGAGACTTTTCCTCATCAGTTTTCCCTATAAAACAATACTCAGAATCGAGATTAGCATGTGTGTAATCCTCCACTTGACACACTGAAAATTCTTCATCAATCTCTTTTATCTCCATGACCTCTCCTTGAATCTATTTTGTAAGCACCTTTTTGCAATATCTATGTGCACCACAATGAGGACAAACTAATTTACGCTTTGTTAATGTATGTGCTCCCATTACATATGACTTCATATCCGGAACAAACCTTGTGTTGCAATCAGGGCATTCAAATGCTCCTGCCTCTCTATCAAGAATACACGCAATCACTATTCCACCACATACCACTACTAACCCTATTGCGATAAGCAGAACCCTCAGCCAATTCTCCATCTCCAGAATTCCTGACAATAAAAACAATGGAAATGCCGCAACTATCGTAAGTGTCGCGACCATTGCAGACAAAATAATTTTCTTTTTGCTTTCCTGTGCCTCTCTAACTAAATTCACCATATTAACCTCCGCTTTCTTTCGATAATCCTCTTCAGATACTCTTTCGCCAGATAGTAATTCATTCACTGTTATCTCTAATTCATCACATAACGGCAACAGTAATGAAACTTCCGGAAAACCATTTCCTCGTTCCCATTTTGAAATTGTTTTATCGCTGATTCCAAGTTTTTCAGAAAGCTGTTTTTGAGTATATCCCTTTCTCTTTCTCTCATCAGCGATGAATCGTCCAATTTTAATCTGGTCCATATGTTTTCCTCCTTTCTGGCTCAATTATCTCCCCATTTTATTGCCAATCACACCCACGAGGCGTAGAATATGGTGAATCTATGCGGATTCTACGCTTCGTAGACTAGGCAAAATAAGCTATTTGCTCTGAATGTTCCATACATATCCCCTTGCATTTATTATCAACGCAATTGAACATACCACTGTCATAAGCAATGGCACCACAACAAATCCAGCACTAATATTTTCTTTACTTCTAAATGGCGTTTTTTCCACCTGACAATTATGTCTTGAAATAATTCCATCTATTTTTGTCACATATTTCTCATCAAAGCTACTTATATCTTCTAAATCACTTACCATCTACGACAGCCTGCAAATCATTATATATTCCTCATCATTCTCGTCCACGATCTGGAATCCAACTTTTTTGTACATTCCGACTGCATAGTTCTGCTTTTGCACAGACAGTGAACCGCTCTTATATCCACAGTTTTTCAGCTCCGCCAGCATCCTTTTCATCAGCTCCGTTCCAATGCCGTAATTCCTGTATTCTTTGAGCAGTGAGATTGCAAAAGACGGTGTATCGTCATCAACATGCCCATAGTCATCCATAATACGAACCCACACCGCTCCAACAACTTTATCATTTACCTCTGCGACAAATGCCATATCCCCCGCTCTG
The DNA here is from genome assembly GCA_900548215.1 of uncultured Coprococcus sp. Lineage (GTDB taxonomy): Bacteria > Bacillota > Clostridia > Lachnospirales > Lachnospiraceae > Coprococcus. Next base: position 665 of record URJI01000122.1, on the reverse strand, counting down.
TTTCCAAAGTCGTCAACGTACACTTGCAATTCCGGCTGATTGATAATGTCCCTTGGAGGTGCCTCCACGCCCTCCGGAATAAATATTGCCTCATATAAAAATGTATCTAATATCCCTGTTTCTTCCTGTTTTAATCTTCTTATTGTGTAATCCATAAAGCCTCCAATAACAATCACCTATGCTCCTATATGCATGATCAGCACACACAAGCCTTCATCAATACTCAGAAATTCTGCACAAGTACAATCAATCTTTTTCTTCTTTGACGCGGTATCCACCGCCCAATCAAAATCCTTCTTTGTTATAAAATCAGGCAGCCGAATAACAGAAATCCAGTCAAATGCAATTTACTGTGCTCAAAACACGCATTATGCTAATCAAATAAGTTATGCCATTCCTCTCTTGTTATTGAATATGCATAGGATATTTCGTTTTTAGGGTCAGGATATTCCTTAACCTTTTTCATCCCATTAGCAATTGCAGTTGAATATGAGCCGACATTTGTATATTTCATATATGAATATATTTCATTATAATCTGTATTCATAAACACCCAGTCTCTTACAGCCCTAGCAGCCTCTTTTCCATATCCTCTTCGCCAATACTTTTTATGTATATGGTATCCAATCTCTGGAAGAAGTTCTCCGTCAATATCCTGAACAGTA
>URJI01000121.1 GCA_900548215.1 uncultured Coprococcus sp. | reverse complement strand
TGTGGCAGAGGATGTCATATGTGGTGGAGGATGGAATCAGCCCGGAGAGCGGACTTGCGGTTGCCGGAGGGCTCTTGCTGATCACGATGGCCAGCGGGATGATGTATTTTGAGAATAAGGATGTTATGTGATAATAAAGGCATAAATTATATGGCTTTCATAGAACCATATAATTTATGCCTTTTATTGAACAAGATATTATATATTACAGCAGATGATTAACCGGCAGATACATAGGAAGTCCGTCCTTGTACTGCAGTGAAACCTCACCTATGATCAGTGGCCTGAGGTATGATTCCATCTCAGGTGTTACATCGTTCTTCTCAGGTGTTATCCATTCAAGCGGAATGGTCTTGGCCTGATTTGCGATGAGTGATACTTTCTCAGGTTCAATGATCCACTGATATGGATCGTTGGAGACACGCTTGATAGTCGACATGACTGCGGTCATTCCCTCTGCGGCGTACTTCACTGCTGCCTGACCAAGTGCAAATGATTCATTTATATCTGTTCTGGATGAAATATGTGCTGCACATCTCTGGAGAACGTTAAGCTCTATTGAGCGAACTTTTATGTCCATTCTGTCCTTTACCAGACTTTCCAGAGCCTTGCCGGTTCCACTGAGCTGGGCGTGTCCGAATTTGTCTGCTACGGCGGAGGTGGCACTGATGTAGTTGCCATCCTTGTCGTGAATACCCTCGGATACTGCTATGATGACACATCTTGATGTCTTGAGTACATTCTTGATATCATCAATAAACCGATTCTCATCGAAATCAACCTCTGGGAGGTAGATGAGGTGTGGGGCAGGACTGTAGTCATTCCTTGCAAGGCATGAAGCTGCAGTGAGCCAGCCGGCATCTCTTCCCATTATCTCTACTATGACAACACTTGGAATGTGGTATATATATGTGTCGTGTGCAATCTCAAGCATGGTGGATGCGACATATTTGGCTGCAGATCCAAAACCAGGTGTGTGATCTGTATGGCACAGGTCGTTGTCGATGGTCTTAGGTATACCGATGATCTTCACGTCTGATCCGATCTTCTCAGCGTATTTGCTCAGTTTATCCACTGTGTCCATGGAGTCGTTGCCTCCTATATAATAGAATGCAGCAACCTTGTATTCTTCAAATCTGTCAAATATGATCTCGTATGGTTTGGAGTCTGCCTCAAAATCAGGAAGCTTGTAACGGCATGATCCGAGGTACATGGCTGGAGAAAGCTCCAGTGTGTTGACCAGCGGGAACTTTGACAGTGCCATAAGAGAAAGGTCTATGAAATTATTCTCCAACACTCCCTGTATTCCATGGATCGCACCATATACACGGGTAAATTTGTTGCTCTTTTTAACTCCGTCTATAACACCTGCCAGCGAAGCGTTTATCGCCACGGTAGGTCCTCCTGACTGAGCTACTATACAGTTGTCTTTCATGTTAAAAATCTCCTTTGAAAGCTTTTGTTTTATTCAGGGCTGCGAAGAAGAGTGGTGATCTTCTTGCGGCCGTATACCATAAGTGCATCTTTGATGATGTTCTTATTTGCCTCTGTTGTATGGATCTCAACGGTATCCAGGAGCTCTTCCACATAGGATGTCCACAGATCGTAGATGATCTTCTGGCTCTTTTCGCTTACAGGTGGAAGTGCCGCTTTGGCCTTCTCAAGGTCACAATCTGCATCCGTCATATATATAAATGAATCGGGTGTAAGTGCATCTTCTCCATATGCTGCCACAAATATATCTTCGGTTCTGACGAATCCGCAGTCATACATCTCTACGATAAGATCTTGGATGCATTCGTCGATGTTATCAAAGTAATGGTAATAGCGTAGACGGTATGACTGATCGGCCTCTTCCAGATCGTCTTTGTTCAGCCAGTAGCCCTTGCTCTCACTGTGATCATTTCTAAGAGTTTCATCCTGAAAAATGTCAGGATCCCTCATGGCTGTCTCTCTTTTTTCTGCGAGGCGTCTTCTGACATAGACGACGGTGAGAATCACAAGCACCAAAAGGAATATTCCGAGAAGAATACCTATTGTCAATTGTAAAGTGGATCTGTCCATATATACACCTGCCTTTCATAATTAGAAATATCCATAAGTATTTATATCTTACCACATATAAGAAGACTATTTCAAGGTGTGTATATGTGCAGAATATGGCATGGGAATTATGTAAAAAGTTGGTTAAAGTTGATGAGAAAATTTCTTGCAAGTCATGTAAAGGTAATGTATAATGGGTTCAAAGCTGAGATGTAATAAGTCTCTTGTGATTTTGAACCTACATTTGAATAAACGGGATTCCTATATCATTGCTATTGAAGTCAAGCCTCGTTATATAAGTTCTAGTGGAAGGCAGATATACAATTGCGGTTGCCCACCTAGCGCTGCTAGGACTCAAAAGCAAGGGCGCATTTCAGTTTATTACAAAAGACAAAAAAGCAGCATGTACATGCTGCTTTTTCTCTGTAATTAAGGAATGGGGATTAAAAATGCGTATAGATCAGCGAAAGAAATGGTATCAGAAGATAAAATATAATAAAAACTTCAAAGTGGTAAGTTTTATCACGATTATATTGATATTTGTCGTTGGATATGTGTTCATTACAGGAAAGAGCCGTATGGGGGAGAATACGACGGATGACAGCACCGAGTCTTCAGGAAGTCTTGTTGAGACTGTGGTGATCGAGGCTCCGGATGATCCCACGGCGGATCTCAAGCAGTATGCATCATCAGATACAGATGACAACAGCGTGATACAGGAATATGACTATACTATCCAGGGCGCCGGTTCCATAGCGGCAAAGGAGAAGCCGGCAAAGACAGCATCCATCAGGAATTCCAGTGGAGACAGAACTTCTGGAGGACGTGGTGATGGTGGTTCGTCTGTTGTGATCTCCGGTATGGAAAACAGCGTGAGGGTTATCCTGACTAATGGGGGTAACTATAAGCAGAGTTATGTGGAGTTTTCGTGTAATACTGCATTTTCTGTCACAAGTGATGGCAAGAAGAAGGAGTATAAGGCAAACGATCTGGTATCACTGGGAAGTGATGCCAAGGCGTCGAGCATAGTTGTCCAGCCTGACAGCTCAGATGGGCGTATCACAGTGTCCAGTCTCAGCAAGTCTGGTGGTTCTCCAAGCTATCACGGCGTACTCGATATAACAAAGGATTCGGGCGGATTTCTTATAGTTAATCAGGTCGATATAGAGCAGTATCTGTATGGCGTAGTATCAAGTGAGGTGTCAGCAAGCTACAATAAAGAGGCGCTCAAGGCACAGGCGATATGTGCAAGAGGATTTACATATAGAAAGCTGGGAAGCAATTACAATGGATATAATGCTGATCTGGATGATACGACGGCATGTCAGGTATACAACAATTTCCCAGAGACCGACAATTCTATAGCTGCGGTTCAGGAGACGACGGGAATTGTTCCTACATATAACGGCGAGATCATAAATGCGGTGTACTTCTCTACATCCTGTGGAACGACAACAACGAGTGATCAGGTCTGGGGTGGCAGCATGCCATATACATGTACGAGAATACAGAATACTGCACTTGATATCCCTCATTTCAGTGATGAGGATGCATTCAGGGATTTCATGGATGGCAAGACAGACACGGATGTGGTAGAGAGGGATTATCCTATGTACAGATGGACAGTCACTTATACCGAAGATGAGATGCGAAGTGCCATTGAGACAGGACTTTCAAGGTGTTCAGATGTGTCTGCAACATCTGTTGGCAAGATAGAATCCATAGAGATGACTGGCAGAGACGACAGTGGTCTGGTCAAGGAGGTCACGATAAAGGGCAGTACTGGAACTGTGGTTGTGAGCGGACAGAACAATATAAGAGTGCTGTTTGCAACTGATGGCAAGGCCATAACCGAGCAGGATGGTTCAGAGCTCACAGGCTGGACAGGAGTTCCGAGTAATTTCTATTACGTCAAGAAAGACAATAATATGTATATACTCAAGGGCGGCGGATACGGACACGGCGTTGGAATGAGCCAGAATGGTGCAAATGCACTTGCGGGTCTTGGATATTCGGCCGGAGATATCATAAGTCATTATTATAATGGAGCAGTGCTGAGTTCAGTAGAGTAAATGTGTCGGGTTATGTAAAAACAAATAGCGGAGATAATATATGAATATAAGGAGAAATATCATTCGCCTTTATTACAAGGTCAGGTTGTTTATGGCTGAGATGAATAAAGATCAGATCCCTTCATTTGCGGCGCAGGCGGCATTCTTCTTGCTGCTTTCTGTTTTTCCGTTGATGATGGCATTGTTGACGCTGGTCAAATACCTTCCGTTTACGCAGGATCAGGTAGTAGGATTGATAAACGAGATCATACCAAATGCTATCCAGTCTAATTTTGATTTCATGGTGACGGAGATCTATGACAGCAGAAGTACGGTGGTCATGACTACGGTTTCTGTGCTGCTCACGGTTTGGTCTGCATCTAAGGGGACGATGGCGATTGGAAGAGGCCTGACATTTATATCGGGCAGAGAGGACAGTGTAAACTATTTTCTCAGAAGAGCCATACACACACTTTATACATTGATTTTCTGCGTTATGCTTATTGCAGTGATGGTTATATATATTCTGGGCGATGTCGTGGTGGCGAATATATTGGTAAGACTTGAGAATGTCAATGGTTTCCATATGGTGGATCCTGTGGCACATATCCTGTCACTGGTTAAGATAGGGTTTGCTCCAACGATATTGTTTGGTGTCATGATCCTGGCTTATTGGGCCCTTCCGGTTGGAAAGATAAGGATAAAGACAGCAGTTCCTGGAGCGGTTTTCAGCACGTGCCTGTGGATGCTCCTGTCATTTGGCGTGGCAAGCTACATAAATATAGCAGGGATAAACACATATATGTATGGAAGCCTTGCAAGTATTATTCTTCTGGCATTGTGGCTGTATATGTGTATGTATGTGATGCTCATAGGTGCGGAACTCAACAAATTCATAGACAGAGGATTACTTCGCAAGAAAAAATGTTGACGAACTGCCGGCAATGGGTATATTATCACTAATGTGAAATATAAAAAAGGACAGAGACGATGCAAAAGATGTATGGGTCGTCCACAGAGAGACCGGGTCAGCGGCTGGAAGCTTGGTTGGAAGGGCAGTACATTTAATTTCACATCAGAGTCTCCTCGGCAGAAGATCAGGATATATGATGTACTGATTGTGTAGGCTGCGGCGAGTGACATGCGTTAAGTGTCTAATGAGAGTCAGATAGATGTTCATAGAGATGAACGTGTGTATCTGGAATCAGGGTGGTAACGCGGATATATCCGTCCCTGGTATGTATAACAGCATATCGGGGACGGTTTTTTTATGCAGTAAACTGTCATGCAGAAATCGTGGCAGCCCGATAGAAATAGTAGGTATCGGCAGATACTTAGATGGAAGTAAAAGGAGAAATACGATGAGAGACAAGTTGGAAGCCATCAAGGCAGAGGCTCTTGCGAAGATCGAGAGCGCAGAGGTTGTATCATCACTGAACGATGTGAAGGTGGCGATACTCGGTAAGAAGGGAGAACTCACACAGGTTCTCAAAAGCATGAAGGATGTTGCACCGGAGGACAGACCAAAGGTTGGTCAGATGGTAAATGAGGCGCGTCAGGCGATAGAGACTGCCCTTGACGAGAAGACAAAGTCCATCAACAGAGCACTCCGTGCTGAGAAGATGAAGAGAGAGACAATAGATGTAACACTTCCTGGTGTTAAGAAGCTCACAGGACACAGACATCCAAACCAGATAGCTCTTGAGGATCTGGAGAGAGTATTCATCGGCATGGGTTACGAGATAGTTGAGGGACCAGAGGTAGAGTACGACAAGTACAACTTTGAGCTGCTGAATATCCCTGCAAATCACCCTGCAAAGGATGAACAGGATACATTCTATGTTACAAAGGATATCCTTCTTCGTACACAGACATCACCTGTTCAGGCGAGAATCATGGAGAAGGGCAATCTTCCGATCAGAATACTCTCACCTGGACGAGTATTCAGAGCTGATGAGGTAGATGCAACACATTCACCATCATTCCATCAGGTAGAGGGACTTGTAATAGACAAGGGAATCACCATGGCTGACCTCAAGGGAACACTGGCGCAGTGGGCAAAGGAGTTCTTCGGTGAGAACACAAAGGTCAAGTTCAGACCTCACCACTTCCCATTCACAGAGCCTTCAGCAGAGTGTGATATCACATGCTTCAAGTGCGGC
>URJI01000120.1 GCA_900548215.1 uncultured Coprococcus sp. | reverse complement strand
ACATGCTTTGCTCTTGGTTATGCCGTTGGCTCTAAGAGCAATGATAAGAAATAAGACAAAAAAGTAACCGCCCGGTCCTGACAAAACTTGGCGGTTACTTTTTTGTAATTGCAATATCAGGGCTAACCGTCTATCGGTAGCACCTCTTTACACTTATATTAGCATTTAACCGCTTTTATGTCAAATATATCGTTTTTTATTATTTCACGTTTATTATTTATGTATAATCATAACAATTACCATTTGTCGGAGTAACTAAATATACAAGTCTGATACATCAAGTTCACCAGACATAAGTTTTGGAAGCAAAGTATCTCTTAATTCAGATAATCTTTTATTCTCTATTGTATTCATATCTATTAATTTTTGAATATCATCAGCTTTCTTGCAAAAAGAAATAACATCTTCTTCACTAGGACAGTTAAAATGAATTGCATTTAATATTCCCTGTGTTAATAGTGGCTGACTCGTACCTATATGCCTATTCGATAAAGCCAGTTCCTGTAATAAATAGTATATAAACATCTGTGAGTTACTATTTTTTGCTTTTGCCTTAATTGCATTATCACTTATCCAGCATGGTTCAACTGATAAGTACAAACTACCACAATAAGCACCTACTCGTCCAATAATCACACAGTTCTCAGCATTTGATTTATCTGTATAAGAAAGAATCCCATTTCCACCATATACTGGCACTTTTCCCTCTGTATCAGGTCTCTTTTTACCATTTGAAAAAGAGATGATTTCTTCTAATGTATTACTACCGTTATCAGTAATAGTAGGAAACATCTTTAAAAAAATAGCTTTCAACTGTTCCGACAAATTCCTATTTATCTCATTGTTTACTGCCACTTTGTCATCTAAATCACCTAATATCTCCGCTATTTTTATCTGTTCCTCATAAGAAAACTTTGGAACTTTATACTCCATTATAGCCCTTTTATCACCTCTAGGCATTTTGGTTCCCTTTGAATTAAGCATAGAATAGCTAAAAAATTTATCATCAGCTAACACATAATAAAGAAACCTTTTACTAACTCCATTCTTTGCTCTAAAAACCAACACATCATTTGAACACCCACCATCACATGTTGCATACCATATTTTTTTAAAGTATGGTCGGATATTTGAAACAAGAACATCTCCTGCACAATATATCTGTGTCTGTTTTATATTTGGTAACGACGAAGACTCGATAATTCCCGCTTTGTTTGGCAACATACTTTCTGTAGATATATATGTACAGAGATCTAATTTCGAAATATCTACTTTTCCCTTAACATAATCACATATGTCTGAAAGCTTATATATCATACCCAATCGCCCTCAACTTCCTACGAATCTCATCCTCCAACTCATGACTCTTATCAAACAATTCAGACAGTTCAGATGTAAGCCTTGTCATCTTCTCCTCGAACGGCTCACCATCATCTTCCTGCTCTTCTATTCCTACATATCTGCCTGGAGTAAGTATGAAATCCTGTTTTTCAATCTCTGCAATATCCGCAACTGCGCAGAAACCCTTCACATCTTCAAGAGTTCCGTCAACAAATGCTGTGTATGTATCTGCTATTTTCTGAATATCTTCATCTGTGAGCTCTCTGAGCTTGCGGCTTACCATAGTTCCCATCTTACGGGCATCTATGAACAAAGTTTTGCCAGACTGTTTTTTCTGTTTATTAAGGAACCACAATGATACCGGGATCTGAGTTGTGTAGAATAACTGAGTTGGCATAGCAACAATGCACTCTACCAAGTCAGCATTTATTATGTTCTTACGGATTTCTCCCTCTCCGCCAGACTGTGATGACAGAGAGCCATTTGCAAGAACCATGCCTATCTTTCCTGCCGGTGCAAGATGATATATCATATGCTCCAGCCATGCAAAGTTTGCATTTCCTGCCGGTGGCATTCCATACTTCCAACGTACATCATCTTTTAACTTATCCGCTCCCCAGTTTGAAAGGTTAAATGGCGGATTTGCCATGATGTAATCCGCACGTAATGTTGGATGACGATCTTCAAGAAATGTATCCGCTGCATAAGATCCCAAATCTGGCTCTATTCCTCGTATAGCAAGGTTCATCTGAGCCATCTTCCATGTCGTTGGATTGGAATCCTGACCATATATTGATATATCACTTATATTTCCACTATGCTTTTCTATGAATTTCGCTGACTGAACAAACATACCGCCTGATCCACATGCCGGATCATACACACGACCTTTGAATGGTTTGAGCACTTCCACAAGAGTACGCACAACGCATGACGGAGTAAAGAATTCCCCACCACGCTTGCCTTCCTGCTCGGCAAACATTGACAGACAATATTCATATGTTCGACCAAGGATGTCCTTCTCGTTCCCATGTTCAATCATTTGAATATTTGTAAATAAGTCTACTACATCCCCAAGGCGTCTCTTATCAAGCTCTGGTCTGGCAAAATTCTTAGGAAGAATATCCTTAAGTCTCTTATTTTCTTTCTCTATAGCTCGCATTGCATTATCTATTATTGTTCCTATCTCCGGAGTATGCGCATTTGCAGCTATATCCTTCCAACGTGCTCCTGCAGGTACAAAGAAGATACCTTCTGATGTATATTCATCTACATCTTCCTCAAATCCATCTCCTTCTTCCACAAGTTCATTATATTTCTCATCAAATCTATCCGATATGTATTTTAAGAAAATCAGTCCAAGTACAACACTTTTATACTCTGATGCATCCAGATTTCCACGGAGCACACATGCCGCATCCCAAATCTGTTTTTCAAAGCCTATTTCAGCAGTATTCTTATCAGCCATCTTCCCTCTCCTCCTATACGCAAATTTTTATTTATCATGCTATAAATTATACACCACGTAATATCAAAATCAAACAAATAAAACTCCCCAGGCTAGCCATTTATGAAGGGAAAATATCAGATATGGAACACCTTGTCCCCTGGATCATACACATCTCTTGCTACTTTGCTACGTCTATTCTCTCCCTGAGAACCTCTTCCTCAGTGTATGTATGCTTGCCAAGAAGCTTGTCTCTCTTTGCACCAAATGCCTTGTTGACACGACCAAGATTGAAACCAACCAGAAACGCAGCGATCACAGTACCAACACCCACACTGCCAAGGCTGTGTATGCATATCAGACAGGTTATCACTGATATGACGACCATTGAGCAATCAAACCCAATCTTAACCTTGGAGAATTCAATTTTTGTCACATCTGATACAGCCTGCATGACACCCTCTCCGGCAAGCGGTATAAGGTCAGCCGGCAGATAGGAAAATATACCAACCGCTATGAACACTGTGCTCACAAGCATCAGTACAATTCGCATCACCATATTATCCGTTGAAGGCAGGTATGTCGCCAGGTAATTACAGAATGTTGTGAAGTATCCGAACACGATTCCCACTACAATCTGCAGCAGATTTATCGGCTTGAATCTTTTTCTAAGTATAAGTATCTGTATAAGCACCAATGCCGCATGGAACATGATCGTCGCCTTTCCCATCTCTATCCCCCATACACATGTCATAGTGTATGGTATGGAACTGACAGGTGACACTCCCAGATTGGATTTGACTGACAATGCTATACCTATAGTCATAATAAACAGTCCGACAAAATACATTGGAATTCTTACCTTCATGTTCTTCATATCTATTTATCCCTCTTTCTGTTGTCTTTTTCGTTGTCCCTCATATTGTCGTACACTCTGCAGAGCAGCATTTGCAAATATCTGATCTCCTCATCTGAAAATCCGGCAAGCGCCACAGCTTCAACCCTGTCAAATTTCTGTTCAAGCATATTTACACACTGCCTACCCTTGTCAGTCAGAAAAAGTCCGGACACAACGTCTCCGTCATGTCCGGGCTTTACAACTTACCACTTAATATTGATATTACTTCTTTACAACAGCTTTCTTTGACAAACCTTTCACTGCAAACAGCTTCTTGTAATATGTAAGTTTTGTCACAGGCACCTTCACAATAAGCTTTGCAGGTGTTCCTGCAAATGCCTTTGCACTCAGCGTCCTTGATGTCATCGTAGTATTCTTTACTGTGATCATCTTGAGATTCTTACATCCATAGAATGCATTTGCACCTATGGTCTTCACATTCTTTCCTATGACAACATAGTTAAGCTTTGTATTGCCCTTAAAAGCTCCGCCTCCTATAGCTGTCACTTTGAAGATCTTGCCACCAATTTTCACCACATCAGGCACTGTAAGTGATGCAGTCTTCTTGACCGCTGACACAAGCGTAACTGTTCCTCTTCCGGTAGTCGAGGCATTTGTGATCCTGTATCTGTAGTTGCCGCTGGTGTAAACCTTGCCAATCTTTGTGGTTATGTTGAAGTAGCGTGTCACACTTCCCGTATAGTTGCCCTTACCTGTTATGACAACCTTTGCTCTGCCAAAGTTCCTGTTGGAATAATACTTAACTGTATAATTCCTGTTCTTCACAAGTGTAGTCTTGCCATAGATCACTTTTACTGTCGGAGTCAAAAGCTTACCTGTATATACAGCAGTCTTGGCCACAGATACTGTAGACCTGCCAAGGCTTCTCCTCAGTATGGTAAATGTGAGTGTACGTGTTCCACTATATTTGTCTTTTCCGGCAACTACAACCTTCGCAGTTCCGGCATTTATATTGTTGCTGTATGTGACAGTATAATCAGTGCCAGGGACAAGCGTTCTTCTCTGTGAGACAACAACAATCTCCGGTGTCTTTCGTCCTCCAGTGTATGCTGTCTTGTAACTTGCATTGCCTGTAATCTTGAATGTGATGTCTGCATCGCTGCTTATATCCACAACTATCCATGTCCACACAGCAATAAAGTTTACATCACCTTCAAGCGCTCCATATACCTCGTCAGCCTCATATGTTCTGCCGCCAACAGTAGTCCATGATAATTTGTATCCTGGCTTTGACTGTGCATATGAAGATCCGTCACTCATACTGATATCAATGTTCGCAAGGTCAAGCTCAGTGCCCTTGTTCATCGAAGCTGCATAGAGTTCTGTTCCGTTCTCATCAGCAAATGTAACCTTGACCATAACAATGCTGTCACCCTTGCTGTCCACAGGATCCTTTGAATATGATGGCTTGCCGCCTATTGACACATCACCGTCAACTATGATATCTCCATCCGCTGACTTAACACCAAATGAATTGCCAGATGAACCAGAGGCATCAGCTGTAATCTTACCGCCCACAAGCTTTATCGAATTATCAGCCGATATGACCGACTCATCCTCACCGAGATCTGTCGATGTCGCATCGAGCAAACCGCCTGTCATCTCCACATCAGATGCAGATACTGCTTCTGACACAGCTTCTATCTTATTTGAACCACCTGATATTCTTACAGTTCCTGAAGACTGGATACCCTTGCCCTCTGACTTTATCTGAATATCCTCTATCTCTATATCACCTTCTGACTTTATCGCAGCCGCACCCGGATTTGCAGATGATATGGATGACGTTGGAGTCTTTCCTGATATCTTTACATTTGAATCAGCAGACGAGCCATTTGCACATGTGATTCCGTCTGAGACAATATTGCTTCCGCTCACCTTTATCTCAAATGTTCCTGAACCAGCAGGGCGTACCGCAATGCTCTTAACAGCCGCATCAGCTATGGTTATTCCACTTGCATTTCCTGTATCCACAGCCACATCTGCGCCATCACCTGTTATTGTGTAATCTTTGTTCTCTGTAAATGTTATCGTTGTAACACCGCTTAACTTGGATACTCTTACTGTAGGATTGCCATTTGCATCGACAAGTGCACCCACATATCTGCTGTCGCTCACTCTGCCCATATCGACTGTGTACGGATCTGATACTAATGTAGTAACCTCAAGTGCACTGCTGATCCGGCCATCCTTTACATTTGCTGTCTCCTTCATCCTGCCGTACACATAATATACTGTGAATTCCTTAAGTCCTGCAAAGTATGTGCCATCCTGCCATGTGAGATTATCTGCTGAAGCATTATCTACAGATGTTATGGCATATTCCGCTCCGGTATCTGTTCCTGATATCTGGCTGGCAACCGTTATGGATGATGCTGTGACAGCCTTCTTACTAAGCGTTACTACCCCTGTGTTGTCTGCTTTGCCAACGACAGAAGTAAGAGAAATATTTGCCGAGCCATTCTTTGTTGTTATGACAAGTGTGTCACTGTATCTTCCAGCGCCAAGTCCTGACACAGGCCTGACTGATACGGATGTAGTCTGTCCTGCTGTTATCTGGCCTGCAGGATATGATGTTATCTGGAAATTATTTCCACTCTTCAGTTTTACCTGTATGTCAGTCAAATTCGACTCACCGCTGTTTGCCAGATCTATACGCTCGGTGTCAGCTTCCACATATCCGTATACCAGATCATTCCATGCAATGGAATCTGCCCTGCATGAAAGTTTGCCCGGTTCAAGCACCTTTACTGTACATTCCGCCTTGACATCCGAGCCATCCTTAGACATTGCTGTGATTTTGACTTTTCCGGCACCAAGGGCTGTTATCTTGCCGTTCTGTACAGATACCTTAGCCCTGTCTGAACTTGACCACAC
>URJI01000119.1 GCA_900548215.1 uncultured Coprococcus sp. | reverse complement strand
TCAGGACGATATAATAAAGATACTTGCAGGTGAGGAAGTTGCGGTGAATACCGGAACCTTCAGCAATGACTTGAGCAATATTAATTCCAGAGATGAGGCTCTCACAGCATTGATACATCTTGGGTATCTTGGATTTAAAAAGCAAGGGGATAACAGGGGGATAGCATATGTACCTAATTATGAGGTGAGACAGGGGTTCAGGCAGGCATTGTCCACCGGACCCTGGAAAGAGATAGCAAAGTCAGTTCAAAAGTGTGAGGATCTGCTGGATGCCACGCTTAAGGCTGATGAAGAACAAGTGGCGCAGCTTTTGGAGCTATCCCACGAAGCATATGTATCAATAAACAAATACAACGACGAAAATTCACTCAGTTGTGCTATCACAATGGCGTATTTCACGGCAGCTGCTTATTATACTGTCATCAGGGAGCTGCCATCAGGAAAAGGCTTTGCGGATCTGGCGTTTATTCCGCTTCCGGGAAACAGTTCAAAACCTGCAATGATAGTGGAACTTAAATATGATAAATCAGCAGAAACCGCTATAGATCAGATAAAAAACAAGAGATATACTGGTGCACTTGCAGGATATATAGGGGATATCCTTCTCGTTGGGATAAATTATGATCCAAAGAGTAAGAAACATACGTGTAAGATAGAGAGGCACAAAAGATGATAGCAATTTTCATTGCACCTTTTTACATAGCGTTAAATATATATTTGTTCTGGAGAATAAAGGGCTGGGTACAGGCATATTTTCCGAAACTCAAAGGCAAGAAGGGCTGGATAGTCCCGATAGTGCTATACGCATTTCTGGCGTCGGCGCTGGTGATCGCATTCTTCCTGCCACAGGGAAGGTTCAGACGTGGCATGAAGCTGGTGGGAAATTACTGGCTGGGTGTTCTGCTTTATATGATATTCTTCATAGTGATAGCCGAGCTTGGAAGATTCCTACTGCTTCATGTATTCAGAGTGGGCAAAGATAAGATATGTGTGCCGCGGATTCGCAGGATAGTAGGCTGTGTGTGCGCAACACTCATCATGTGTATATCATTCTGGGGAGTGGTAAATGCGAGACTTGTGCGGGTGACGCCTTATGATGTGACCATCAATAAGGAAGCACAGGATGAGAATGGTCAGAAGATGGATTCCATGAAGATAGTGCTGGTTGCAGATCTTCATCTTGGATACAACATAGGCGTCAGGCAGGTTCAAAGAATAGTGAATTCCATAAATAAGCAGGACGCAGATCTGGTGCTGATAGCGGGTGATATATTTGACAACGAATGGGAAGCCGTTGACCAGCCGGAGGAGCTTGAGAAAATACTCCGGGAGATCAAATCAAAGTATGGAGTGTATGCATGCTATGGCAACCACGATATACAGGAGCAGGTGCTTGCCGGATTTACATTTGGCGGACAGAATGAGAAGACCAGCAGCCCTGAGATGGACGAGTTTATAGAGAAAGCGGGAATCACACTTCTTCGCGACGAGGGAGTGCTGATAAACGATTCCATATACATCTATGGCCGCCGCGATGCTCATAGACCGGGAAATGGAGTTACAGACAGAGTATCCGCGGACGAGATCACGGAAAATGTGGACAAATCAAAACCTATCATAGTCCTTGATCATGAACCGAAGGAGCTTGAGGAGCTGTCGTCGGCAGGTGTGGATATGGATCTGTGTGGACACACCCATGACGGACAAATGTTCCCAGGCAACATACTTGTGGCGATGATGTGGGAAAATTCCTGCGGTTACCTGAATGTTGACGGCATGCACAACATAGTGACATCCGGAGTCGGTGTATTTGGCCCCGATATGCGGGTTGGAACCAAGGCGGAGATATGCCCGATAACGGTGCATTTTCAAGAGTGACTTTTTCCACTCGCATCCTTGTATGCCTTTCCTCGTTATTTTCTTGTTTTCAGCTCGACGTTGTGTTTGAAAAGACATTGCTTTCAAACGCAAAAATAGGAGTCGGACTTAACCGACTCCTACCTGTCTCGTTTTAAGGGAAACCCAGAACTACTGGGTGAAAAGAGGTAATCCCAATTAAAGGACTACCTCCTGTTAATTAACTCTATACTTACCAAATAATAATCTACTAATATCTTCCATACTCCAAAACTTATTTGGAAATATAGTAAAATCTTCCTTATGTTTTCTAACAATTCTATAAAGATTTTCAGTGTTATCATAAATATGCAGAATATCGCAAAGCTTTAATAATTCTGGTATATTAGAAATAGCGCCATAATACCGAGAAACTATTTTCTCTGCATCCACATCATGTCCACCGTCTAGAACTCTTTGTTGTACTCGTTGAATATTTATCTTCGGATCAGATGTTAATACAAATACACACTTGATAAAATAGTCTGCATCTTTTGCAGCTCTTAACAGATTCATTTTGTATTCAGATGACAAAACTGTTTCAAAACTGAAATCTTTGCGCTGTGCTATGGCACTGTATCTTCTATCATCAACTTCACGAGCTGCTTCCAAATTGGTCATTCCTGTGGCACTTACTACATCATCAGCATTAGTGTACTCACCTACAATACTGAAAAAAGATTTAGAAGTACTTTTACCAGATCCATTAGGGCCCGCAAACACTAATACCATTGGTTTTCTATTCTGCATACTCTCTCCTACCATCTGGATGTATCAAAACAACCTTTTTCTTTTCTGGGTCGTATGAAGCTATTGTGTGACCAAGAAATCTATGACGCTCCTTTGCCATATCAGAAGCTTTTCGCATTCGACGATCCATCTCTTTTTCCTCTGGAGTTAATTCATCGTGAACTAATCTAAGACCATAAGTCTCATACATTTCCTTAGCAAGAGCCTGCTCCTCTTCCTGCTGGGATAAATCTATTTTGCCCATAACAACACCTCCGAAATCATCGTAATATTATTTACATAATTATAACATTGCCCAAACGCAACAGCAATAGTACTTTAAATCAGTTCACAATTGAGTTTCGCCAAATTCACACATTCTTTCTACGACACTTCCTAGCGTATCTAAACCTTAGTCATCACTATCATAGTATAACTCAAGTGCCTCTTCTAAATTAGGGAGAGCCTGCTATTAACCCGTTATTTATGTGGATAAATATGTATAATTCACAAATTAATAAAAAACGGTTTTTAAATGCAAGGAAAAACGTAAAAAAACATATTGAAAACCTGCAAAATAATATGCAAATATCATTTTCCTCAAAATATATCCACACCGCATAATATTTCGCCAACCGCTCACATAACTTAATTAATAAAGGAAAATAACCATAACACCACAATACTCTGGACTTTGTGGCAAAAATACAGTAAATTTACGGGTATATAAACTGATTCGGGACAAAAAACGAGGGGAATGCCGGGTCGGATGATATGGATAACCTGGAAAGAGGAGGCGGTTGTATGGAAAAGTTAAATGAGATCGTGTCGGCGGTGGATGGATTTGTCTGGGGACCGGTCATGCTGGTGCTTCTGGTTGGAACGGGAATATTCCTAACGATCAGAACAGGGTTCCTTCCCTGGAGGAATCTCGGTTATGCGCTGAAGAGTACACTTAGCAAGGAGGCAAGGACAAAGAGCAGAGGAACCGGAGACGTGTCACCATTTTCGGCACTGACCACTGCGCTTGCTGCAACCATAGGAACGGGAAATATCGTTGGTGTTGCAACGGCCATGGTATCGGGAGGTCCGGGAGCACTGGTGTGGATGTGGATATCCGCAGCATTTGGACTGACATCCAAGTTCTCAGAGTGTATGCTTGCTATCAAGTACCGTGAGGTGAATGCCAAGGGCGAGATGAGCGGCGGTCCTATGTACACTATGAAGAAAGCATTCAAGCATAAGAAGTTCGGCGCAGTGCTGGGCTGGCTGTTCGCACTCTTTGCAGTCATCGCTTCATTTGGAATAGGAAATATGACACAGGCCAATTCTATATCTGAATCTCTTAGCAGCACATTCAGCGTGCCTACATATGTGACAGGAATCATACTTACGGTTTTTGCCCTTCTTATAATAGTTGGAGGAATCAAGACTATATCTAAGGTGTCATCAGTTGTTGTTCCTTTGATGGCGATATTCTATGTTGCAGCCGGACTTATTGTAATAATCGTCAATATCCAGAATCTTCCGGCAGGAGTTGCCATGATATTCAAGATGGCATTCTCAGTCAAGGCAGTCGGTGGCGGTCTGTGTGGTACGATCACAGCAGCTATGATGAACGCCATGAGATTCGGTGTTGCCAGAGGAGTATTCTCAAATGAAGCTGGAATGGGCTCTGCGGCCATCACAGCGGCGGCAGCCACAACAGACAATCCTGTCCGTCAGGGTTACATCAATATGACAGGTACATTTTGGGATACCATAGTAGTATGTACCATTACAGGTCTCTGTATTGCATCGTCGGGTGTGCTTGGAATTACGGAGAACAGTACAAAGGGCAGCTATCAGGTGAGCGGAACGGAGGTTACTGTGGAGGCTGTTGATTCCGACAACAAGACTACCACAACGGATTATACATATGAATTCACAGATGACCAGCTCATTTTGACAGATACATCCAATTCGACAAATACCCTTACGCTTTCAGTTCTTCCATCCGATGAACTCAACAAGGATGAGAATACAAAGCTTGCAAGTGAGCTTGTGGTGGAGGAGAGTCAGGCGGCCATAGGAAGTCTTACCGGTACATGGACTGATGCAGCCGGAAACCATTATACATTTGCTGAGGATGGAACATTTGCCTGCTCAACTGTTATAAAAGGTGCGGCTCTCACGATCCTGTCATTTGGCTCTGCACTTGGCAAGGTGGGAGGCTGGCTCGTAACTATAGGAATTGTGCTCTTCGCATTCTCCACGATTCTTGGATGGGAGTATCACGGAGAGAAGGCATTTGAGTATCTGTTCAAGTCACACAAGTACAATATGATATACAGGATAGTGTTCTCGCTCGTTGTATATGTAGGCGCGACGATATCACTGGATCTTGTATGGAACTTCTCAGATATAGCGAATGCACTCATGGCGATTCCGAACCTTATCTGTCTGCTGGCATTAAGCGGAGAGATCACAAAGGATATTAAGGAATTCCAGGCGGTTATCAAGGCAGAGAAAGCATCAAAGTAGAATATTAAGTCCGGGGACGGAGGGGTCAGAAACCTCCGTCCCCTTTTTTTATACTCTCTTAACCGAACTTTATACTTACTTTATTTTTTGTCCAAATTATGTTCATAAGTGATGATTATTATATACAATATATGGGGACGGAGGTGCCTGACCCCTCCGTCCCCATGAGTAGATTGGAATACCATTACAGAGAGGTTGACATATATGAGCAGAGTAGTAGGAATTGACCTGGGAACAACAAACAGCTGTGTGGCAGTGCTTGAGGGCGATCAGCCAACTGTCATACCGAATTCGGAGGGCGGCAGGACCACACCTTCCATAGTAGCCATCACAAAGAATGGAGAGAGACTGGTGGGTGAGGCTGCCAGGAGACAGATGACTGTGAATGTGGACAGAACTATCACATCCATCAAGAGAGCGATGGGAACAACATACAGAAAGAGGATAGACGGCAAGGACTATTCGCCGCAGGAGATATCCGCTATCATACTTGCAAAGCTGAAGAGCGATGCTGAGAGTTATCTGGGCGGACCGGTATCTGATGCAGTCATAACAGTTCCGGCTTATTTTGACGACAGCCAGAGACAGGCTACAAAGGACGCCGGAAGAATAGCGGGACTGAATGTGCTTCGAATCATAAATGAGCCTACATCGGCGGCTCTCGCCTATGGTCTTGACAATGGACAGGCGCAGAAGATACTTGTGTACGATCTGGGCGGAGGAACATTTGACGTGTCTGTTATAGAGATAGGGGACAGCGTCATAGAGGTTCTTGCTACCGCGGGAGACAATCATCTGGGTGGAGATGATTTTGATGAGAGGCTGCTGGACTACGTCATCAAGACCTTTAAAAAGGAGACAAAGGTCAATCTGGCGAAGGATATCACGGCATCCCAGAGAGTGAGGGAAGCCTGTGAGAATGCCAAGAAGGAGCTCTCATTTGCGCAGACTGCACACATCAATCTGCCATTTATATCGACAGTGAAGAATCAGCCGGTGCATCTGGATATGACGATAACAAGGGAACAGTTCAATGAGCTCACCTATGACCTGGTGGAGAGAACGGCGGGACCTGTAAACCAGGCATTATCCGATGCGGGCATAACGAGAAATCAGATAGACAAAGTGCTGCTGGTGGGTGGCTCAACCCGTATACCGGCGGTTGTGGATAAGGTACGTGCCATAACCGGCAGGGAGCCATCCAAGAATATGAACCCGGACGAGTGCGTTGCCATGGGTGCGGCGGTTCAGGGAAGCAAGCTCAGCGGCGAGCTCACCGTGTCGAACAAGGTGAATGACATTCTCCTCATGGACGTGACACCTCTTTCGCTGTCCATTGAGACCCTTGGAGGTGTGGCAAATGTCATCATTCCGAGAAATTCTGCCATTCCGACCAGGGCATCAAAGATATTTACCACGGCGGGCAATTTCCAGAGGGATGTCGAGATCAAGGTGTACCAGGGCGAGAGACATTTCACAAGGGACAACAAGCTGCTAGGCAACTTCAGACTCAGCGGTATCAAGAGAGCCATGGCGGGAGTTCCTCAGATCGAGGTCACATTTGACATGGATGCAAATGGTATTCTCAAGGTTTCA
>URJI01000118.1 GCA_900548215.1 uncultured Coprococcus sp. | reverse complement strand
TTTATTTATCCTCTTATTTTATCTACTTATAAAACATATCATTTTAACTTCTATTATTTACATTTACTTATTACATCTACTAGGAGACAAAATACTCCACCGCATTGTTCGAGAAAAACTCTTTCATCTCCCCATAAAGCTGCGCCACCAGAGCCTTGTTATGTGCAAGTATCAGTGTGGACTTATTAAGCTGCTGTATAACATTCGCCATGGTAAATGTCTTACCTGATCCGATTACGCCAAGCAACGTTTTGAACTGATTGCCTTCCTAAAAACCCTTTACCAATTTTTCAATAGCCTCCGGCTGATCACCGGTAGACTTGTATTCCACGCATGACAGCACCCAGGCTAAAGCCTGCATCTATTATACCGAACATTTGTTCTTATATCAAGTAAAAAAACACGGCAGTTGTTCAAGTTTATTTATCCCCTGAACAACTGCCACTATACTTCAGCTCTTTGCTCACAACACCTACTATGCCACTAATTCGTCCCTCTCCAGACTTATCTCATAGCAGCCTTTCTCATCGACAGTCACCAATATCCTCTCAAATCCAGTATAAAAGCTCAGGATATACAGATCGTCTGCCTTTGCAATAACAGCCTCAGCATTCATCTCCGCCAGGTCTGCCATTGTGTCTTTAAGCACGCCCTCGCTGACCCTGATAATCTGTCTCTCCTTTTCCACCTGTTTATTCTCCTGAAGTTCCTGATAATAGAGGAAAAGTTTCTCCTCAAGTACCTTTGACCTGCAGTAGCATCTGTGAAAATAGCTGCTGATCATCATATAAAGCATGTATGCTGTCTCCTGCTGTCTGTGTGATTTCTTTTCAACAAATGAATATCTCATAATCGTTACCTCCATAATGAAAAAATAAACCTAAAATAAATCTACAAAACATCCGTCAATGTGTTATCAGAAGCTTCACCAACCAAACACCCTATAGATGCCTGCTCCCCGGTCTGTCATTCTTCAGCCGATGGCAGTCGCTGTGTCCGTATTCTTTGCTGCCCCGGATACCGGGCAGATGCTTTATTCAGTTGTCATTTGCAATCTGACCCATGCCCGAAAGGCAACAAAAAAAGAGTCATGATCGCAGACTTGTAGCGCTTGCTACTCATCATGTTTCCAAACTCTTCTACTTAAAATATGGTTTATTCAATTTTCATTATGGGTATCAGCAATCGCTGATATACGCATAGTACCAGATACTCATACATATGTCAACAAGCTTTTTCAATGGTTGTTAAAACTGCATATTATGTCAAACCATATTTTCAAAATAATATCAGATTTTCCGTTGATAATTTTCAAAACATTGAAAATTATAACATTATATACAATTTAAAACGTAATTTACGTTTTTAATTTGCGGAGGTGAATATTAATGAAGATATTGAGAATACAAGCAGACGGACTTCATTTATTTAAAGAAACCTTGGATACTAGTTTTACAACATCGCAAAGATTTTCTAATGGTGATAATCATCTTTTTTCCAATGTATACATTAATACTACAACAGCAATTATAGGAATTAATGCATCCGGAAAAATGTCTGTATTAAACGTAATCCTGCTTGCGTTAGGTATTGTACCGGAGGAGTTCCACACTACATCAATAAACTGGATGTAAGAGATAGCATTGACTCAGGAAGAATCCCAAAGATCTATCCTCTTGCTGTAAAACAACATCTTTCTGACTACATGGGTCTGACATTTGAAAAAATGTGTCAGGATTACCTACTGTATTATTGTGACAATCTTCCTATTGAACTATGCGATATTGGTCAATGGTGGGGAACCGACCCTAAAAAGAGGAAACAGATTCAAATAGACATTATTGGCACTCCTGTCCAGGGTAATGACTATATCATCGGTTCATGCAAGTACAAAAATGAAAAAATTGGTGTTGATGAATTTAATCTTATCAGAGATTATGCAGAGGTGCTTGGAAAAGGCAACAACTATCACTATTATATCTTTTCCAAAGAAGGATTTACTGATGGCCTGCTCCAGGCGCAGGATCGCAGAGAGGTTCATCTGATAACACTGGAAGATCTATATAGATGAGCACAGACTTTAGCATATTTTCACTTAAATAATCCCTACGTTTCGGCAATTTTTTGAATTATTGCCAAAACGTAGGATGTTTTAATCTATGAAGAATACCGAGCCACATACCCGGTTTTCACAAAAACCTTATACACCCCTTATCGCATCCTTCATGCTCTTCACATAATCTCTCACATAAGGCACACAGTCCTTGCCGTACTGGGCGCACAACTTGACGATGGCTGAACCGACGATGACACCGTCTGACTTCTCCGCCATCTGCTTTGCCTGCTCAGGTGTGGATATCCCGAAGCCTACAGCGCAAGGGATGTTCTTCGCCTTCTTCACCAGATTGACCATTGCTCCTATGTCTGTGGTGATCTTGGTTCTGGTTCCGGTTACACCGAGTGATGACACGCAGTATACAAATCCACTCGCATCATTTGCGATCATGGATATTCTCTCATGGGATGTAGGCGCTATAAGTGAAATGAGATCCACATCATACTGCTTGCAGATTCCGTCAAACTCGTCCTTCTCCTCGTAAGGAATGTCAGGAAGGATCAGACCGTCTATGCCGATCTCCTTGCATGTGCTGATAAATCTCTCCGAACCATACGAGAACACGACATTTGCATATGTCATGAACACCATAGGTATTGTAACTTTCTTGCGGAGCTTTCTCACAAGGTCAAATACCTTGTCTGTCGTCACGCCACCTGCGAGCGCTCTTATATTTGCGCCCTGAATGACCGGACCCTCGGCTGTCGGGTCTGAGAATGGGATTCCCAGCTCTATAAGGTCTGCACCGGCCTCAACCATTGCGTATACTACCTCCTCTGTCACATCCAACGACGGATCGCCACATGTCACAAATGGTATAAATGCTTTTCCCTGTTCAAATGCTTTTGCTATATTACTCATGAAGATCCTCCCCTCTGTATCTTGCGATGGCTGCTACGTCCTTGTCGCCACGTCCTGATACATTGATCACTATTATTTTATCCTTATCCATTGTAGGTGCCAGCTTCATGGCGTAAGCCACAGCATGTGCGCTCTCTATCGCAGGGATGATTCCCTCGATCCTTGACAGATACTCAAATGCATCAACTGCCTCGTCATCTGTGATCGCCACATACTCCGCACGTCCGATGTCGTGAAGGTATGCATGCTCAGGTCCGATTCCCGGGTAGTCAAGTCCCGCTGAGATCGAATATACAGGTGCAATTTGGCCAAATTCATCCTGACAGAAGTAGGACTTCATACCGTGGAATATACCAAGCTTTCCGGTTGCGATGGTTGCCGCAGTCTCAAATGTATCAACGCCTCTGCCTGCTGCCTCACAGCCGATCAGCCTGACGCTCTCGTCAGGTATGAAATCGTAGAAAGCTCCGATGGCATTTGAACCGCCGCCCACACATGCCATGACAACATCAGGGAGTCTTCCCTCCTTCTCCATGAGCTGTGCCTTGATCTCTTTACTAATCACAGCCTGGAAATCACGGACGATCTCAGGGAAAGGATATGGTCCCATGACTGAGCCGAGTACATAGTGTGTGTCATCAATCCTGCTTGTCCACTCACGAAATGCCTCAGATACAGCATCCTTAAGTGTGGCTGTTCCTGTCTTTACCGGATGAACCTTTGCACCCAGAAGTCTCATTCTGTACACGTTGAGAGCCTGTCTGATCGTGTCCTCCTCGCCCATGTATATCTCGCACTCCATGCCCATCATAGCTGCAACTGTCGCTGTTGCAACTCCATGCTGTCCGGCACCAGTCTCCGCGATGACTCTTGTCTTGCCCATTCTCTTGGCAAGGAGCATCTGTCCGATTACGTTGTTGATCTTGTGTGCTCCTGTGTGGTTCAGATCCTCTCTCTTGAGGTAGATCTTTGCACCGCCCAGATCCTTTGTCATTCTCTCCGCATAGTAAAGTCTGCTAGGTCTTCCCGCATACTCGTTGAGCATCTCCGTGAGTTCTCTGTTAAACTCCGGATCATCTTTATATTTCTTGTAAGCCTCCTCCAGCTCCAGCATCGCATTCATCAGAGTCTCTGGAATGTACTGTCCGCCGTGAACGCCAAATCTGCCTTTTGACATATATTTTTCCTCCTGTTTCTTCTATATATATATGATATATGCTACTTATGTTACTCGCCTCTAAGCTCTGCAAATAACTTCTTCTTATCGGGGCTTCTCATAAATGTCTCGCCTATGAGCACCGCATCCGTTCCATTTGCCTTGAGCCTGTCTATGTCCTCTTTTGTCTTGATTCCACTCTCTGATACATACACCATCTTCTGATGAACGGAACACTCCACAAAGGGGTCAGGCCCCTTCGTTGAGCCTTTTGTTGATTTCTTCATTGGGGAACGCTTTGCCGGCACCATGTCCGGTATCAGCTTTCTAAGACGAACGCTGTTCATGATGTCCACCGTAAATGTTCTGAGGTCTCTGTTGTTCACTCCAATGATGCCGGCTCCGCAGGCTATCGCCCGTCTGACCTCCTCCTCATCGTGAGCCTCAACCAGGGCCGACATTCCAAGTTCGTGTGCAAGCTGCAGGTATGATGCAAGCTGTTCGTCATCCAGTATGGCGCAAATCAAAAGCACCGCCGAGGCTCCTATGACCTTTGCCTCATATATCATATACTCGTCAACTGTGAAATCCTTCCTCAGCAGCGGTATATTTACCTCTTTCTTTATGTCCATCAGGAACTGATTGCTACCCTGGAAGTAAAATGGCTCGGTAAGCACCGATATGGCTGAAGCTCCCGCCGCCTCATATTCCTTTGCGATCTCAACATAAGGAAAGTCCGGTGCGATAAGCCCCTTGGAAGGCGAAGCCTTCTTGACCTCACAGATAAACGATATTCCATCTGCCGCCAGATTGTCCCTAAATAGGAACTTACTATATGGGCTGCTGCCGTTATCCGTCTCTCTGGCAACTATATCAAGTGCCTGTCTCTTCATCTCCTCAAGAGGAACTTTTTTCTTCTGCTCCGCCACACGTTCCTTTGTCTTTTCCGCTATCTCATCTAATATCATCTCTTACCTCTCTATGCAACTTTCTATCATAGTCTGCAATGAAGCTTATCTACTCATTTGTCAGTCTTACAAATGCATCAAGTGTCTCTGCTGCCTTGCCACTGTCGATCACGTCCTCTGCCACCTTTATTCCGTCTGCTATGGAGTCTGCCTTGCCTGCAATATAGATACAAGCTGCTGCGTTCAGTACAACTGCATTTCTCTTGGCTCCTTTGATCTTACCCGACAGGATATCGCGGGTGATCTGTGCGTTTTCCTCAGGACCGCCGCCCACCAGATCCTCCTTACTGCATCTCTCAAATCCGAAATCCTCTGGCTTGATCTCGTACTTCGTGATCTCGCCATCTTTGATCTCTGCAACTGTTGTAGGTGCGCTCATGGATATCTCATCCAGACAATCCTGTCCGTATACGACAAGTCCCCGTTTTACGCCAAGACCAACAAGTACAGGAGCCATCTGATCAACAAGCTCCTCCTTGTATACTCCCATGATCTGCATCTGAGCCTTTGCCGGGTTGGTGAGAGGTCCAAGGATATTGAATACTGTCGGTATTCCAAGTGCCTTTCTGACCGGACCTGCATATTTCATCGCCTTGTGATATACCTGGGCAAACATAAAGCTCATGTTGCACTCAGCGAGAACCTTGCCCATCTTTTCAGGTGATATGGAGATATTTACACCAAGAGCCTCAAGGACATCCGCAGCGCCACTTTTGCTTGATACGCTTCTGTTGCCATGCTTTGCGATCGGTACTCCGGCCGCTGCTGCAACTATACCACTCGTTGTCGATATGTTAAATGAATTCGCACAATCACCGCCTGTTCCCACGATCTCAAGAACATCTATTCCGTCATGTGGAAGAGACTCCGCATGGTCTCTCATTCCATTTGCACTGGCTGTTATCTCGTCAAGCGTCTCGCCTTTCATGTGAAGAGCTGTGAGATATCCCGCCGTTGTCTCTCCCGACACCTGACCGCTGAATATCTCATCCATGCTGGCATATGCCTCATCGTATGTAAGATTCTGTCCTGCTGCTACCTTCTTAAGAGTTTCCTGTATCATCGCCATATCCTCCTTATTTTATATCTCTAAAAAATTCCTGAGCATTATCTTGCCCTTCGGTGTCAGTATCGACTCCGGATGGAACTGAACTCCATATACCTCATAATCCCTGTGTTTCACCGCCATAATCTCTCCATCCTCCGTCCTGGCTGTGACCTCCAGACATTCCGGGAAATTCTCATCAGCTGCTGCCAGTGAATGATATCTGGCAACCTGTATCTTGCTCTGAAGTCCTCTGAACAATCTGCAGTTCAGATCCACATCAACCAGCGACATCTTTCCATGCATAAGTTTCTTTGCATATGTGACTGTCGCACCATATGTCTCACAAATCGCCTGATGTCCGAGACACACGCCGAGGATCGGAACCTTTCCTACAAAATATCTCACCGCATCCTCACACATTCCCGCATCCGAAGGTCTTCCGGGGCCTGGTGAGATGATTATGTGATCCGGATTCATCGCCTCAATCTCCTCACAGGTGAACTCATCATTTCTTATGACCTTTATATCCGGATTTATTGCCCCCACAAGCTGATACAGGTTGTAGGAGAAGCTGTCATAATTATCTATAAGTATTGTCATTTATTTTGTCCTCCTTATTTTTATTGTGCATGCGCATGAAAGGCGCTCCGCGCGGCGCACGC
>URJI01000117.1 GCA_900548215.1 uncultured Coprococcus sp. | reverse complement strand
TATGTAATGTATATCCACATCCGCAGAATTAGGATCCTGGAGATCTGCCTTCTCGCCCTTGCATCCTGTACCACTTGCGGTGAGTTTGTCTATGCTCATAGTGCCAATCTCACCTGTAGTGCCATCAATGGTAACTGATATAGTTATGTCAACTTTACCATTCTTGGCCTTGCCGACCTTTGCTGATGGATTCTCAAATCCATACACAAGCTTACAGTAATCAACCGCTGCACTTGAAAGCTCTGCATCTGTATATCCCGCATTCTCACCGCCGCTCTGGACTGATCCATTTGTTCCGGCCTCTGTCGAAGCATCTGCAGATGTAGTTGCCTCTGTGATCGCCTCTGTCGCATCCTCTGTATCCTCTGTCGACTTTGCCTCTGTGGTCTGCGTCTCTGTAGTTCCTGATGTCTTCTTGCCGAACATTTTGCCGCCAAATATAATCAGGCATCCTACTCCTACTCCGATAACCACTGCGGCCACTATGATGCATACGATGATCATCATGCTATTTTTACCACCATCACCGTCAGGCTTGTTCATGTTGTTACCGCCGCCTGGCTGTGGTGACTGATTCATGCCTGACTGCTGGTTCATATTCACCTGCTGCGGCTGATTCATGCCTGGCTGTAGTCTCTGGTTCATATTCACCTGCTGTGGCTGATTCATGCCCGGCTGCATTCTCTGGTTCATGTTCACCTGCTGTGGCTGGTTCATGCCCGGCTGCCAGTTCTGATTCATTCCCATCTGTGAATTCTGGTTCATCCCATTCCACTGGCCTCCCACCGGCTGACCATTGTCATCTACCATCTTCTCAGCCGTGGCGCCGCCACAGGACTGGCAGAATCTTGCTCCCGGCATCTGCTCCGTGCCGCACTTTGGACAATATGTTATCTTTCTCATCTGTTATTCCTCCGTTTGCCCCTTTCATTTTTGCGCTAAACTTTATTATAACAGATAGCAGATACAATTGAAAAGATACAATTTTATATATCTAACCGCTTTGCCAAAACCTCATATATCTCCTCTGCCACCGCAAGCTTATACGCAAGCCTTGCCGGCTGCGGTGGAAGCTCTACATAATATGCCCTCACATCGCCGTCTATATCTATGGCAAAATACACCTGTCCCGGAACCGACGCATCCGGATTTGCCGGATCAACATTGCCCATGGTCCCTGTAACGCCTATTCCTATATTCGCATCGTATGCCCTGCGGCACGCCTTCGCCATCTCACCCGCAGTCTCCTTTGAATAGACAGTATACTTGTCTATGATCTCCGCAGGAACCCCCTGCATGATCTTCGCCTCATTGCAGTATGTGACAAATGCCCCTTTAAGCACCGCAGAGGATCCTTCCGTGTCTGTGATGAGGGAAGCTATCTGCCCTGAGGTTGCACTTTCCATGGTGGTTATGGTCAATGATCTTTCAATAAGGGATTTTGTGAGTTTACGGTAATTATCTCTGATCCGCTTTTCATCATATTCCTTTTTATCTGTCGCTGAATTTATCATTCTGAGTACACCTTCTCTATGTTTTATTTCTATGCTTTGAACGTTCAATGTTCAATATCTGAGCGTTTATTTTATACATTTATTTTATACATTTGTTTTAACATTTTCACTGTTGCTGCCAGCATCTGCCGGAAGCCTGAAAAACATTCTAAATCCCAATATCATAACAGGAACCACCTCGTTCATATGCAGCAAAAGCGTCACTGCCGGCTTGATAAATCCCATCTCCGCCAATATAGCATATATGATCAAAAATGCTTCTATCATATATATTCCAAGCACAAATGTTCCCCGTCTGGCAGATACTTTCATAAGCTTTGCTGCAGTTGCAACGACTGCAATTGATAAAATCACAAGCAATATAAACCACAATATACATAAGCCGATTCCAGCCTGATGTTTTATTATCGTAATATTATATCTTGCTCCAAAAATCCTGTCCGGCATACTTCCAGTCTGATCCAGTTCATCTATGATCGACGAACCTGAAATCTTATTCTTATTGGTAAATACATCATCACACCCGGCAAATATAAGTAACGCCCCACAAAGCAGCGATAATATGCAAGTCACAATATTCAACCTGTGCTGAACAGCCATGTATACTATAAACATAACCGTTTCTGTACATACAATAGCAAATGTAAGATCATCTTTGGCAGTCACAATTTTTACACTCACAGCATTTGCAAGTTCGATAAGGAACCAGAACAAAACTCCACTCCAACTTTTCTTTACAAGGTCCACACCCTTTACCATAACTACAAACGCAAGTATAGTTATCACCACAGCATATATTTCGTCACTTCCCGAGCCGAATAATCCCCAATGTCCGCCGTCATCTAGTCCACTGTCGGTATGTATTGAAAATGTGACACTTGCCCAGCAGATAACGACATACAGAAGCGTAAGCACAAACAAAGCAGCCGCATCTCTAAATTTCTTTTTGTCTGTAAAAAGCGATCCGCAATAGCGCACTGCGCCATATGTCTTATCACAAATCTTCTCAAGTGGCAAAACAAAAAGAATTGCCCCTACAAGAACACATATAAGAATATTCCTTATCTGGCTGACTGCACCTCCGCCACCTATATATCCAGCAAAAAATGTATTCTCCGTTCTTGTCATTATTCCCCACATAACTGCATAACATATTGCTGATATGACAAATTCCGGTATTGCAGTTCTTAGAATTTTCTGATCGTATTTTTTCATCTTTCTCCGCCTCCATATATTGGTTTTTCTATTTGTAAATCTTCCCTTTAAATAAGGTCACAGTATACACTGCGACCTTATAGGTTAAAATAATATTTACTAAATCTTCTTCTCACATTTCTCCAGTACGCACTCATGCTTTTTACCGGATTTATCATAGTTGATTCCTACCAAAAGTATATCTCCTGTGTAGCCTTTTATCGATTCTGGATACATCCTATACTTTATCTGGCTGAGAGCAGTCTCCGCAGACTTGTTCCACTTTAGCTCCACTACAAGTGCTGGATAATCTTGTCTAAACTCTGGCTTCGGTATAAACACAAAATCCGCGAAGCCTCTTCCAGTCGGCAATTCCCTGATCGGCTTAAAGTAATATTTCATTGCACTTAAATATGCTATCGTCAGAACACTACTCAGAGAGTTTTCATTATTGTACTGAATAACCGAAGTATATTCATCATGTATCTTACTAAGTTCCTCTGCAACAAGATCACTATCCATATCTAGTGTTGCTTCCAAAAGCTTGTCTGATTCCATCTGAAACGCAATTAATTCATTCCACGCCTTCCGCTTCGTCGCCCTTATAAGTTCCTGCCTTATCTCCTCATTTGGCACAAATGCAGAATTCGTCTTTGAAAAATACGCAAGATATCCCAAATGTATCAGATATGTAAGCACATCATCCTTATTTGCAAAATTCACCGTGTCATTCTGGAAAGATGTAACATCAACCTCAACAGCAGCACCTGATAACATCTCTATTATAGAACTCTTGAGTCCATCAAAATCCATATTGATAAGTGGGACTATCGCCTCATATGATGCTGTTCTCGACCAATAACTTTGAAGCTCACCATCAAACATCAGGTTCACGACCGCATTAGGATTGTACACATGATATTTCCCAAGCTGGTATCCATCATACCATCTCTTAACCTCATCAAAATTCTGACCATATATGCGGCATAGGTCCATAACCTCTTCTTCGGTAAAACCTACATACGAAGCAAGTGGGCCAGCATTCAACATCGAATATTCCTTAAAATTATTCAATGCTGACTGTGTAATCTCCTTCTTGATAGGAAGAATTCCAGTCAAATACGCAAGCTGGATATACTTGGTCGGCTCGGTACCTTTAAATAATCCACGCAGAAAATTAATATATTCATCCTGAACCTTTACATTCGCTGCCGCATCTCTTATAAGGACATCCCACTCATCTATTATTATCACAAATTTCTTTCCTGTTAATGTATTGATTCTGGAAAGTGCCTCAGGTAATGAATTTATATTCTCTGGCAGTTCATCCACATAATACGCTCTGAGTTCTTCAATGGTGTTTTTTGTGATATAAGCCACAAGGTTTTCTGCTCCACCTGCCGGTTCCAGACACCACTGAATATCAAGATGTATCACATCGTACTTATTCATGTGTACTTTGAAATCACTACATTTGCCAATTTCCAATCCAGAAAACATCTGCTCGGAATCACATCCCTTGCTATAATATGCAGTAAGCATATTGGCAGTGGTTGATTTGCCAAAACGTCTAGGTCTGCTGTTGCATATATATCCCTGAGGGGTATTCATAACCTTGTTTGTATACTCAAGTAACCCTGTCTTATCTACATAAATCTCCGAATTAAGTGAAACCTGAAACGCTGAATTGTCAGAATTTACAAACATTCCCATATTTCGTTCTCCTTTATAATGTATACATCATCATTATAACTGTTATATTTGACAAATGAAACATTAAATATATATATCTATTTTTCTATTTCATTTAATTATATATCTGCATTTTATTAGAA
Organism: uncultured Coprococcus sp.; assembly: GCA_900548215.1. Lineage (GTDB taxonomy): Bacteria > Bacillota > Clostridia > Lachnospirales > Lachnospiraceae > Coprococcus. Next base: position 2,672 of record URJI01000117.1, on the reverse strand, counting down.
GCAAAATTCAAAACTGATCTCACGCATACACACAGCTATCCTCGTCAACACAATAGCACGCAAGCCTTCCACCACGTCTTCTATCCCCGGCTCCGGCATCCAGGTCTGTGTAATACTTAGTCTTATATATATCATGTGCCCCTGTCTCATTAAGCATATAGGTACTCACATGACCACAGAATATGTATCTGTCTAGTGCCCGCTTATCTGCTGCGGGAATATGGTGTATATCCGTCGATATCAAATATCTGTACTCATCCCGCCTGACTGCGCACTCTATTGACCTTGCAACATTGATGGAGCGATCGTCATTTCTCACATAGGAGCCACAATGAATTCCAGAATGCGTCACGACACTGTCTCCGTACACAGGTGATACGATCTCCACATAATGCGACAAATGCACTAGGTATTCCTGCAGCTTCATCTGGTCATCAAGTGTCAGTCTCTTTATATCCCGAAGTGTCGCCTCACCGCCAAATGCTGTCCACTGTCTCTCTGACATAGTTCCCATAATATACATCTGTGCAAACAATTCATGATTACCTTTTATGAGCTCCATAGAACCATCCTCAATATAAGGTGCCATAAATTCCAAAAGAGGAACGCCTTCATCATTCCAGTCAAAGATATCCCCCATGACTATCATGTGGTCTTTGCTGCGGTCAAAGCCTGTCATTTTCAATATTTTCTTGAATGCCTTGAGATCTCCGTGAATGTCGGATATGAGATATAACATTTGTACCCCCTTTTAAATAAGGTCACAGTATACACTGCGACCTTATTATAGTAACTGCTGATGCCCGGAAATGGAAGTTATTTCTGGTTCATATTTTCTCATATATCAACTCATCAAGGCTCCGCCATAAGCTCAAGCCCTGGATATGCGCACATACCGCTTTCCACTTCATCTTTTATGACATCATATTCGTTCTGTGTTATAAGCTTGTCGGATTCTTTATCCATAAAACTGTTTGTAGTATAGAAAAGGCCCTTATCGCCATTTTCCAGAAGATCAGTATAGAGATAGTATTCAGAGCGCATCTCGCCTCCGCGAAAAGTTTCATATGAAATTATGAAGTTTGCTGCTCCGTTTGAACCTTCTGTACAGAAATGATCTCCGCAATATTTTGTGTTCGCCCTGTCCCAACTGGCAGAGACAAGCTTTGGCATGTCGCCATCCAGTGTGTATATCTCATATATAAGAGCTGAATTCATATCTGCCAGTATAAGTTCCTTTATCCCATCACCATCGAGATCTTCTATAGCATAACCTACATTACTGAGATCGCCACACGCTATATATGCATTATATCTAGCATATAAGTTGTTTGCCACTTCATATGGAAATTCCAGATTATTTAGTTCTTCATATGTTATCCCGGAAATATTGAGTTCAATATATTTATTCATTATCTCCACATATTTTGCACGGAAGAAATCATCTGCAGAAGCATATTCTTCCTCAGTCGTGTTCTCCTCTGATAACCGTTCGGTATCAGATTTTGCTTCAGTAGTCTGCTCATCTGTAACTTTTTCTTCTGTCCTATCCTCCTCAGTAGTCTGTCTCTCAGATATAGATCCACGTCTTATAGCTTCTGTACTCTTAGAACCATTTCCTGTGTCAGAGTCATTTGTATATCTTCCCGCCTCACTTGTTGCCATCTGAGACTGCATATCCCTAAGCTTATCATTCATACTCTGGCATCCAGTAGCGATACACGTTATGCAGGCAGCGACAATAGTAAGTCCTGCTGCCATCTTATAGTTTTTCTTTTTCATATCTGTCCTCCCTCATTTTTGCATCAATCTATATCAAGCTTGTCTCATTTACAATCTATCTGTCAATCTGATAATCGCATCCGCAAGCTCCATCATTCCACGTCTATTTGGATGTGTGCCATCTATTGAGTCATATCTGAGCCCGGTTGATGCCGTATCTATATATCGGCACTCATAGAATTTGCACAGTGAATGTATCTCTTTATTGAACTTGTCGATCTCTACACCATTTACCATTCTCGGGAACACAAAGCTGCTGTCTGCTGACATATATGTACAATTGAGTGAAACGCACCATATCTCCGCACCGGGATAATTGTGCTTCAACTTCACCAGCATGGTCTCATATGCCGTAGCAAATGTGGATTCGCCCTTTTTGCCAAATATACTTTCTTTGAGAGAAACGCCGAATCCCCAGTCATTTGTTCCCATATACACGATGATCACATCTGGATACACGTTATTTATATGAAGTGCCGACGTCCGCTCATTGCTGCATCCAGCAGAACCTTCAAAGACATCCGAATCAGGATCATATGACACACGGCTCCCAGACCAGGAATTGTTTACCAGCAGGTATCCGTCAAGGTGCTCTATCACCTTTCCCCACCATGTATCTTCCATGTTCCTGATGTCAGTCTCCTGAGCTTCTAAAGGTAGGTAAAAAACTTTATAGTCTGGAGGATTGTAACCCAAAAGTGTGCTTATGGAATCCCCCATTATGGAGATCTGTATTTTCGAATATACAGAACTCTCTATTACCGGTTTATTCAGACTTGTCGCAAATGCATCCGCCATGGAAGCCTGTCCATTCACACTCTGGCTATATGGTTCGTCCACTGCAAAAATAACCTTTTTGAAAGCATTTCCACCGCCCTGATTAACCAAAA
>URJI01000116.1 GCA_900548215.1 uncultured Coprococcus sp. | reverse complement strand
ATACAGAATACGCTGGGGGGAATCCTTGGCTATATACTGATGTGCATTGTCGGATGGATACTGCCGCTGCCGTCCAGAGACCAGATTGACGATAAAGCCTACGTGAATGGCAGGAGAGTGTCTGGGCTTAGACGAACTGTAATGTTTGCCATCGATATGGTTATATTTGGAGGAATAAATGCTTATGTAGTATACAGACTTCACAGATGGAGTATGGCGGTGGTGCTCTGTATATTTGCAGTGTATTATATAGTGTTCCCTGTGCTCACACACGGAAGTACACCTGGAAGCTGTATAACCAGGCTGAAGCTTACGGCTCAGAATCACCTTTATATAAGGATGATCCTGAGGAATATATATGTTGCAGCTTATTACATGGTGGTGCCCGCCATGCTTGGTGTATATCTTGTGAAGGGCGCAAAAGAGCTGCCGTCATCCAGGGATAACAAACTTATAGTGGTAGCGGTTGTGGTACTTGCCATGCTGCTGTTTTATCTCATACATGCTATATGTGTGTGGTCTACCAGAAGAATATATTATGATATGTGGTTTAAGACTGCATTTGTGAGCACTATAAAGGCTGGCGGTGATATGTCGCCTGATGACGCCAGCGGATATATCCCGTCTGAGGATGGGTGGCTGGTGAAGCCGAATAAGAAGATGTTCACAAATCCGCTGGAATTCGCCGATGAGGTGCGCGAGGCCGAGGAGCGGCATAGCAAAAAGGGGGCCGAGGTGCGGAAAACAGTGGCAGAACCGCAGACTTACGACACTTCACAGACTTCCGATAGGGTTTCTGCGCATGCAGCGGACATAGACCTTTGGGGTGAGAACGCAGATCCGGCTGATTTGCAGGAAAGCACAGACAGTGCAGAGAACACAGAGAGCACAGAGCCGGAGTCCATCACGGATCCAAACTATGATCTGTGGGCAGAAGATGAAAGAAATAAATAAGAGCAGGCTATTGAGAAAAAGCAGCCCGCCTGATATACGAATTACAATGAGGTATCCCACCACGCTGGATATGATCCGGTGTGGTGGGATATTTTGTATGTGGGATATTAAGTATTATGTGGTGGATTTTTATATCCAGGTGGCATTTCACCGCATGAATGCGTTTTACACCACAAGATATAATCTGACACGTGGTCACAGGCATAATTTAACTCACACCGGCGTATATATATAACATGGTGTACAAAGGTTCTGAAGTCCGGCGGCATATATGCCACAGCTGGAGTTATATGGAGGTGTGATGATGGACAATAAACAGGTTTATCTAAAAGGCAGGATATGCGGGAGGCTGCTGGTTCTCCTGGTGGTGGCGCTGGAACTTATTATCTTTTGCGCCGGATGTACCAGATTTGACACATCGGACAGCGGTGATCCGCTTCTATATGACATATGTGATTCCACAATGCTGCCGGATGAATTGGTGACGATAATAGACAAGAAGAAGGAGAAACCTTTCAATCTGGTGTATTCAAACAGCACATATACATATATAGTCATGGCGGCTGGCAGACAGGAGAGAGATGACGTTGGTGTTGTGGTAGACGAGATGTATAAGGATGAAAATGCTATTTATGTGAAAGGGGTACTGAGGCAGGTGGCAACTCCTACCGATGGGATAAAAGGGGATTCCATATCATTTCCGTATGTGGTCATCCGCATAATGAAGATGGATGTTCCGGTGGTGTTTAAGTAGAAGACGATGTAAAAAAAGATTATTGGGGGATATTATGGAACTGACAAAAAACAGGATCACTACTACAAATCTGAAATCTGCGAGGTACATGGAATTTACAGTGGATGACGATTTCAACGTCCCTGACGCTAAGGGAGACATTGACAGAATGATAGCCAATAAGGGACAGGTGTGTGTTGAGGATATAGAGGTCATGGATAACAAAGTCCGTGTGACCGGAAGTATAGGATATGCTATCTTGTATCAGACTGCCAAGGACGGAGATGCGTTTGAAAGCCATGACGGTGAGATACCGTTTGAAGAAATTGTAAATGCTGATGGTGTGGAGCCTGGTGATAAGGTATCTGTGCAGGGAATGCTGGAGGATCTATATGTAACAGTGATAAATTCCAGAAAATATGAAGTGCGTGGGCTTGCATGTCTGAAACTGTGGACCTGCCAGCAGATAACAGCGGAGGGAGCCGTGGGAATCGACAATGGATCAGGCATAGAGTGCATGAGCGAGAAGGTTTGCTTTACGAACCTGGCTGCGGCATCGAAGGATATGATGAAAATAAAAGAGGATATAGAGATACCGGCAAACAAACCGAGTATCGGCAGAATTTTGTGGGATCAGATTTCATTTTCTGAAATGGAGAGCCGGGCAACGGATCTCGGAGTACATATAAGCGGTAAAATGGAGGTATTTGTAATATACAAGCCGGAGGATGAGGTTGCACCTGTGCAGTATGTGAGCGCTGCCAGAGAGTTCCAGGATACTATAAACTGTGAAGGCATAAATGAGGATATGATACTTGACGACATCATCACTGTGGGCAGGGGAACTGTGTCTGTCAGGGCAGATGATACTGGTGAGGACAGGATGCTTCAGGTGGAAAGCTGCCTGAACGTGGATATAAAAGTGTATGAAGATATGGAGACTTATCTTCTAAAGGATATGTTTTCATCATCGGCAGAAATAAATCCGGTCCGAAAAGTATTTGCCTATGAAAACCTGCTCATGAGGAATAATGCGAAGACCAGAGTGGTGCGTAAGGAGAGGCTTAAAAGCAGTCAGCCTGCCATACTTCAGATTGTAAATGTGACTGGAAGCGTGGATGTGGATGAAGTCAAACCGATGGACGATGCCGTGGTTGTGGATGGTGCGGTTAAGGCATCGATGCTGTATGTGTCGTCGGATGACAGTAAACCATTGTGCCAGATGGAAATTGCTGCGCCATTTTCGTATCGTGTAGAAACTGTGCCGCTGAGATTACAGGATTCCATCAGAATTACACCTTCGCTTAATCAGATCAGTGCAGCCATGCCGGGCAGTGACGAAGTGGAGATAAAGGCAATAGTGGATATGGGTATCACAATTTTCACAAGAAAGGAAATCCAGCTCATAGAAGATATGACTGTGTCACCGGTGGATATGAAGAAAAAAGCTGCGTCTCCGGGGATTGTGGGATATGTAGTGAAGGATGGAGACAGCATCTGGTCCATTGCCAAAGAATATTATTCGAGTCTGGATTCTATAAGAAAACTCAACAATCTCGATAATGATAATATACAGAAAGGCGACAAACTTATAGTTGTAAAATGCTAGATATGTATGTTATTTATCCTTGTTTTTCCATTGGATGCTGTATCTGTTTTGCTGATTAGCGGGATGTTTGGACGATCCTGTCATCTTGATGTATTTATCGCAGGTTAGAGGATTGTTGGTGAGACCGAGAATGTAGTCGGTGGATACATCATATAATTTGGCAAGATAAAAAAGATGCCTTATGGGAAGAGCGTTGGCATCTCTTTCGTATCGGGCATACATTGTCTGTGAAGTACACAGATAATCGGCAATATATTGCTGTGTATAGTCGTGATCCTCGCGCAGGGCACGTATGCGTTCTATATACTTTTTATCTTCGTCAAATTTTCCATCATGCATAAAATCACCTGTTTGAATGATAGCATAGGAAAACTTGAATACTGCCGTTTTAGTAAATATATTTACTTTATGCGGACGATATATGCCTGTTATCAACAAATAAAACCGGCCTGTCAGACAGCTATCAAGCTGATTATGACAGACCGGTTTTTATGAAGAATTATGATCTCATATGTATATTAGTTAGCGTTGCTTACTGTATTTGCAGTGGCTTTGGCATCGTTGTCAGGAAGCAGCCTTGAGAATACCGGAACAAGCTGCGCTGCGATGACAGCCTTTACAAGGTCTAAAGGAATGAATGCCACAAATCCTGAGAGAACTGCGGTTTTCCATCCAAGGTTTCCGTTGAATTTCCACCATATCATTCCGATTATATCAATGATCACAGCACCGAGAATAGCGATCAAAGTATATGTGAGTCTGTTGTATTTCTTTCCTTTGATAAGACCCATCACAATCGAAGCGATGAGGAAAGAGAATGTATATCCACCAAATACTCCGAACAGATATCCGAGTCCGGAGCCGCCTCCTATGAAAACAGGAACACCAATGGCACCAAGGATCATCCACAGAGCTATAATTATAGTTGAATCCTTGAGATCAAATATAAGAGCGATCAGGAAGATCATAAAGTTTAAAAGTGTTATGTGTGCTGCGTTAGGGAGTGGGGTTGGGATACTGAGGTATGCCGATACGCACAGTATTGCGGTAAACATAGCCATCATGACCAATTCCACTGTTGTAAATGGTTTTTTCATGTCGTTATACTCCTCATAATTTTTTTCATAGCTAATCCAGGCAGTTCAGCGGGCTGATGCTGAGCATGTCTGGATTGTTAACCTATACACAAGGGCTATGGTTGACATTATATGGCCTTACACATAAATTGTCAACCGTTATTTGCTTTGATAGGTTTACATTTGTTTTTGGAAAGATAAGGGAATTTTACAAGGTGAGGACATATTTTTTGTTGGCTGACAGTGGAAAAAATGACAAATATTGAAGTTGAAATATTCCAATGATATAATCAAGGCAGTTTTTGTAATGCTGACCGGGAATGGATGTCCCGTTTATATCAGGAGGATAAGGAGGCATGTTATGGTAAAGGTAGGGATTACAGAGGTTGATATAGCGTTTGAGGATAAGGCTACAGCGAAGGAGAGATGCCAGCATGTCATAGAGCAGGCTGCGGCAAATGATGTTGAGCTTCTGGTATTTCCGGAGATGACACTTACAGGCTTTACCATGATGCCGGCGAAAGTGGCGGAGACATACAGTGATGGACACATACCTGAGAGCGTATCCTTCTTCATGAAGAATAGCAGAAAATATGGTATGGCAATAGCATTTGGCTATATAGAAGCATCTATGGCTGACAAAAGCCCTGAGCATAAGGACGATGGCAGGAAGATATATGAGAACAAGCTGGCGGTGGTGGATGGCGGTGATCTGATCATGGATTATACCAAGATACATCCGTTTTCATTTGGCGGTGAGGACAGGGTCTATCATGCGGGAAGTATGCTGTGCCAGACAAAGGTGAAGGATCTCAGACTTGGAGGATATATATGTTATGACTTGCGTTTTCCTGAGATATTTACGGCGGCCAGGGACAGGTACGACGCTGTTCTTGTCATAGCGAACTGGCCGGAGTCCAGAGTAGCACAGTGGGATGCACTCCTGAAGGCCAGAGCTATAGAGAATCAGGCGTATGTGATAGGCGTCAACCGCAAGGGGACGGTGAAGAGTGAGTCGTATGTTCCGAGTTCCCACATATATGACTGCCTGGGAAATGACATTGCAGAGCGTGTGAGCGAAGAACTGCTGGTGGCAGAACTTGATCCTGCTGTGATAGAGAAGAGCAGAAAAGTATTTCCTCAGGTCAGGGACAGGAAGTGTGATCTGTACAGCACATTTTTGCAGAACATGTGATAAAAATGCGTATAAAACGGGTGTTCGCTTTGCCTCTTGTAAATTTCTGCCGGATAGGGTACAATAAATAGAGGCTGTGAGGAGGTATAACTTATATGAATAAGGATGATTGCATTTTTTGTAAGATAGCCAATGGTGAGATTCCATCAGCGACAGTATACGAGGACAGCGTATGCAGAGTTATTCTTGATGTGAATCCGGCAAACAAGGGACACGCACTTATAATTCCTAAAGAACATTTCGATGATATATACAGTATAGATGCTGAGACAGCAGCCAAGATCTTTACTATTGCTACTGAGGTAGCTAAGGCTCAGAAAGCTGAACTCAATCCGGATGGACTGAATATATTACAGAATAATGGTGAGGCTGCAGGCCAGACAGTATTCCATTTTCATATGCACCTTGTACCAAGATACATAAAGGACAACGTAACTATGACATGGATACCTGGCAAGGCAGATACAGAGGAACTGTCTACATTGTCTAAGGCTCTTAGAAAGAGAATCTAGGCAATTACAGATAGATATAAGGTTTGTGAGAAGAGCAGCACATGATGAACATAAAGTCATGTGCTGTTTTTCTTTAGCATGGATGATTTGTTATATGTAGTGTATTCTACATGTATTGTATTTTTGTACAGGTTTTTGCTGCCCGGTTTTATGTATAGACTTTTGGGCAGTTTTTTGCAGACTTGGATATAGGAAAGGATTGCTTGTATGGGAGATAGCAGAGAACCCACGGATAACAGTATCCGGATATTGTCATCCAATATTCTGAAGAGCATAGCATGCATAAGTATGCTCATAGATCACTTTGGCATAGTGTTCATGGAGAACAACCGCCTGATGCGTGCGATGGGACGTCTTGCGTTTCCGATATTTGCTTTTCTTATCGTCCAGGGACTCTTCCATACGTCTGATATCAGGAAGTATATAGTGCGGCTTGGACTGTTTGCGGTGGTGTCTGAGATACCTTTTGACCTGGCGATGCATGATACGCTCTGGTATCCGGGGGCGCAGAATATTTTTTTCACTTTGACAGCAGGACTGTTTGCCATATATGCCATGGACAGCCGGGGACCTGTGGGAGGATGGAAAGTGGAGATCGCTCTGGCTGCTGCGCTGCTGGCGGAGTTTTTGAGATTTGACTACGGCATGGCCGGGGTGGGTGTCATTGTCCTGTTCTATCTGTGCGAGAAAGATCGGAGATGTATGCCAGCCGGATGCGGTGACGATAAAGTTGTTGAACGGACTGAGGGAGATTCGCATAACGGATCATATTTTGGCTGGAAGCAGAATCTGGAGATCGTACTCGTGAGTTCACTTATGTACGTTCTCTGTCTCGGCATGAGCCAGATGTACGCGCTCCTCGCCGTGATACCCATCAATATGTACAGTGGCGAGAGGGGAAGAGTGAAACTCAAGTATTTCTTCTACCTGTTTTACCCTGTGCATTTGCTGCTGTTGTGGCTTATATGGAAAAATGTAGTTGCTGCATAAAATAACTCAATAAGGGTAGATAGTAAAAATAACTGTTGACTAATGTCTATTGATGTTATAGAGTAGTGATTGCATTTATAAATATGGAAAAACGCTCTTATTCAGAATGGTGGAGTCAGAAGGGACTGAGAAGCCATGGCAACCCCGGTGAAGGATATCGGAAGGTGCCGACCTGAGCGACGCAGATACAAGATAGGTG
>URJI01000115.1 GCA_900548215.1 uncultured Coprococcus sp. | reverse complement strand
CTGAGTATCAGGAAAAGATATACAAGAAGTACAATTTCCAGGATTGGGATTCCATAGTTGCAGCGGTTGGACATGGCGGCATCAAAGAGGGCCAGATTGTGAACCGGCTTGTGGAAGAGTACAACAAAGATCACAAACCAAAGACCGCATCGAATGAGGAGGTTCTTGATGAATTTGCCGTGAAGAAGAATCATGGCAACCACATGAACAAGGGTGGAATCATAGTGAATGGAATAGATGATGTTGCGGTCAGATTTTCCAAATGCTGTTCCCCTGTTCCTGGCGATGAGATCATAGGATTCATCACAAGGGGAAGAGGTGTGTCCATACACAGGACAGACTGTGTAAACGTGTTGTGCATGAGCGAGGCTGACAGGGCGAGAGTCATCGAGGCCGAGTGGAAGGATGATGCGGTTGCATCGAACACCTACATGACGGAGATAAACATATATGCTGATGACAGGAATGGCATATTGTTCGATATAACAAAGATACTCAGTGAGGCGAATATCAATGTGAACAGCATCAATAGCCGGACAAGTAAGCAGGGCAAGGCTACGATCACCATTTCATTTGCGATCAAGTCAAAGGAGCAGCTTAACACGATCATCGCAAAGATAAGAAATGTTGACAATATTATTGATATAGAGAGAACAACAGGCTGATGTTATATGGAGAGAAGCTGCACTGTGTGATATGTAATGAGTAGGAGATGAGATCTGATGAAGACATACATGAGAAGATATCTGGCCATGTTGGTGGTATGTGTACTGTTTATGGGAAGTGTGTACGGTGAAGAATACACAGCGAGTGCCGCAGCGGTTTATTCGGCAAGATCGGTGAATTGTGTTGCCACAGCAACGGACCCGTCAGTGCCGAAGAACCTGGGACATCTTACAGCAGTTCCTGTATCAGCATCCTCAGTGAAGCTCACATGGGACAAATGTGATCAGGCGGATGTGTACAGGGTATATGTGTATGATTCAGCAAAAAAGAAATATATAAGAAGCGGCAGTACAAAGTCAACGAATTACACGGTTAGCCGGCTTACTGAATCGGGCAGCAGCTACACATTTGCCGTAAAGGGACTTGCTGTATCCGGTGGAAAGTATGTGGAAGCTACAAAGCTTACAAGTGTGACTGCGAAGACTCTTCCGGGGAAAGTGAAGGTTGCTGATCTGGGCGTGTATATGACGAATGCCGTGTATCTTACGTGGAGTGCGGTGAAAGGTGCTGACAGATATCAGGTGTACCGTTACAGCACGATATACAAGAGATGGGCAAAGATCGCCGAGACAGATAAGCTGGTTTATAAGAATGGCGGACTTGCCGCTGCGACGGGATATTCATACATGGTGAGAGCTGTGATGAAGTACGGTGGACAGATGTATGCGGGTGATTTCTCACCTGTGCTCAGGACTGCAACTGTTCCGAGATCGGTTTCGGATGCAGTATACTATGAGAGAAAAGAGTGGAAACGTTCATCTTCCGGTGATTACAGATCAGTCTGGTATGATGAGGATTTTGATGGAATCCGGGGTTACAGGCTTGAGTTTGAAAAGTCAAAGGGAGCTGACGGATATGCTGTCTATTATCAGGATGTGAAGAATGGATTTCAGCCTGATGTTCGCAGAGCCAGACTGCTTACATATAGTAAAAGTACAGCGATATCCCTTCGCAGAACGATGCGAAAAGGGTGCCATAGAGTGTTCTGGGTCAGTGAGTATGTATCTTATGCCGGCAGGATGTTTGTCAATCCTTCAAAGATCCCTGTGACATATGAAGGCGATATAGATATCTACCTAAGCAGCAGGGGAAAAACTGTGGAGATGCAGAAGAAGATATATGGCGCCGCTGACAATCAGTTATCAGAGATACGGTATTACACTGCGGGTGGAGCACTCAAGAAATACAGAGTGTACATTTATAACAGCAGGGATTTTGTGTCCAGAGTCAATACGTACAATAGCAGAGGCAGATTGATCAAAGTAGAAAAGTGGAGATAACGGCGGTTATCCGGAGGTATATATGGCAGAATTAAAAGTTATCGCGAATGAACTCGGAGGTTTTCAGACCAATTGTTATATAGTTGCAAATGATGAGACAAAAGAGGCTATAGTGATAGATCCGTCCTGGAATGCGGATTTTATCAAGGGTAAACTGGACTCGGAAGGCCTGAATTGCGTGGGAATATATCTGACACATGGACATATAGATCACATGGCGGCTATGGATGAGCTAAAAGCCCTGACAGGAGTTCCTACATATGCATCTGAGGATGAGAAGGATGTCCTTGGCAGCAGCAAGGCGAATCTTTCGGCTATGATGACTTCTGTATTTGGCAAAGTAATTGAGACGTCCGCAGATAACTATCTGGCGGATGGCGACGTGAGAAAAGTGCTTGGAACTGAGATGAAGTGTATCAGTGTCCCTGGACATACCAGAGGCGGAATGTGTTATTATTTTGCGGATGAACATATCCTGTTTTCAGGGGACACACTTTTCAAGTATAGCGTTGGGAGGTCGGATTTCCCTACAGGTGATGAGAGCGCTCTTCTGGAGAATATACGTGAGAAGCTCTTTGTTCTCCCTGATGAGACGGTTGTCTATCCGGGACACAACGGAGTTACCCAGATTGGCAAAGAGAAGAAGATGAATCCGTTCTTTAGCTAGAGCGGATTATGGTGTGATATGATTTTACTTAGACAGAACATAGAAGATTACAATAATGATTTCAGGGTGAGCCTTCAGGCATTTTACGGAGGCGAGAGGATCGTCATCCCTGAGATATTTGACAGAAAGCCGGAACTTGCAGGCGAGGTTGACAAGGTTTTTGCGGCGGATGTGACGGATGATGGCATAGCTATCCGTATGTACGAAGTGACAAATGGTCTTGATGAGCTTGAAAGTCCTGTGTGCAGTGCACATGTGGATGTGGCGGGAAACTGCCATGACAAGGCAGCGGTCAGGAATCCTTTAAAGCTTGCCATATATGAGATGCTCTCAGATTATACGGGCAGGAAGCTGCCATGGGGATCTCTCACAGGCATAAGACCTACGAAGATTGCTGTGGCGTGCATGGAGGATGGACTGTCAGAAGATGAAATAGTGGCGCATTATCAGGAGGTGTACGGAACCTCCAGGGATAAGGCAGAACTTGCAGTTGCTGTGGCAGGAAGAGAGAAGAAGATCATCGAGTCCGTTGCCGAGGAGGATGAGTATTGTCTGTATATAGGAATACCGTTCTGTCCTACGAGGTGTCTGTACTGCTCATTTACTTCGTACCCGATAGCGGTTTACAGAGATAAGGTAGACACATATCTGGATGCACTTGAGCGTGAGATGAAGTTTGTGGCAGATGCTTACAGGAACAAGCGGCTTATATCGGTATACGTGGGTGGTGGAACGCCGTCTTCCATATCGGCGGAGCAGATGGACAGACTTTGCAGCATGATCAGGGACAACTTTGACATGGACTGTGTCAGGGAGTTTACTATAGAGGCAGGACGTCCGGACAGCACGACGTTTGACAAGCTGGAGGTCATGAAGAGATATGGCGTAAGCCGTATAAGCATCAATCCACAGACTATGAATGATGAGACGCTGAAGACGATAGGCAGATCCCACACCTCTGAGCAGACGGTTAAGGCTATGGAGTATGCGAGAAAGGCCGGATTTTACAATATCAACATGGATCTGATAGTGGGACTTCCGGGCGAGGATACCGCTGCGGTGGAGAGGACTCTTGACCAGATCAAGGCGCTGGCACCGGAGAGCCTTACGGTTCACACTCTTGCCATCAAGAGAGCTGCGAATCTGAATATACAGATGGACAGATACAGGGATACTTTGAGGACTGATATAGACAGTCAGCTTGCTGCAGTGACAAATGCGGCAAAAGATCTTGGGCTTTTTCCGTACTATCTGTACAGACAAAAGAATATGACTGGAAACCTGGAGAATGTGGGTTATTCAAAGGATGGGCTGGAGTGCCTCTACAATATACTGATCATGGAGGAACGGACGGACATAGTCGGCCTGGGAGCTGGAAGTTCGTCTAAGCTTGTGGTGAGACCGGGGCATGACGGAGTTACCGAGGGGACACGTATAGACAGAATAGAGAATTGTAAAAGTGTAGACGATTATATAGCTCGAATAGATGAGATGATCGAGCGTAAGAAAGCGGGATTTATATGGGATTAGCATTGGAGAAGGATGCAGAAGAATGCTATTCGGTTGACATGAACGATGCGGTTCGCCATGGAATGTGTGTGAGTATATTGGCATCAGAGCTGGCGAGGGAGCTGGGCTGTGATGAGGAATTCGTACACAAGGCTGCCGTGGCAGGAATGCTGCATGATGTGGGAAAGATTCAGATAAGTCCTTACATATATGGACGGCGGCAGGGCGCAATGAAGATAGAAGAGATGAGATACGTCAGGCTGCATGCCAAGCTGGGGGCGGAGATACTTAAGCGTGAGGGCTACGATCAGGATATAGTGGATATGGTTCATTATCACCATGAGAACTATGACGGATCGGGATATCCGTACAGGATGTGCGGCGATGAGATACCACTCGGTGCCCGGATCATACGTGTGTGCGATGTGTTCAGTGCACTTATCAGCAACAGGCCGTACAGAAAGGCATTTGACGCAGATACAGCATTTGGCATGGTGATAGATGAAGTCAGACATTTTGATATGAAGGTGTTCCTGGCGTTCCAGAGACTTATCAACACAACGGATGTGCTGGGGCGCGTGGATAAGGTGCTCCATGGAGACATACCGGGACTTGACGAAAAATAAAAAAAGTGTATAGTGACATAAGGAAAGTTTTTAAATTTAGGAGGATAGCGTAAGATGGCAGAATCTATGCAGGGGCTTAAGAGAAGCCACAGATGTACAGAGGTCAGCAGTGCCAACATAGGTGAGAAAGTCACCGTGATGGGCTGGGTACAGAAAAGCAGAAATAAAGGTGGAATAATCTTTGTAGATCTTCGAGATAGAAGTGGAATATTACAGGTTATATTTGAGGAGTCACAGTGTGGCACAGAGTGCTTCGAAAAGGCGGGAAAGCTCCGTTCAGAGTTCGTTGCAGCCATCGAGGGAACGGTGTGCAAGCGTGCAGGTGCAGTGAATGAGAATCTTGCAACAGGAGACATAGAGGTCGTAGCAAGCAGTCTCCGTATACTGTCAGAGGCAGAGACACCTCCATTCCCTATAGAGGAGAACAGCAAGACCAAGGAGGAGATAAGACTCAAGTACAGATATCTTGATCTCAGACGTCCTGATCTCCAGCGAAATCTTATCATGAAGAGTAAGGTAGCTACCATCGCCAGACAGTTCATGGCTGATGAGGGATTCCTTGAGATAGAGACACCTATGCTGACCAAGTCAACACCGGAGGGAGCAAGGGATTATCTTGTGCCAAGCCGTGTACACCCTGGTACATTCTATGCTCTGCCACAGTCACCACAGCTCTTCAAGCAGCTTCTTATGTGCTCTGGTTACGACAGATATTTCCAGATCGCAAGATGCTTCCGTGACGAGGATCTCCGTGCAGACAGACAGCCTGAGTTCACTCAGATGGATATGGAGCTCTCATTTGTGGACGTGGATGATGTCATCGATGTAAATGAGCGTCTTCTTGCAAAGCTCTTCAAGGATATACTTGGCCTGGACATCCAGCTTCCAATCCAGAGAATGACATGGCAGGAGGCCATGGACAGATTTGGTTCAGATAAGCCTGATCTCAGATTCGGCCTTGAGCTGAAGGATGTCAGCGACGTTGTAAAGGACTGTGAGTTTGGAGTGTTCACAGGTGCCCTTGCAAATGGCGGAACAGTCCGCGGTATCAATGCCGAGGGCCAGGGAAGCATGCCTAGAAAGAAGATAGATGCCCTTATTGAGTATGCAAAGACATACGGCGCAAAGGGACTTGCATATATAGTTATCAACGAGGATGGAAGCTATAAGTCATCATTTGCCAAGTTCATGACAGAGGAGCAGATGAACGCCCTTGTGGCAGCCATGGATGGAAAGCCGGGCGACCTTCTTCTGTTCGCTGCGGACAAGACAAAGGTTGTATGGACAGTTCTCGGTGCACTCAGATGCCATCTGGCGGAGCTCATGGGACTCGTGGATAAGAATGTATACAGATTCGTATGGATCACAGAGTTCCCACTTCTTGAGTGGTCAGATGAGGAGAACAGATTCACAGCCATGCACCACCCATTCACCATGCCTATGGAGGAGGACCTTCAATATATCGATTCTGATCCGGGCAGGGTTCGTGCAAAGGCTTATGATATAGTATTAAATGGAAATGAGATCGGTGGAGGTTCAGTCAGAATCCATCAGGATGATATACAGGAGAAGATGTTCGAGTGTCTTGGCTTCACAAAGGCCGAGGCTCACGAGAGATTCGGATTCCTTCTGGATGCATTCAAGTACGGAGTACCGCCTCACGCAGGACTTGCCTATGGACTTGACCGTCTGGTCATGCTCATGGCAAAGCAGGATTCTATCCGTGACGTCATCGCATTCCCTAAGGTAAAGGATGCATCATGTCTTATGACGAATGCACCTGACTACGTAGATGACAAGCAGCTTGCAGAGCTTGGAATAGAGGTAACTCCTGAGGCTGAGGCAGAGATTGAGGCTGAGAAGAAGGAGTCATCTGACGCTGAGTAGATCTGGCTGGGTACAGTTTTATTATAAGTTAAATGTGTTTGCCGCATGCGCCAGGTGAGACGCCATGCGGCAAAACTTTTTAGGAGATGAGATCATGGGATATATTACTGCAATCAAATTTGCCATTCTGGTATTCCCGGTATTGGCGCTTGTACTCACGCTGCCATACGTTATAGTCCAATATTTCAAATACGGGTCGGTGAGTTTCCTCAGATCCCTCATATTGTTCACTTTCATATTCTATATGCTGTGTGCATACTTTCTGGTCATCATGCCGCTGCCACACAGGTGGGAAGTGGGACCGGGCAGGGAGGTGAATCTGGTACCGTTCAAATTCATAGAGAAATTCCGGACGGAGACAGTTCTGGATATCCATAACCGTGCAACCTACGTGGTAGCTTTGAAGCAGGAGTGCCTGTATGTTGTTTTATTCAATGTACTGCTTACCATGCCATTTGGAATGTACATGAGGTATTATTTCAAGCAGAAGCTGTTCGTGACCACAGTCCTCACGTTCTGTCTGTCTGCATTTTTCGAGTTTACACAGTACACGGGTCTGTATCACATCTATCAGGGCTCTTACAGGGTATGCGATGTGGACGATCTCATACAGAATACGCTGGGGGGAATCCTTGGCTATATACTGATGTGCATTGTCGGAT
>URJI01000114.1 GCA_900548215.1 uncultured Coprococcus sp. | reverse complement strand
TTGGTACATTTATCCAGACATGGGGAATGAATCTCCCTGTTGCACTGCTCTGGCAGCTCTGTTATTGCGGACCACTTGTGAGACTGATATTCAGGACTATATTTAAGAGACAGCTTGCGGGAGCAGGATGCGCCGAGACATCAAATGAGCCTCAGCCAGAGGCTTAACCAAAAGTGTAGACAAAGCCCGCGTGAGGTGTTACAATCCGTTCAAATTGTAGTTTTTAGGACAGAGGAAGAGTAGTGAGTGATATACATATAACGCTGGGCGATCTGTGTCAACAGCTCTCCATATCGAGGGCAACGGGTAGAAATTGGCTCAGACTTGGGAAAATTGAATCACAGGGCAAGCAGCCTGATGGTGCGGTGTATTTCACCGAGGACTATGTCAGGTCTGTAAATGAATCACTGAGAACGGGGAAACGTCAGTCACTTCGCAGCCGCAGGAATAAGGGATACGTGTCCGGGAAATGTCTGTATGACAGATACGTGTCCGGGGACTGTGTAAGCGCACATGAGGTAAAAAGACTTGCGGATCTACTTGCAGAGCGGGGTGTATGCGTGACAGAGACTGTTATGAGAGCTCTACTGGCTGATTGCGCACTTAAGCTGCTGATAAGCAGTGGGGCTGTAGTATGCGACAAATATAGTGACGCCCAAACCGCAATGGCACAGAAAGAGGCTGGCACCGGAACAGAGGATTATCCGGTGATAGCTTGCTATGCAGAGAATGAACTTCTCATGGCATATATTGATGGAAGAATTCAGGCTGGTGTCTGGAATGTTCTGATTGACGATATAATCGGGAACCCTGGGAAAACTGCAGATTGGATAAAGGCTAACAGAGAATTCTTTGATATTCACTATGAGTATCAGAATGGAGAGGATGTACCCGGATTGCTTTATATGTCCATAAGGGATATTGGAAGCCGCAAGGCGGCGGGATCGTATTATACCCCGACGGATATAGTCAGGAAGATGCTGGATGATGTGTATAGTGACATGGAAAATGGTGATGAGAGAAGGAAGCAGCGGCTTCTGGATCCGTGCTGCGGAACAGGTAATTTTCTGATACAGCTGCCGGATGACATAGAGCTTTGCAACATATATGCATGTGATATAGATGAATTCAGCGTACAGCTTGCAAGGTTCAATCTGGCACTGAACAGACTGACAGATAAAGACGAAGCCGCTGAGGCCGCAGGCATACAGACTGTATGTGAGAATGTGGCATGCAATGATTTCCTTATAAAGGAGTGGTTTGTGTCAGAAGACAGCGGTGAATATGAAGAATATAGAGGAAATAAAGAATTTAAAGAACTTAGAGAATTTGCAGATCACGGATTCGACATTATAATCGGAAATCCTCCGTGGGGATATGCATTTGGCAGTGATATGCGGAGATACCTGAAAACGGCATACAGGACAGCTCAGGGAAAAGGCATTGAATCATACGATGTGTTCGTAGAGAGAGCTCTTGAATTGCTGGAATACGGAGGTGCGCTTGCATTTGTGCTTCCGGAGGCATTGCTTGATGTGAGAAATCACAGCGCAGTCAGACAGATCATAGCAGAGTCGGCAAATGTGAGACATGTGAATTTTGTTGGTGATGTATTTTCTGGCGTTCAGTGTCCTGCAGTGACTTTGAGACTTGAGAAAAGCCGTGATGCCGGCCACTGCGAGGGGGCAGAGATCGAGAAAAACGGTGAAGCATTTGTCATCAGAGACGACAGGCCACTGGACGCTCATGGATTTGCGCTCAGGATAAATGATGAGGAGTACCGTCTTCTGGCAAAACTAGAAGCTGCGGAGAATTGTGTGTGCCTTAAGGAACGGGCGGATTTTGCCCTGGGTATTGTGACAGGGGACAATAAGAGATATTTGTCAAACGAGTGTCTTGATGGAATGGAGCCGGTGGTGACTGGTTCAGATGTGTACAGGTACAGGTATCAGGATTCTGGTAAATACGTGGATCCGGATCTGGCTTTGTACCAGCAGGCGGCACCTGCCAAGATTTACCGTGCACCGGAGAAACTGATATACAGATTCATCAACCGCCAGTTGGTATTTGCATATGATGACAGGCAGAGACTTACGCTTAACAGCTGCAATGTGGTCATTCCACGTGTGGAAAGGCTGGACATGAAGTATATCATGGCTGTGCTTAACTCCCGGGTGGCACAGTACATGTATGAGAAGCGGTATCATGTGGTAAAGGTGCTGAGGTCTCATATTGAATCAATTCCGATACCGTTGGCAGATGTGAGGTCACAGCAGGAGATCATCCAAATGGTGGACAACCTTATGACATGTGAGAGTAGGTGCGATCTGTATGACGAGATCGATGATGCCGTGCGAAGACTGTATGGTGTGAGCGATGAAGATTATGAGTTCATCAGGCGGACTTTATCTGGAAACAGATATATGTTATAAAGGTAGATGGAATATGATACATTTTAAATAAAATTTTTGTAAGGGGGACCCGCCGTCAAGGCTACGGGATTCCTTGTGTCGGAGGAGCAGACAAAGCTTGTGTCGGAGTATTGCGGACAGAAGAAATCTCAGGGAGCTTTTATATTTGTTGACCCGATCATGGGTGACGATGGTGTGCTTTACAACGGAGTCACAGAGAATACGGTTGGTTATATGAAAAAAATGTGCCAGGTGGCAGATCTCATAGTACCGAATTATACTGAGGCGGTCTTTCTGGCAGGCAAATATACGGACAAGGATGTTCTCACACGTGAAGAGGCGGATGATCTTGCCCGCACACTTCATGGATATGGCGCACAGTCGGTTGTTATAACAAGCATCAATATAGAAGGACAGACCAGCACGCTCATGCTGGATGGTGGGGATGACAGAATAAGCGTATTTCCATATACAGAGATACCGGTGAGATTTCCGGGAACAGGTGATATATTCTCTGCGGTTCTTATAGGAAGATACAGAAGCGGACACGGCATGGAAGACAGTGTACAGGCAGCCATGAGGACGGTGGAGGAACTGATAGACCTTAATAAGGATAACGCAGACAAATATAAGGGAATTCCGCTGGAGCAGTATATAGAGGTGATAACAAAATGAGCAGACCACAGATCAGAATAACGCTTATAGACCGCAGAGGGCCTTATGGGTGTCACAGAGGACATAAGATTGGTGATTCCTATGATTTTGATACTGAGAGAGGCAAGCTCTGCCCGATGGCTATGCATGTGGCATTTCCGTATGTGGACATTCTGAGGTATGGCGGCAGCATACCGGGAAATGAGCCGGGAAGTGCAGTGTTCTGCTGCCCTGACGTGGACACGATAAATGTGTTCCGGATAGAGGTCATTTCTCCGGATGGTGAGGCGCGATAGATCATAAGCAGACACTTCTGCAGATATTGTGGCAAAGAGACGGTAAAAGTAGATACTTATCAGAACAAAATCTGCTGTCGATATACTATAATGATTAACAGGTGATATGAAATCACGCAGTGTATACGACAGGAGGTGGCACGTATGTTATCAGACAGAAAAAAACGCAATATACTTGTATGGTTTATTATTGCTGTCATATGTGTCTCCTATCTGGGAACTGAGGGACTCTACAATTCAAAGGTCAGAAACTATTCGGCCGGTTTGGTTGCAACGCTGGGGGGAAATCGCAGCATAGACAGCGGGAATAACGATATGCTGGGGGTTGTAGACACCAGCTGTGGGCTGTCGATCCAACAGAGAAATCTGAACCCAGGCAGCTCAGAAAAAAAGGCAGAGCCATTTGGGATGCTTGCATTTGCAGTTTTTGCTTTGCTTCTTGGACTCGTATACAGCATGTCAGCATTTGCCGGGGGATATGCCAGTGTGTCCGGCTGCGGAAGATGGATGCTGCTGATATATATACATAAGAAAGATGGCAAGAAACGTCTGGGATGCGCCGATGAAGGGTATCTCAGATGCTGCGGATAAACATTAGAAATAAAATAGAATAATTATGCATCTGAGCCTTCATTGGTGTTTCGATGATCTAAGAGATGACAAGAAGACGGAATTTAAGCGTAGGGCGCTTACCAGTGAAGGAGAGATAATTATGGCAATGGATATTTTAGCTTATACATTCGGAATTATAGCACTTGCAGCAGCGATAAAATGTTTTGTTGATGAGAACTGGGGCAAGAAGATGCACAGAGAATCAGAGGATTTAGAGGATGCACAGGATGTGATTCGGGATAAAAAGGCAGCATAGATAAAATTAGATCAATAACACAATAGTGTATTTGTGTAAATAAAGATCCAACGGATATATCAACAGGATATACCCGTTGGGTCTTTTCATTTTGTTTAGCGATTTGAAACTATCGTCATAACGGACACATACACATCCCAGCCTATGAGGGATAAAAAACTGTTGCTATGACTGCGTCCCTGCCCCCGAGGTTTAGAGCAAATATAAACACATGTGCTACTCAGTGTAGATATACACACATCTGGGATTCTCAACTTAAAAAACAACTAATAATTAGCTAAATTAAGTTTGACTATAAAGCAAGAACTAACTAATATAAAATAGAAATGTATATGGAATAAAGTGAAAAGACTGAATAATGGTGACATTATAGGGATTATACATTTGCGTAAAAAATAATAAGAAAATCTATAATGACAGAGGAAGAAGATATGAAAATCAAGCCAAATGATGTTATGATCAGGTACACAGGACGAATTGACTGGACGGATGAGGAAAAACCTGTGTGGGTATTCCCGTGTACATCTGCGGAGATGAAGTTTACGGGTAAGACACTGAGGATCAAGGTGTCGAACAAGAACAATTACTGGGACAATTATCTAGGCTGTATAATCGATCAGTCACAGCGAAGTTATCTTCTTAATAAAGAAGGAATTACGGAGCTTGATATAGTGGTTCCGGACAGCGATACAGATGAGCACCGCGTGCTGTTCTTCAAGAGACAGGATGCATGTCATGAGGTAACAATACTTGAGTATGAGATCGGAGATGGGGAGAGACTTCTTCCATTGAAACCGCTGTCAGGCAGGCGGATAGAGGTGTATGGAGACTCGGTGTCAGCGGGTGAGGTATCGGAGGCTGTCGACTGCGTTGGAAAGGAAGACCCGGTACACAATGGCGGTTATTCAAACAGCTGGTATTCGTATGCGTGGATAACGGCAAGAAAGCTGAAAGCACAGATTCATGACATAGCCCAGGGAGGGATAGCTCTCATGGACAGGATAGGATGGTTCCAAGAGCCGAATCAGATTGGCATGGAAAGTGTGTGGGATAAGGTTCACTATAACCCTACATTTGGTTCGGTGACACAGTGGGATTTCTCTCAGTACACACCTCAGGTTGTTATAGTTGCTATAGGACAGAATGACAACCATCCGTATGATTTTATGAAAAATGACTATAACGGCAGGCAGGCGGAAACGTGGCGTGACCATTACATGAAATTTCTGGGAAAACTCAGGAAGACATATCCGGATGCACACATAATCTGCTGTACCACACTTCTCTGCCACGACTGTTCATGGGACAAGGCTATCGATGAAGTGGTTGACAATATGAATGATAAAATGATAACTCATTATGTATATGGAAGAAACGGATTCGGCACGCCAGGACATTTGAGAATACCGGAGGCGTGTGAGATGGCAACGGAGCTGGCAGAATATATAGAAGGTCTTGAAATCGAGGGATGGAACTAAATTATATCTTGATTTAGGGGTAATACAGAACAAGGATAAATGTACAGAATGCAAAGAAGGTGTCAAGATTTCTATGAAAACTTGACATGTAGCATCAGCTCTCGCCTAAGGCGGCTATTAATGAGCTGATGTTCAAATATGGAGGATAAACCATGGAAAATTATGATCTTGAAAGAATAAAATCAGTTATACAGCGCGCCCAGAGTGGACAGGAGCTGACAATAGCTTTTCTGGGCGGTTCGATAACACAGGGAAGTCTGGCAACAGAGCACGAGTATACATATGCATACAGAGTGTATAAGTGGTGGTGCGATACATTTCCACAGGCAAAGTTCAATTATGTGAATGGCGGAATAGGCGGCACAGACTCATACTATGGTGTGTCCAGGGCTGTGACTGATGTGCTCATGTACCAGCCGGACTTTGTGGTTGTGGATTTCAGTGTAAATGATGTGGATAACATATACTGTGAAGAGACCTTTGAAGGTGTGCTGAGAACACTGCTTGGCTGGCATTCAAGACCGGCGGTGGTGGTGCTCAA
Source organism: uncultured Coprococcus sp. (assembly GCA_900548215.1). GTDB lineage: Bacteria > Bacillota > Clostridia > Lachnospirales > Lachnospiraceae > Coprococcus. The sequence goes on along the minus strand of URJI01000114.1, from coordinate 1,287 downwards.
TAATGTTTTCTACGACACGGGTGTAAGCACCCAGGATATTCACAATAGACTTGCAGATCACTATGGAGTGCCGTATGTGAGCATACACGACACCATATACAGGCGGATGAAGGCGGGAGAATATAACAGGATCGACATAACCCCGGATGGACTTCATCCAAATGACAAGGGACATGGCCTGGTAGCCGGTGAGATAACAAAGTTTCTTGAGAGTATTGTGGGTGATCTCACACAGTCTGAGAAATTGTCTGATGACTCAAAGACGGATACCGTAGATGCTGGCACGGACACAGAGAATGATATCCAGGACGAATCAGCCTGCTCATGTGTACTTCCGGCACCTGTGACCGCAAATGCTTATGAGTATGCAAAGAGGCTTACCATACGCGAGATATGTCCTAAGCTTTCAGGGTTCAGGGCTGATACTCATGAGAAGATGGGACACCTTGATCATTTCAAGAATGGATGGACAGGAACAAATGCAGGTGACAAAATATCATTTGAACTTGAGGGCAGCTGCATAGGAATACAGTACAGAAAGACAATATCAAGACCTGCTGTCAGGGCTCAGGCTGTGCTTGATGGGGACGTCGAGCATCCGGTTTTATTGGATGGCAATTTTGATGAGGACTGGGGTGATTGTCTGTATATAGAGCCTGTGCTTCATCACGGTGAGAAGAAGAAACACACACTTGAGATAACGGTTCTTGATGATGAGTGTGTGGGTACAACACCATTCTATCTTATGTCCATAATAGTTGCATGATAAGTATGCGATTAAGAGAATGACAATGTTCAGATTGGCATAGATATTTGAAGAATTAAATTAAAATAAATAATATTGTGTATTGCAATATTGGGGATAGAGGACTATTATTAGCTCAGATGTACAAAGAGGTACTGCATAATCTTGCAGTGCCTCTATTTTTTTATGATGGATTTTATATCCGTACAGATTTTTGAGGAGGATGATATTATGACACCGATGAACAATGCAGATTATCTTATCAGATTGCAGCATGCAGATGAACTTGACGCTATGAAGGCAGCAAAAAAGGCAAGCGGACTCACATATGAGGCGCTGGCAGAGAAAATAGGTGTGAATAAAGTATGGCTCGCATCAGCATTTGAGGGACAGCAGTATGTGCCTGAAGAATATTGCGATAAGCTTGCAGAAGTACTGGGAATAGATAAGTCAGCCACGGCATTTCTTGCAGAGCACCCATATAAAGGCAACACGGATCCTATTCTCTACAGACTTCATGAGGTCATTGATACATATGGTCC
>URJI01000113.1 GCA_900548215.1 uncultured Coprococcus sp. | reverse complement strand
AGAATGATATTCAGTCATATCGTGATCTGCCAAAGGTATATAACCAGTGGTGTTCAGTTATGCGTTGGGAGAAGGAGACAAGACCATTCCTTCGTTCAAGAGAGTTCTTATGGCAGGAGGGACATACTGCCCATGCAACAGCTGAGGAAGCTGAGGCAAGAACGATACAGATGCTGAATCTGTACGCTGACTTCTGTGAGGATGTTCTGGCTATGCCTGTTATCCGTGGACAGAAGACAGAGAAGGAGAAGTTCGCCGGAGCAGAGGCAACATATACAATAGAGGCACTTATGCACGATGGCAAGGCACTCCAGTCAGGAACAAGCCACAACTTCGGAGATGGATTTGCCAAGGCATTTGGAATACAGTTTACAGACAAGGACAACAAACTCAAGTATGTTCATCAGACATCATGGGGTATGACAACAAGACTTATCGGAGCCATCATCATGGTTCACGGAGACAATTCAGGTCTTGTGCTTCCTCCAAAGGTTGCTCCAACTCAGGTTATGATCATTCCTATCATGCAGAAGAAGGCAGGAGTGCTTGAGAAGGCAGCAGAGCTTCGTGAGAAGCTTGGAGCTTTCAGAGTAAAGGTTGATGACAGCGACAAGAGCCCAGGCTGGAAGTTCTCAGAGCAGGAGATGAGAGGTATCCCTATCAGAGTTGAGATCGGACCAAAGGATATCGAGGCAAATCAGGCAGTTCTTGTTCGTCGTGATACAAGAGAGAAGATCACAGTATCACTTGATGAGATAGATACAAAGGTTGGAGAACTTCTTGAGACTATCCAGAAGGATATGTTCGAGAGAGCAAAGGCTCACAGAGATTCACATACACACGCTGCAAGAAGCTGGGATGAGTTCAAGAACATCATCGACAACGAGCAGGGCTTTGTAAAGGCTATGTGGTGTGGCGAGACAGCTTGTGAGGAGGCTATCAAGGACGAGACAGGAGCTTCCACAAGATGTATGCCATTTGCACAGGAGCATCTCTCAGATGTATGTGTACATTGTGGCAAGCCAGCCAAGAAGATGGTATACTTTGGACGTGCGTACTAAGATAAAATAAATAATAAGTAATAATAATAACTCCTTCAGCGATATGCTGGGGGAGTTATTATATTTTTATAACACGTAATACTCAACAAAGCTGTGGTTGTATTATGGTATAATTATGGTACAATAAGTTAACAAATATAGTGTATAGCTTACTAATTAGCATATAGAAGGAGTGAATTGACATGCCGCAGATTATACCAATAAAGGAATTAAAGAATACTTCCGAAATATCTGAAATGTGCCATGATTCGGATGAACCTATATATGTGACGAAGAATGGTTATGGAGACATGGTGATCATGAGTATGGAACTGTATGAGCAGACAATAGGAAAATATGAAACGAAGATTCGGAGAGAAGACATATGAGAATAGACATTCCAGAGGGAGCAAACAACGTAATAGAGACTCTTGAGGCGGCAGGCTATGAGGCCTATATAGTCGGTGGATGCGTGAGGGACAGTATACTTGGAAGAGTTCCGGGGGACTGGGATATAACCACATCTGCCAGACCGGAACAGGTGAAGGAGCTTTTCAGGAGAACTGTGGATACCGGCATAGAACATGGAACTGTCACTGTCATGATGGGAAAAGAGGGCTACGAGGTCACGACCTACAGGATAGACGGTGAGTACAGCGATCACAGAAGGCCTGACCAGGTGGAATTCACAGCGAGTCTTGAGGAGGATCTCAAGAGAAGAGACTTCACTATAAATGCCATGGCGTACAGCCACAGCAAGGGCATCATAGATATGTTCGGCGGTGTTCAGGATCTGAATGACAAGGTCATAAGGGCTGTCGGTGTGGCAAGGGACAGATTTGACGAGGATGCCCTTCGTATACTCAGAGCCATAAGATTTGCCGGACAACTTGGATTTGATATAGAGAGAGATACGAGGAAAGCCATGATCATTCAGGCGCAGTATCTGAAGGATATCAGTGCAGAGCGTATCAGGGTGGAGCTTACGAAGCTGCTCATATCAGATCACCCGGACAAGCTGCTTGAGGCGTATGTCACAGGTATAACGGCCTACATTCTCCCTGAGTTTGACAGAATGATGGAGCAGCCACAGAACAACCAGTACCACAGATACAATGTGGGAGTACATTCCATAGAGGCTGTGAAGAATATAAGGGCAGATGTCACCATGAGATGGGCGGCTCTGCTGCACGATATAGGAAAACCATCCACGCATACGGTCGATGAGAATGGCATAGACCACTTCTACGATCATCAGATCACAGGCGTTCCACTGGCACAGGAAGTCTTAAAGAGATTGAAGTTTGACAACAATACTATAAAGGATGTGTGCAAGCTTGTCAGATGGCATGATTTTGGTATGGGCTGTATACCCAAAAAAAACAAGATCAGAAAGCTTCTCGGCGAGGTGGGCATGGAATTCTTCCCATATATAATTGAAATCAAGAAGGCCGACATGGCGGCTCAGAGTGATTATAAGCTGAAGGAGAGACAGAATCAGCTTGCAGCCCTTGAGAAGGAATATGAAGAGATCGCAGCGGATGAAGACTGCGTAAGGATCAAGGATCTCAAGGTAAATGGAGGTGATCTCATAAAGCTTGGAATAAAACCGGGACCACAGATGGGAGATATACTTCAGAAAATGCTGGATATGGTTATAGAAGATCCTGAAAAGAACGACAGGGATTATCTTCTGGAACAAGTGAAGAATCTGTCATAAAAATACCTAATAAAATTAGGCAACTTAAGAATGAATATCAACATCCCCTCATACAATTATTTAGCAGGCTAAAAGATAATTGCAGGAGGGGGTTTTTGTTTGGCTGAAAAGATGGGTGAGGTATACGAAGCGTATGATATGCAGATTGAGAGCATTGGCAGGGGACGAGGTGCCATCATACTTCGCACGGATAAGGGGATCAGACAGATCGCTTCACTGAGCGGAACTGATGAAAGGCTGCAGCAGGAGAAAGACTTTAAGGACAAGATGTATGATAAAGGATTTTGCTATATAGACCGTGTGATTCCAAATGTTGATGATGAGATTGTTACGTGTGACAGATACGGAAATCCATATGTGTGCAGAGAATATTTTGAAGGGAGAGAATGCAGCTTTTCAAATATAAGAGATCTGGAGAAGGCTGTGCTCAATCTGGCATTGCTTCATAAGGCTGGAAGGGAACTGTACATAGAGGAAGGTTCAAGACCCCTCCTTAAAATGCCTGGCAATTTGGATAGAAAAGTTCGGGAGCTCCGCAGGATAAGGAATTTTATAAGGGACAGAAACAAGAAAAACGATTTTGAAATTCTATACATAAAGTCATTTGACTACTTTTTCGAACAGGCAGAGAAGTGTCTGGAGCTGTATTGCCTGCATTTCAAATGTGATGAGAGATGGATCGGCTATTGCCACGGTTCGTACAATTATCATAGTGTCATGTTCTGTGACGGATATATCGCAACAACGAATTTTGACAGGTTTCATGTCGGGTATCAGCTCATGGATCTATATCAGTTCCTGAGAAAGACGATGGAGAAAAACAAGTATGATATAGAGGTGGCCAGAGATATACTGAGTGCTTACAACCAGATGATGCATCTGAGCAGGGAAGATTATGAATTTATATACCTCATGTACAGTTTTCCGGAAAAATTCTGGAAGATAAGCAACAGGTATATGAACACCAGAAAGAGCTATATATCACCTGTTCTTGTAGAAAAATTGCAAAAAGTTATCGAAGATGACCAAGAAAAGCTCAAAATTTTGAGTGAAATTTCCGATACCTATGGACTTCACAAGCTGACAAATTAAGAGTATAATGTTGGGGCGTGGATAATGGTTTGGTTAGACGCGTGATACTGAATTGTGATGTATTTTGCAGATGGTTTGTGTGTGTTTTCCATTTGTAAGATGCTCTATGGGTAACATAAAGCAATAGATTTCACAGGAGGCAAAATGATGAGTGATTATAATTACAAGGACGTGTATGAGCAGTGGGTGAACAATCCTTTATTTGGTCAGGAAACAAAGGATGAGCTCTTAGCGATCAAGGATGACGAGAAAGAGATAGAAGAAAGATTCTATTGTGATCTTGTATTTGGAACAGCCGGACTTCGAGGAATTATCGGAGCAGGTACTAACAGAATGAATATATATGTAGTTCGTAAGGCCACACAGGGTCTTGCAAATTATATAATAAAGGCAGGAAAGCAGGATAAGGGTGTTGCTATAGCATACGACTCAAGAAGAATGTCACCTGAGTTCTCTATGGAGGCAGCTCTGTGTCTTGCAGCAAACGGAATAAAGGCTTACAGATTTGAGTCATTAAGACCAACTCCTGAGCTTTCATTTGCAGTGAGATATCTGGACTGTGTTGCTGGTATCAATGTTACAGCATCACACAATCCACCTGAGTACAACGGATATAAAGTATACTGGGAGGATGGCGCACAGATCACACCACCTCATGACCAGGGAATTATGGCTGAGGTAAAGGCCATCACAGATTTTGCAGATACAAAGACTATGGACATGGTAGAGGCAAAGAAGAAGGGGCTCCTTGTAACTATCGGTTCAGAGGTTGATGACGCATACATGGGAGAGCTGAAGAAGCTCATCCTCAATCAGGATGCAATTGACAAGTATGGCAAGGATCTCAAGATCGTATACACACCACTTCACGGAACAGGAAACATCCCTGTAAGAAGAATCCTTAGGGAGATCGGATTCGAGAATGTGTACGTGGTTCCAGAACAGGAACTTCCGGATGGAGAGTTCCCAACTGTTGAGTATCCAAACCCTGAGGCAAAGGAAGCATTTACACTGGCACTCAAGCTGGCAAAAGAGGTTGATGCAGATCTCGTTCTTGCAACAGACCCAGATGCCGACAGACTGGGATGCTACGCAAAGGATTCCAAGACAGGCGAGTACAAGGTATTCACAGGAAACATGTCAGGAAGCTTACTCTGTGAGTATGAAGTAAGCCAGATGAAGGAGAAGAATGGCAGCCTTCCAGCAGACGGCGCCATCATCAAGACTATTGTTACTACCAACATGGTAGATGCTATAGCAAAGTATTATGGAACAGATCTCATTGAGTGCTTCACAGGTTTCAAGAACATCGGACGTGAGATTCTCAGATTTGAGCAGACAGGCAAGGGAACATACCTCTTCGGATTCGAGGAGAGCTACGGATGCCTGATCGGAACCCATGCAAGAGACAAGGATGCAGTTGTTGCAACTATGGCTCTCTGTGAGGCAGCAGCTTACTACAGAGGTCAGGGCAAGACTCTGTGGGATGCTATGATGGATATGTACGAGAAGTACGGATACTATGTAGACGATATCAAGACCGTGACACTCAAGGGTGTTGAGGGATCAAAGAAGATCGGACACATCATGAATATCTTCCGTGCTAATGTGCCTGAGCAGGTTGCAGGCTACAAGACAAAGGTTGTTCGTGACTATCGTCTTGAGTATATAAGAAACATTGAGACAGGTGAGGTTAAGCCTACCGGTTTCCCAAATGCGAACGTACTCTACTACGAGCTTGAGAACGATGCATGGCTTGCAGTAAGACCTTCAGGAACTGAGCCAAAGATCAAGTTCTACTACGGAATCAAGGGTTCATCATATGATGAGGCACAGCAGGAGTCAGCAGCATTTGGTGACAAGGTCATGGATCTTATCTACGAGATACTTGAGAAGTAATAGAAATTAACAAACTGGGATATAATATAAAAGGGTTGCTGTATAGGATGGACATGAAAGTCCTGATATGCAGCAGCCCTTTTAATTTATTAAAATAAATTAATTGTACAAAGACAAATATCAATCGTAATATTTAAAAATATTATGGTGTATTCTGACAACGTTTATCAATGAGGAGAAGAGATGGAAAAGGCAGAGAACAAAACAGATAAGAATAATATTATAGGAAAAAGGTGGTTCTGGATAGCATGTATACTGCTCGTAGTCCTGCAGTATGGGTTGTGCGTCCACTATGGAATGAAGAGGCAGTATCTTTTCTGCGACGAGGTGTACAGTTATGGCCTTGCCAATTCCACTGATCGCACATTTATCGATCCAAATAGTGATGACACCGCCGTAAAGGATTGGGTGTCCGGTGATTATTTTGAGAATTACCTGAAGTACAACGATGAGTCGTTCAACTACAAAGCAGCCTATGTGAATCAGGTAAATGATGTTCATCCACCTGTTTACTATATGATGCTCCACACAGTGTGTTATTTTTTCAAAAATATAGGATACAGTGCAATACCGGGTCTCATCCTGAATCTGATACTGCTGATATTTGTTGATATATTGCTTCTATATGTGGCATGTTATCTTCTGAAGAACAGATGGTACGGCCTTATCGCTGCGGCACTCTGGGGACTTTCATCAGTTGGAATAAGCAATTGTATGCTCATAAGGATGTATCTGCTCCAGACACTGAATGTACTTCTGATAGCTGCGGTACACATATATATACTGAAACACAAGAGGAGGATGACAGTTCCGTATTTCATCCTGCTGGCACTTGCAGTCATGTTCGGAGGACTCACACACTACTATTTCTACTTCTTTGTTGCCGGACTTGGCTTCCTTGCATGTCTGTATCTGCTTTATATGAGACAGATCAAGCAGATGTTCGCATACGGATTCAGCCTTGTGGCAGGACTTGTTTCGGCCATAGCAATATTCCCTGCTACACTAAGTCATATATTTGGCTATAGGGGCAGCTATGCCACGAAGAATATCATCGGTATGTCAGAGAGCAAATTTCTCTACTATATAAAGTATGTGAACAGAGCGTATTTTGGAGGGCTGATGCCCGTAGTTCTCCTGCTCATATTGGTTCTGTTGGCTCTGTTTATTCTTTCAAGATTTGTGGTAATCAAGGTGAAGATCGGCAGGGAGAATGGTGCACTTTCTTACAGTGTACATACAGAAAGACGCAATCTTGACAGTGACAGGTCAGGCGCATTCAAGGACAAAACAATTATATTCTGGGCTTTCATGATAGCAGATGCTTTTCTTGCATTTGTTGGAATTCAGGGATCTGAGCTGGTAAATGCAAGATATATATATTCTGCGCTACCACTCCTTGCCGTATTTGTGGTATGGTGTATGGAGAAACTCATACCTTTGATCGCAAGCAGGAAGACCACAGTGATAACCGCCATTGTCTGTGCTGTTTTATGTGTACTCAGTATAAAGGCAAATGGTGTTGACTGGCAGTACAGTGATTATTCGGAGCTTGTTCCAGCCATAGAAGAGATGAAGGGCAGGGACTGCGTGATAATCTGTCATGGAGATGATTCATGGAACAATGTGTATGCCGGCGTGAATGCATTTTCGCAGATGGGCAGATGCAGATATGTATATGACGATGATCTGTCAAATCTGCCAGAGTACGTGAAAGACTGCGGCGATGAGATATATGTTGCAGTTATAAACGATCCGAAGTATAAGGAAGACAAGATCCAGAAGATGCTGAAAAAGGTTGAGAAGATCACAAAGTACAAGGATCACTCAGTTGCCTACAAATACTCTGGAGTAAGAATATACAAATACGTGACAGGAGAATAGATATGAAGA
>URJI01000112.1 GCA_900548215.1 uncultured Coprococcus sp. | reverse complement strand
CAAAAGTCTCGTATCCGCCATATGCACCTAAGCTCTTAGCTCCTACCAGAAATACATGTTGAACTTCGTTTTTCCGCTGCATTCTTTCTACCCCTGTGTTCTTAAAATTTAAATGTATCTTTCAGTCCAGCCCATTCTTGATCTTTACCACTCAGATTAAGCTTGGTACCATCCGAAAGTGCATAACCATCAGCACCAGCGCTGCCTTTATACTCACCAACAACCTCTGGCCACTCAATTCCTATCTCTGGATCATTCCATGCCATACCGCCTTCATCATTCGGATGCCAGAAGTCATTCACCTTATAACAAAACTCTGCTTCATCAGAAAGCACAAGGAAGCCATGGGCAAATCCCTCTGGTATTAAGAATTGTCTCTTGTTCTTATCAGAAAGAATTTCCCCATACCATTTTCCGTAGGTCTTAGAAGCTGTTCTGAGATCCACAGCCACATCGAACACCTCACCACGCACAGCTCTCACAAGCTTACACTGCGGAAAGTTCTTCTGAAAATGAAGTCCTCTGAGAACGCCCTTAGTTGACATAGACTGGTTATCCTGTACAAACTTCACATCTATTCCAGCTTCCTTCATATCTCTCTCATTATAAGTCTCCATGAAGTATCCTCTGTTGTCGCCATGTACTGCCGGCTCGATGACACACAGACCTTCTATACCGCCTACATTCTTCTCAACCTTTATCTGTCCCATTGTATCTATACCTCTTATTTCTTTAATACTCTATTATGGAGCAGACGCATTTAAGACGCTTGCGCGTGGCGTCTGCGTAATCATCAGGACGCCTCCCTCTAACGAGGGTCCCTCCTCATGATAAATTTTTAATATATCTGCTAACCGCATCCTGCCATGTAGGAAGTGGCGTAAACCCAGTCTCTGCAAGTTTCTTCTTGTCAAGTCTGCTGTTGTATGGCCTTGCCGCTTTTGAAAGTCCATACTCCTCTGTTGTAACAGGTGTCACCTTTGTGCTGTATCCAGCCTGTCTATATATCTCACATGTGAAATCATACCAGCTGATATACCCACCTTCATTGGTTGCATGATAGTAGCCATACTTCTCAGTCTCATTCATATCCACAAGAAGCCTCGCTAGATCCAGCGTATAAGTAGGTGTTCCTATCTGGTCACATACTACTCTCACCTCATCATGAGTCTTCCCTACAGAGAGCATTGTCTTGATGAAGTTTTTTCCATTAATTCCGAACACCCAGGCTATTCTCACTATGAAATACTTATCAAGCAATTCAGATACCGCAAGTTCACCCTCAAGCTTTGTCTGTCCATACACATTGAGCGGTGCATAGTCCTTACAGTCCGGCTCCCATGGTATATCTCCCTGACCATCAAACACATAATCCGTACTGGTATATGTCATCTTGCAGGAAATCTTTTTACATACCTCTGCAATATTTCTTGTTCCACCGGCATTGATAGCACGAACCTTGTCTATATTCTCTTCGTCTTCTGCAGCATCCACCGCAGTCCACGCCGCACAGTGGATAACTGCATCAGGCTTGATCTCTGTTATTATCTTTTCTACAGCAGCCTTGTCAGTGATGTCGAGCTGCACATAGTCAGCCTTAGTCACTAGTGATCCGTCATACACGCCGCTATATTCAGGCTGTATATCCGAACCAAGCCCCTCGTATCCGCGCTTCAGAAGTTCATTCATCACGTCATGCCCAAGTTGGCCGCCAACACCAGTTACAAAGAATTTCATTCTCTTACCTCTTATCTATTGCTATACATCTTCTCATAGTAGTTCTGGTACTCGCCTGATATGATGGTCTCCCACCACTCACGGTTGTCCAGATACCACTGTATCGTCTTCTTGATTCCGTCCTCGAACTTCGTCTCCGGTAACCAACCAAGCTCGTTGTGAATCTTTGTAGGATCTATGGCATATCTCATGTCATGTCCCTTTCTATCTCCCACATGAGTTATAAGGCTTTCTGGCTTACCAAGCTCCTTACAGATGATCTTCACTATATCTATATTCTTCTTCTCATTGTGTCCACCTACGTTGTAGACCTCTCCGACTCTTCCCTTGTGAATGATAAGGTCTATCGCCTTACAATGATCCTCTACATAGAGCCAGTCACGCACATTTAATCCCTCCCCATATACTGGAAGCGGCTTATCTGCCAAAGCATTGGCTATCATAAGTGGTATAAGCTTCTCTGGGAAGTGATATGGTCCATAGTTATTCGAACATCTGCTGATAGTAACAGGAAGTCCATATGTTCTGTGATATGCAAGAACAAGCAGGTCTGCTCCAGCCTTGGAGCCGCTGTATGGTGAGCTTGTATGTATAGGAGTCTCCTCTGTGAAGAAGAGATCTGGTCTGTCAAGTGGAAGGTCACCATATACTTCATCGGTACTTACCTGGTGATATCTCTGTATACCATACTTTCTACATGCATCCATCAGTGTGGCTGTTCCTATGATATTTGTCTGAAGGAATATCTCAGGATTCTCTATGGATCTGTCCACATGAGACTCGGCAGCGAAGTTCACAACCATGTCTGGATGTTCCTCTTCGAACAGCTTATACACGCCCTCTCTATCACATATATCAAGCTTCACGAATCTGAAGTTTGGATTGTCCATCACCGGCTCAAGCGTTGACAGATTGCCAGCATATGTCAGCTTGTCGAGACATATGATTCTGTAGTCCGGGTACTTCTTAAGCATGTGGAATACGAAATTGCTTCCTATAAATCCAGCTCCACCTGTTACTATAATTGTCATGTTCTTATTCTCCTATTCTCATCTATTATCCTAAGCATTTGATACACACACTTATCATATCCTATAATACCAAATGCGCATCTTTAATACAGGTGCTCCTGATATTTACCATCTAACACATCCTTAAGGTACTGTCCATACTGGTTCTTCTTCAGCACTTCATATACCTTAAGAACCTCTTCCCTGCTGATCCAGCCATTCAGGTATGCTATCTCCTCAAGGCATGCTATCTTCCTGTGCTGATGTTGCTCAACTGTCTTTACGAAGTTGGTAGCATCCACCAGACTCTCATGTGTTCCTGTATCAAGCCATGTGAACCCCTGTCCGAGGAGCTCCACATTCAACTCTCCATTCTCAAGATATATCCTGTTCAGATCAGTGATCTCCAGTTCGCCTCTTGCAGATGGCTTAAGCCCTTTCGCATACTCCACAACTCTGTTGTCATAGAAGTACAGTCCGGTCACACAGTAGTTACTCTTCGGTTTCTCCGGCTTCTCCTCTATGGATATAGCCTTGCCATCCTCATCAAACTCTACTATACCAAACCGCTCTGGGTCATCCACATAATACCCGAACACTGTAGCACCCTTGCCACCTTCAGCATTTGCGACAGCTTCATTGAGTCTCTTCTTGAGTCCGTGACCCGCGAATATGTTATCTCCCAGCACCATAGCCACACTGTCATCTCCTATAAAATCCGCACCAATTATGAACGCCTGCGCAAGTCCGTCAGGTGATGGCTGTACTGCATATGACAGTTCTATTCCGAACTGATGTCCATCGCCTAGAAGTGCTTCAAATCTCGGCGTATCCGCTGGAGTTGAGATGATAAGAATCTCCCTTATTCCCGCATTCATAAGTACAGACAGTGGATAGTATATCATCGGCTTGTCATATATTGGCAGGAGCTGTTTGCTCGTCACCATCGTAAGTGGGTACAATCTTGTGCCGGAGCCTCCGGCGAGTATTATTCCTTTCAATCTCATATCCTCCTCATTATCTATCTTTGCTAATGTTGTAGCCACACTCGCTGACGCGCCTGTGACATATCGTCGGTGTCATTCCAGTATATGCCTCCTACTTCGACCCTTCCCTACCAAGCACTACCTTGATAGTCTTCAGCACTATCTTCACATCAAGTCCAAAGCTCCAATTCTCTATATACTCCGTATCCAGTCTCACGACCTCCTCGAAGTCCGTGATGTCGCTTCGGCCGCTCACCTGCCACATACCGGTGATTCCAGGCTTTGTTGCAAGTCTGCTCTTGTGATGCATCTCGTACTGCTTCACCTCAGAGATGAGAGGCGGCCTTGTTCCAACCAGTGAGAGATCCCCTTTCAGCACATTGAAGAACTGTGGGAACTCGTCTATGGAGAAGTCTCTGATATACTGGCCGATTCCCTTCTTCTTGGTGCCGTCCGGCAGTATCTTGTTGCCTATGACTCTCGGGTCGAAGTCCATCTTGAACATTTTTGAATCGCTCATGGTGTTCTGTTCCATGAGTTCCTTCTTGCGCTCCTCAGCGTCCATGTACATGCTTCGGAACTTGTACATCTTGAATATCTTGCCGTTCAGTCCCACTCTCTCCTGCTTGAAGAAGATCGGGCCTGGGGACTTGATGTATATGATAGGTCCTATAAATATGGTGAGGATGAGCGTGAATATACTGCCAACCAGACCGCCTATTATATCTGCCGTTCTCTTGAGCAGCATCTGCTTTGGTGTTGCGTAATTCATCATGGTCGTGACCACGGTCTCACCATTTATCTTCTGGATGAGCTGCTTGTCGCCGTGGGTCTTCACGATGGATGATATGCACATGTGAACCGTGATGCCGCCCTCGATAAATGCCTCTATCAGGGTGTTCGCATATCCGTATGCTCCGCGCACATCCACGTATATCTCGTCCACCCATGCGGTTCTCACATAATCAACTGCGCTGTTGTAATCCGCCACCACCGGCACTCCCTGAATCTCCTGACCGATGAGATTGGCATCTATCACCATGACACCTACTATATCAAACCCGGAGTAGTTCTTCTCCTTGAGTCCTGCCACCACATCATCTGCTATATGTCTGGTGGTCATGACCAGAAGTTTCTTGCCCTTGCCCTTCTCTGCATATTTCTCGAGATGTTTCTTCCACAGGCTCCTCACTGCAAATGTGGCATATACATATATGGCCCACATGAGCAGGATGGTAGTTCTGGAATATATAGATGTATCCTTGAGGACAAACACATACAGAAGGAGCAGTGCAACTATCACGAAACCGTTCTTGAAGCTGGATATGAATTCCTTGAAGTATCCTCTTCTGAGAACGCCCTCATATGTATTCAGGAATATCATGGCTACTATATCCGCCAGCTCCGTGATGATAGCCAATGCCAGATAATCTCTGTTCGCATACGGATTTACCATGCCGTGTCTGATCTGGAATGCCACAAGAAATGACAATTGAAGTACTATAAGATCCAGCAGCATGAAGTCGAAGTGCTTCAGCCAGCCCTTTGCACCTTTCTGATACATAATTTTTTCTCTCCTCATTTATAAAAACCTGTAGATGATCGCAGCCCCGCAATCACCCAAATCTACAATTCATACACGAAACATCTGAACTAAAGTTCTGTTCAACTGTTTCATCTGTGAACTGCACACCTGATAACTATATACAACAGGTAATCAATCAGCACATGATACATTCCTGTCTTCACTCTGCCCAGTCATCTTTTTACACCACCTCGGCCAGCAGCTCCGGGCATTCCGTGGCGCGAACTCCCTGCTTGCTGCGGCTTCGGCGGCAATCACTTGTTATACATCAAAAGAGCAATTATTTAACTACGTAAGTAACTGTCTTCTTGTATGACTTGTAATTATGTGTTGCTGCAACTGTTACGGTTACTCTGACCTTTGTGCCCTTCTTGACACCCTTGCCTACTATAACCTTACCGTTAGATACCTTTACTCTTCCGTTGTTTGTTGTGTAAGAAACCTTTGCCTTACCCTTAACACCGGAAACATAAACTCTCTTGCTTGTCTTGCCTGCAACTACATGTACCTTCTGAGCTGCCTTCTTTACAGTATATGTAATGGTCTTTGTGCCCTTGAAGTTACCCTTACCTGTGATAGTGATCTTGTATGTTCCGGCATTTGTAGCTGCTGTGATACCCTTTACAGTGTAATCAACGTTCTTCTTGAGTACAGTCTTACCATACTTTACAGTGATAGCAGTTGCCTGCTTCTTGCCTGTGTAAGTCTTTGATGAAGCTGAAGCTGCTACATTGCTTGGTGCTACAGACTTTGATGCTACTCGGTAAATATAAGTCTTTGTTCCTGTATATTTACCTTTTCCTGTAACTGTTACCTTATATACTCCGGCATTCTTAACATAGTAATAGCCCTTAACTACATAATCCTGTTCAGCTACAAGAGTCTTTCCGTTTACTTTGACAACAAACTTAGCCTTCTGTGTTGATCCTGTATAATACAGTGTTGAAGCTGTTGTAACAGTAGCCTTCTTTGAAAGGTCAACCTTTGCAGGTGATGACTGTGGTGCAGCAAGTACTGTTGCAGGAACCATCATGGCTATACATAATACTATTGCCAGTAACTTTTTTAATTTCTTCACGATAAATTCCTCCTTCCCAAATTGATCGCAAATTTATATGATAAAACATAACGTATGCCACACTACACTATGTAATATCCGCTTTTATTTTTGTGAAGCTTTTGTTACAGCTACCTCATCTGATCTTGAGGCATTTCCTTTGCCGTATGCGCCATATCCATACTCACCGTAGTACTTGCCATATTTGCCATAGTATTTCTTGTAGGCTCTTCCGGCAGTCTCCACTCTGTTGAGTATGATTCCGAGGAGCTTGCAGCCTACCTGGTCAAGTTGCTGCAGTGACTGTTTTATGAGATTCCTTGATGTCTCTCCAGCCCTTACAACAAGAGCAGCACCATCACACAACGACGCGATCTGCGCTGCATCTGCCACGCTTCCCATAGGAGGGGAGTCGATGATGACGTATCTGTAAGTCTTTGCCAGTTTGTCAAGCATCTCTGAAAATCTGGCATCTTCCAACAGAGCCGACGGGCTCTCCAGAAGATTCACACATGGAACCATGTATGCATTCTCTATCTGAGTCTGATAAACCACATCCTCCATCTCAGCCTGCCCCGACAGGTAACAGCCGAGATCCTGAAGTTTATCCGCATTCTTTATGTGATGTCTTTCCTTTATGACTGATTTCCTGAGGTCGACGTCAACCAGCACTGCTGGAAATCCTGCTTCAGCCAACATTCTCCACAGATTGATGGCCACACTGCTCTTGCCCTCGTTTGGCATACTGCTTGTGATAAGTATCTTTCTGGTGTTCTTTCCACAGAACTTTATGTTTATTCTG
The DNA here is from genome assembly GCA_900548215.1 of uncultured Coprococcus sp. Taxonomy (GTDB): domain Bacteria; phylum Bacillota; class Clostridia; order Lachnospirales; family Lachnospiraceae; genus Coprococcus. The sequence continues at coordinate 576 of URJI01000112.1, read as the reverse complement.
AGACGGTTCATCGCCTCTTCAACTGCATATGGCAGTTCCTGGAACTCTACATTTAACTTATTCATGCTTCGCCCCTCTCTTTCCCAGTTTTCTCAGCTCATAATCCTGACCATCATCCGTCCTGAACTGATCGCTCTCCGGGATAACGGTAAGTGGAACTATGCCAAAGTATTTCTCCAGATCATCCGCTGAGTGAATTGTGTCATCCATCAGATATCCGATGATGATGATTATGCAATATATGAGCGCTCCGAGTATCGCTCCGATGGCTGTATACTTCAAATAGCTTGGTCCTACTTTCTGATCAGCGACTCTTGCAACCTGTGCTATATTTGGCGCATTTGTACTCATGGTATCCGGGAGATAATCCACAGATACGTCAGCGAGTGTATTCGCTATATCGCATGCCTGCTGCTTGTCAGTGCTGGTGACTGTGATCTTCAGCACTCGGGTATCCGTCGGATTCTCAAGGCATATCATCTTTGCCAGATCTGCTGAATTCATATTGAGTCCCATCTTGTCTATAACCTGATCCAGCACCGGATAGCTGAGTATCAGATCTTCATAGTCCTTTGT
>URJI01000111.1 GCA_900548215.1 uncultured Coprococcus sp. | reverse complement strand
CATCTTCAAGTTGGCTCTGTCCATCATTCATATTGATGTATTTCACGCCGATATCTCCTGCTATCTGTTTCAGATTCTTCTCATCAATTCTTGAAACAGCATCCTTATATGGATAAGACGATGTATCCTGAATAACCTCTTCCTGATCACTGTAATACGACTTCACATACATCCTGCCGCCCTTTTCAGTTCCATATCCCAAAACAGCACCGCCGTCTGCATACTTCGACGCTTCGTCAAATGACTCCAGTCTGCTGTCTGAACTCGTAATCTCTCCGTCGCTTATAAAAAACACGATTACATTCCCGTCACCTTTTTCATGTGCCCGCTTCAAAGTATCTGTCATCACATCCTTGCAAATGTTCATAGAACTGCCTTTGGCATACAGTGATTCAAGAGGATAGAGACTTTCCATCACACTTTTTGCATAATCTGAATTGTCAGTATATGGTGCGACGAGATTAGCATTATTATTAAAAGAAATAATTGCAAACTTAGCACCATCCATTTTGTCTATTATTTTTCCACAATCATTCTTTACCGCCGTAAGTCGCTCTGTGTCGCCATCGTAATCCCTTGCAAGCATACTCAATGTGTCATCCACAACAAAAAGCACATATGTATCAAGTTCCTGAGTAGTTGCAGTTACATTGTCACTTGGAATCATAATTCTCAGATTCACACAAAATATCAATATAATGGCAACTATCTGACGGACATATGCCTTCCAGCTATTTCGCCTAAGAAGAAGCATTGCAGCGCACACTATTGCCATCAGCCAAATTGGAATTATAGGATCTATTCTCATATCTGTTACTCTCATTTCATGTCTATAATCTCAGCCATCTGCATATTCCCAGCATAAGCATAAAAGTTATCAGCATCATCACAAATGGGAACTCAAGTTCAGGAGTTTCCACATCCATAGTCTTCACCTTCACAAGGCTCTTACTCATATTCTCTATAGAAGAAACAATATCCGAAAATGATCCGGACTCCTCCTCGAGATAAAACTGACCTCCTGTTTTCTCCACCGCAGTTTTCATAGCTTCACGGTTCTCATCAGTCATCTCCTTTGTTCCAACACCAAATACGGTCACATTGTTGTCTTTGCATATATCCGCAGCCTCATTCAGCGTCGCTATCGGTGTTCCCTGTATATCATTATCAGTTGAGAAAATCACCACTTTTGTTCTCTTGCTGTCACTTTCTCTATCAGAGAAATCACCGGCCGCAGCCGCCAGACCATCTCCTATCAGCGAACTCCCTCTTTCCTCATTTCCGACAAGTGTGCCTGATGTTATGTATGCATCATAATAGAGCCAGTCGCCCGACGTAGAAAATGCCCTGTCAAGATCCATGGAGTTCCTGCTGTCAAGGCACTTTGCTATAAGATCAAGTTGATCCTTCACGTACTCGTAATCGTCAGTAAGTGGAGTCAGCAAAACAGGACTTGTATTAAAAAGAACTATTCCAAATCTTTCTCCCTGCAATTCATCCACAGTGTTCTTGAGTTTTTCCAAAAGATTCTCATTCAGATAGTCAACAGATGTAGAAATATCTATGCACAGTATTATATCTCTGCAATACTTATCATCCTGTACGCGCTCATTTGTATATGGTCTGGCCATTAAAAGAAACGCCATACCCACAGTCATTGCACTCAGAACAAGTGTTACTATAATACCATATCTATATAAGTATAATTTCTTCTTATAGTATTTTTCATCCTCTGAATATAAGACACCCGCAACCCGTTTGCCACCGGCATAGACATCCCTGCGTCTGCTCTTTACACATACAAATATCATCATAACTGACACAAGGACTGCCCCTACATATATGACCCAATGATATTTTATCGCCATCTCTCTATCAAACTCCTTGTCTTATCAAGTGAATTTCTTACATCACCCTCGGATTTTCTTGCAAATTCCGGCGCATAATACTCAGCCACAAGTGCGTACAGCATCGGCATATTAAGTCTCCTTATATCCTGAAGGGTATAATTTTGAACCTTTATCCCTGTAACTGCATGCACAAACTGTCTTATACACTGACTCATCCTCTGATAGGCACCTCTTATATCTTCCTTCCCCATACTGAAATCCCTGTCAATTCCGGCAAGCTCACTCAGATATTTATTCTTGACAACGTTTATGTCCAAAGTTGGTTTTACAACTATTTTCGGATTATTTCTTTTGGTCCTGCAAATTTTCATAAATTTCAGTATAAGAAAGAACAACAACGCTGCGGCAGCGATACATCCCGCCAATACCAAAGGCCATACCGCATATGAAAATGGTGACTGAAGCTCTACTGAACTTTCCATTGCACATCCTCCTACACTTTCTATCTCAATGAACTTTCATTTTTATGTCTGCCTAGAAGATCAACTATTCTCTCTTCTATATTCTCAAGTCCTGAGACGCAGACACATGATACTCCAAGTTTTTTTAACTTATCACTGCACTGCATTTCAAGCTGCATACGTCTCTGTCCTTCTATCCTGGCAAGCTTTTTATCTTTGCCGAAAAAATCCGGAATATACATGTCATTTTCCATATCAAAAACACGTCTTCCCATCGCATCCGCATCTGAGACCTTTACAAGGAGAATGTCATGAATGACCTTAAGCTGTCTGATAAGGCCCTCATCTATTTCCATGATTCCCTCTGCATCTGTTACAATAAGCATAATCATCCTGCGTCTGAAGTTTCTGATTACGAACTCCAACGATTGAGATATTCCTGATCTGCAATCAATATTTACATCACTATTATAGGCAGCAAGTATGTTCTCCACATTCATAAGACCTGTCTTAAAAGGGAAATGCTTTACGCCATCCTTTGCAGCGTATGTACAACTTACAAAATCTCCGTTACTGCCAACCATATACGCCAAAGTTCCCGCAGCCATCAATGCGATCTCGCGCTTCTCCTGAGTCTCATTGGCATTTGCCAGCATCTTCCTACCAGCATCCATTACGAGCATCAAGTTGTGCTTTTTCTCTGCAATATATTGTCTGACCAGAATCTTTTGGCTTCTTGACGAAGCCTTCCAGTCAACATCCTTTATATCGTCACCAACAACATACTCCCGAAGCTCATCAAAATTCATACTTCTTCCCTTATATATGGAATTGTATGAACCGTCTATTATTCTTGACGTTGCCCTAGTCGTGTATATTGTTTTATAACCTTTCATATTACCCTGTATTTTTGGTATATATGTCATCTTCATATCACAGCATTCTCCGTCACAATGTATAGCGCCTTGTCCACATTCTATGGGGTCTTGACCGCACCTATAATAGTATCAATTATTGATTCAATATTAACCTCATCTGCTATAGCAGCAAATGTAAGCATAATCCTATGCCTGAGCACAGAATATCTAAGAGTTTTTACATCATCTGGGACGCAATACCGCCTGCCATTAATGAGTGCCACAGCCTTTGCAACTTCCATGAACGCTATAGCAGCTCTTGTACTAGCACCCATCGCCACATACTGAGCCATCTCAGGTCTCATGAATTTGTCCGTATTTCTTGATGCCTGTACTATATCTACTATATATTTCTTGATGGATGGATCCATATACACTCGCTTGCACAATTCCTGAAGAAATATAACGTCCTCTATTCCAGCCACTGGGGTATTATCTGAAAATACACCTGATTCAACCCTGTTGAGAATCTCTATCTCATCATTCGCCCTGGGATAAGTGATGGTCTCTTTTAAAAGGAATCTATCAAGCTGTGCCTCTGACAGCACATATGTTCCCTCTGATTCTATCGGGTTTTGGGTAGCTATAACCACAAATACCTCCGGAAGTTTATATATCTTGCCGCCTATACTTATCTCTCTCTCCTGCATAGCCTCCAACATGGCACTCTGTGTCTTTGCACTTGATCTGTTGATTTCATCCAGGAGCACAAAATTTGAGTATACCGGTCCTATCTTATCCTCAAATGTATTATTAGACATGTTATATATCTGAGTTCCTATTATATCGCTCGGTATGAGATCAGGCGTACACTGTATTCTTGAAAAAGTACCATTCACAGCCTCCGTCATAACTCTGGCGGCAGTTGTCTTCGCAAGTCCCGGCACCGATTCAAGCAAAACATGTCCATTAGTCATCATGGCAACCAGAAGTGAATACCCCAAATATGGCTGTCCCACAACCTTTCCATTATAATATTCGAGCATTTTCCCTATTATAGAAGCCGCTCTACTTATCTCTTCATTCGTTATATCTTTGTTATCCTGCATATCCATCCTCTTTTCTTAATGTTTTTATGCAACCCTTTTTTTGTCATCTACTGTTTCCACCTCAGAATATACCTAAATGTTATTTATCTCAAGTGAACAAATATGAACATTTATTTAATTATGCCTTATTGACTACTCACATGCCAAAAATTTACCTTTAAACATAAAAAGTGGCCAGGGGATACCTGACCACCATAATGAGGGGAGAGAGGATTCAAATAAATGAAAACTCTACTCTCACACTATAGCTTATCAACTATAATAAGTCAATACCTTTTTATAATTTGTTTAAGATGTTTATTTGAATGTCCAATCTACGCAAATCCTACTCACTATCTGCAACACTTGTGTTTGCATTCGCATAACTCTGGGAGTTCTTGCGTTTGATGACCTTGATCCCAAACACAAGAGCAATCATAAGTGCGATGAATATAGGGAGCATAACAAACCACTTAACATGCAGATAATATGTCATCGGACCAACTATGGCATATGCCACAAATGACATAACCGCTGCAACGATCGCATAAGGGAGCTGTGTAGCTACATGATCTACATGATTGCATTGCGCCCCCGCAGAAGCCATGATCGTCGTATCCGATATCGGTGAGCAATGGTCTCCACACACAGCACCTGCCATACATGCAGAAATTGATATAATCATCATATTGTAATCTGTTCCCTCGAACACCGCACACACTATAGGAATGAGTATACCAAAGGTTCCCCATGACGTACCTGTTGCAAATGCCATAAAGCACCCAACTATAAATATTATTGCCGGCAGGAAACAAAGCAGTGCAACACCGCTTCCGTCTGGCGAACCAGACGACAATGACAAAGCATTCTGGACAAAGTCTTTTGCCCCCATCATATCTGTTGTACCCTTAAGAGTCCATGCAAACGAAAGAATTAGTATGGCTGGTACCATAGCTTTAAATCCTTCAGGTATAGCCTCCATGCATTTATTGAAGCTAAGCACACCTCTTAATACATATAACAGTATAGTTATGATGAGTCCAAACAAACTTCCTATTGCAAGTCCAACTGAAGCGTCACTGTTTGAAAAAGCCTCAACAAATCCTGTTCCACTAAAGAATCCACCCGTGTAGATCATTCCGATTACACAGCTTATTACAAGGCAGATGATCGGTATGATAAGATCGACGACCTTGCCATTAGCATTCACAACATCTGTCTCCTCTGCCGTTACAGTTTTCTTACCATCTCCTGCCGAGATAAGATCTCCCTTGAGCGCATTCAGCTCATGCTTTTCCATCGGTCCAAACTCAACCTTAAGGATTATCATAGTTACCATCATTACAAGAGTAAGAAATGAATAATAGTTATACGGTATAGCCTTGATAAAAAGGCCAAATCCATCCTCACCCTTTACAAATCCACTGACAGCTGCCGCCCACGAAGATATAGGAGCAATGATACATATAGGTGCTGCTGTGGCATCTATAATATATGCAAATTTAGCTCTTGATACCCTGTGCTTATCTGTAACCGGCTTCATAACACTGCCAACTGTAAGACAATTAAAATAATCGTCGATAAATATAAGCACCCCTAAAAGCACTGTACAAAGCTGTGCGCCCTGTCTTGTCTTAATATGTGTTGCCGCCCACTCGCCAAACGCTTTAGAACCTCCTGCCTTGTTCATAAGTGCAACTATAGCTCCCAATATAACAAGGAATATAAGTATGCCTACATTATATGAATCCGACAGCTGTGCGATGAGGCCTTCCTGCAGCACATTAGTTATAGTTCCCGTGAAACTAAAGTTAGAAGCAAACACACTTCCAATCACTATTCCTACAAAAAGAGAACTATATACCTCTTTCGTTATAAGAGCTAGTGATATAGCTACAACAGACGGTACAAGTGCCCAAAATGTAGCATGCTCTGATGGTGATGGAATCTTATCAACATATATTGATGCAATTCCCAGTCCTGCGATAATAAATATTATCACGCAAATAGCAATGAGATTTTTCTTACTGCTCTTCATTTGTGATCCTCCCTGATCTTTTTTTTACGTACACAATCATGTGTAACTACTTATAACAGTACATCGTGAGATAATGTACTAGCAAGCATATAATTAAAGTTATATCACAGTTTTATATATTTTGGATAGTACAAATAACATTTTTAATCAAACTAAATTGATATCAATCATTTTCAATCAAGAAAACAGTCAAAATCGACAACTTATATGGTTTTATGACTGAAAAACGTCAAATGATATTGCAATAATACAATTTTTGTCATATTATCAATTTGCAATCAAGAAAGGTCACATGCTTAATTCTTGCATTGCATTGATAAACTTTTAATTTGACAATTACAATTTTTTGTTTTTACTCCCTTTTTTTGTAGTCATTGTATGACTACACCCCCAATCCCTTAATTGGCACAGTCGCTCCCCCGCGGCTGTGCTCCTCCCAAAGTAGAGTATAGTTTCGTTAACACACGCTCACAAAAAACCTTATATATAAAAGAAGGATCAACATCTCTAAAGTGTTGATCCTTCTTTTTTATTATTGCACTCATTTAATTCCACGCAGTTGATCCTTTATTACATATTGCATTTTTCACGTTACTGACATCGCATCCTCTGCGCAACGCCATTGTGCGCAACTTTCTTTTTTATGACGACTTTATTGAATTATTATGCTCGTAAGTGATTATATATTCATTCCAAACTTCTAGTTATCCTTATTTAGTGTTTCTGAAGGCGTTTTTCAGTCAAAAACAGTCATAATCGCTAACATATATGGCAATATGGCTTGAAAGCATCTAAAGCTCTTGAAATAAATCTGAAATTATCATATTATCAAGATGTAAACAGAAAGCAAAAGCACACAGATTATAATATGTGAAAAAAGCTAATGTTTATTTTGAATTTTGACAATCACATTTTTTTGTTATTTACTCCCTTTAGTAGTCATGTATGACTACATCCCCCAATCCCTTAATTGGCACAGTCGCTCCCCGCGGCTGTGCTCCTCCCAAAGGAGAGTATAGCTATTATGGAGATACACCCAATAAAAGCTCACAAAAAACCTTATATATAAAAAGAAGCAGGATCACCATTATTACCCAATAGACTCTGCTTCTTTTTTATTTACTGCTAATCATTTCTATATAAATCCCTTGTTTCTATATAAATCCTTTGAAATTCTTCTCAACAAGTTTACGTGGAACCATAACCTGGTGATCGCAGCCTGTACATCTCAATCTGAAATCCATTCCCACTCGAAGTATCTCCCAGGAGTTTGTCCCACAAGGATGTGCCTTCTTCATCTTTATAACCTGTCCAACATTAAAAACCATGACTACATTCCTCTCCTATCCTGACTCACGATTATCATATATAATATGAGTACAAATTATGTAAAAAAAAACTCAACTCCAATTAAGAGTTGAGTAATTAACAGTGCCCAAAGCTGGAATCGAACCAGCGACACGAGGATTTTCAGTCCTCTGCTCTACCAACTGAGCTA
>URJI01000110.1 GCA_900548215.1 uncultured Coprococcus sp. | reverse complement strand
TACCGGCTTACAAATACTGTACCACCCGTTATTAGTATTTTCTTCATGGAAAGCCTCCTTTAAATTGGGATTTTTTATCTACTCACCAAGTTCCAGCACCACGCTCTCATTTCCAGCTAATTTCACTGAACTAAGGTCTGACACATCTGTCTCACCAGAACTTGAATAAAGTACATTTGTAACTGTTATGTCTCCGCACTCAGCAAGTGATACCGTCTGATCGCCCTCTGCAAAATTGTGCACCACCAGCAGTTTCTGTCCATCCGTCTCACGGAAGTATGCTGTCACACTGTCACTTGTGAGCGATGCCGCTCTGTAGCTTCCTTTCATAAGTGCAGGATTGTCCTTTCTCAGTGCTATCAATGTCTTGTAATATGAATACATTGAATCCGGATCTTCCATCTGCTGGTCAAGTCCCTTTGTCTCTGCATTCTGATCGTCCTTTTCCCACGACGTGTTGTATGTACTGTCATCTCCCCACAGGAAAGGCGTCCTTATCATCTCATCCGGCTTGCTGCCGTACATTCCAAGCTCCTCGCCATAATATATATATGGATTGCCTGGAAGCGTCATATATACCGCCGCAATCTGTCTCGCCTTATCCAGGCTGTTCACCGACGATGCTATCCTGTCCTGATCGTGATTTGCTCCAAATATTCCATTCAGATAGTTGGCATCCACGCCGTCATATTTATTCTGTATATTCTCTATCGCCACGGAAAGAGACTCACCAAATCCCGGCACCGCCATGCCTTTCTGTACGCAGTTCAGTATCTTCTGCTGAATCGCAAAATCAAACTTCGTGTCAAATGGCTGGACATAATTTTCCAGCACCTTGTCATCCTGCCATACCTCACCCACCAGATATACATCAGGATTTATGCTCTCGCAGTAACCGGCAAATTCGTTCCACCAGGTGATATTTGCCGCTTCAGAATCTCCCTGCTGCTTGAACTCGTGCGCCCCATAGATATGAACTGCGGCGTCCATACGGAAACCGTCAAGACCAAGTTCCAGCCAGTAACCGGCGGCATCCTTCGCAGCCTGTCTAACATCCGGATTGTTATAGTTCAGATCCGGCATATCCGCGCCGAACACACCATAATAATAGAAGTCTCCTTCCTGGTGCCACACCATATCTCCCCAGCTTGATTTGTCGAGAAGATGATTGCAGTCTTTCTTGTCGGTCTTGTACACCCACCTGTAATAATCTCTGTACTCGCTGTTCTCATCGGACTTTGCCGCCTGAAACCACGGATGATTGATACTGGTGTGATTGATGACCAGATCCATGATGACTTTCATATCTCTGCTGTGTGCTTCGTCAAGCAATCTCTTAAGATCATCCTCTGTTCCGTAATCGGGATTCACCGTCACGTAATCCGTCACTGAATATCCGTGGTAGGTATCGGATGCTGTGATCGGCATGAGCCATATCCCATCAATTCCGAGCTCCTGCAGATAGTCAAGTTTCTTCGTGACGCCATTCAGATCGCCTATACCGTCACCGTCTGAATCGGCAAATGATCTGACAAATATCTCGTAATACACACCGCGATTACCCTCTTCGTCGGTCTTCTTACGAGGCTCTGCCGCAAACTCCGCCACGTCATACGAATCACTTGAGTATGTTCCTTCTACATAAGTCTCGTCCTTGTCTTCTGTAGCTTTTTTTGACTCCTGTCCATCTTCTTCTTCGGCTCCGGCATCTGTCTGAGCATCCGTTGAAACCTCCACTTCCGACGATGCAGTGCCATCCGCTCCGTCATCTGCTTTGCCGCACCCTGTACCTAGTCCAAATGTAAGGGCCAGCATCATCACTGCAAGTCTCTTCTGCAGTCTGAGTAAGTTGTTCTGTTTCAGCACTTTCTTTTTAAGCACTTTCTCGTTCCTCCTATACATGTTATGAGCAAACGCATGTAAGGCGCTTCGCGCGGCGTTTGCGTGCTTCATAAGGAATCCTCCCGCTTAGGCGGGCCCCTCCTTATGAAATGAATAGTAGGTAGCAGCCAACTCCCCCGCACGCGGGGCCCCCTCTACTACATGTCAGAGGTGCGCATGAAAATTATGAGCTACGCTCATAAGCGCCCCTCTTCCCTCCGTTTTTTATTATAACAGACCCTACATTATAACTTCCAGTGTAATATTCTTTTTTCTCCTTTTCACGCTCCTGATAGCATTCTATTTGACGCGCGTCAAATAAAAAATTATTTATTTTTCTAAGCCATCGCCCTGCCGGCTGTCTTGTACCTGTCAACGATCACTCCAACAAGTATGAACAGAACGGCAAAGAGCACCTGTACTCCCATGCTCACAAATATTCCTGTCACTGAACTGCCAGATGTGAAATTGTCGATGGCATCCGTTGCATTTGCGTACCAATATGCCGGAAGGAAATGTGCTATCGCCATCACAGTGTCACTTAAGAACTCTCTCGGTACAAATATCCCGCAGAGGAATGCCATTCCAAGTGATATGACATTTGCACACATGGAAAGAATCTGTTCACTTTGGGTAAGCTTGCTAACTAGAAATGCCAGCGAGAGTGCTACACAGGCATACACCAGCATATTGAGTATGAACATTCCGCCCCTTGCTGAGACTATATCATATTTTATAAGTATTCTGGAAAGTGCTATAAATACTACAGACAATACGCATCCAGTAAACATCATCCCCAGGACAAGCTTCCTGTTGAGTCTGAAGAATCTGTATGAGGAGCACTCTATTCTCGCTCTAAGCTTTTTCCTGTTATATACCTGCAAAACAGGCGCTACCCCAATTATCATAACGCTGATCATGACCCACCCCAGATAGTTGTAAAAATTATATAACATGGAATGTCCTGAGTTCTTTCCTCCGGCCATATCGACTTCAGCCTTCTGCTCAAGTGCCATCCTCGCTCTCTTATCGGCATCATTCACATCATCTCCGGCCCTCTTGTACAGAGACACCATATTCATGTAGCTGTCAAGCCTTGTCTCAAACAGCATGGACGCCTGACTTCCGGGGATAGTCGTTATCTCAAGCATACCATCCGCAGTATCATTTGCCCATGCATCGCCAAAGCCATCTGGTATCCTGATCACACAATCCACCTCCCTGTTGTAGAGAGCATCCTGAATACCTCGTTCGTCCATATCAACGCCATCTACAAACTGCTGCGTATCACTCAGGTAAGCTATCAATTTTCTGCTCATCTCACTGCCATCCTCATCGCTCAACGCATATTTGATCGTTTTATCCTTATAATAGTTCTGTGGATCTGTGTTTCCCACATTGATGAACACAATCATGACTCCACACAGGATTCCCACATACATGATCATCTGCCCAATATATTTTCTCAAAACTTTGAAAAAAGATTTAAACACTTGCATATCTGTTCCTCCTTACCATGAGAATCCCAACTGCTATGAGCACCACAGCCTCAATAGTCATTATGACGATATTCTCAGTGAAAACCTGGTGGTCACTGTAAACATTCAGCGCATAAAATGAATCCGATATCAATGCTGCGGGATTGAGTTTATTTATAATCGGCACGTGCTGCTGTATCTCATACTTTATTCCGTTAATACACAGGTCTGAAAGGATGGACATCACCATGGATATTCCGATCACAATTCCTATCTTGGTTCCCTCAGCAAGCTTTGATATAGCCCCAACTATGACTCCAATCGCCAAGCCAATAAAGCAGCCCACGAATAGTGTGAGCAGGATCTCCCATATTCTGCCACCAAAATCCACTCCGATACAGGACATGTATATAAAACTTATGACCTCGACCACAAAATGTATAAGCAGCAGTGCAGCAAACTCTGCCAAAACAAATGTCATTTTTCTCTGTGGGGACACATTTTTTCTCTTTCCCGTAGCGCTCACATTTGCCTGAAGATTGCTCATCATTCCTATAGATGAAAGCGATGCAAAAAGGCAGCTCATGGCAAATATGGCATAGAAATAATTGTTATACACGTTCTGGCTGCCCTCGGTGCTGGCCTTTTCTGTATAATATGATCTCTGTTCTGAGAGTTTTTCCACAAGGTTCGACATATCATCCACGCCGGGAATCCCAGACATATACTGTTGGAATCCGATTCCATCAGCAGACATATCTCCCTTAGGTTCTGTGCCATCCTTATATATATCCTTAAGTGCATGCTCGTACTGCTTGTACTCAGAAAGCACTGTCTCAAGTATGCTCGCATTGACAGAGCTCTCCGCAACCGTGAGCTTCACATCATCCGTATATATGATGCCCTCGACCTCTTCATCAGCCAGTAACTTTTCCGCATCGCTTTCGCTCATCCTCGTAACCGACAGAAGGGCGTCATCGCCATCCGACAGCGCATCCAGCATATAATTAAGTCCATTTGCCGATTCATCCTCAGTGACCACCGCCACCTTGATATTACTAAACATCTCATCCTGTTCATATATGTTGCCAAATGCCATGTACATAAATGTGGCAAGCAGTATCGGAAATACTAGTGTCCAGAAAATAGACACCTTTGCACGCATCAATATCTTTATCGTATATAGAAAATCCCGTATAAACATATTTCTCTCCTTTTAATCCCGGTTCATCTGAAATATACAAATATTTGTTTCTTCAACAAATCCATAATCCAGCTTACATTCAGATCAGTCTCTGAGTTCCTTGCCTGTGATCTCAAGGAATACATCATTGAGTGTTGGGAGCTCCGTGACTACCCTGCCAAATGATATGTCGTGCTCCTTGAAAAATTCCATGAGCCTCACCAGATTGTGTCTTCCGCCGGAATATCTAAGTGTAAGCATGCTTCCGTTATATTCGTTCTCATACACATGTGGCTGACTGCGAAGCTCCGACATCTGTTCGCCTGTAAGTCCAAACACTTCAACCTTTATGGTCTCTGTATTCTTTATCATCTTCTTGAGCTCATCCTTCGTTCCGACTGCAACAGATTTACCTTTGTCCATGATGACTATCCTGTCGCAGATCTGCTCTACCTCCTCCATATAATGAGAAGTGTACACGATGGTCGCGCCTTCCTCATTCAGTCGTTTGATTCCCTCAAGTATTCTGTTGCGGCTCTGCGGATCAACTGCCACTGTCGGCTCATCGAAAAATATAAGCTTTGGCTTATGCGCTATTCCGCAGGCAATATTCAGTCTTCGAAGAAGTCCTCCTGATAGCTTCTTTGGAAAGAACTTTCTGTAGTCTGCTATGTCCACGAAATCCATGGTTTCTTCAACACACTTTCGTCTCTTCTCCTTATCCTTTATATAGAGCCCACAGAAGTAGTCGATATTTTCATACACAGTGAGCTCATCAAAAACTGCTACATCCTGCATTACAACTCCAATCTTCCTCTTGATATCGTAGCTGTCTGGTTTCATTTCTTTTCCAAATACTTTTATGTCTCCCTTGTCAAATGTGAGCAGGGACAATATACAGTTTATAGTTGTCGTTTTTCCAGACCCATTTGGGCCAAGAAGCCCCAGTATCTCCCCTTCCTTCACCGTAAGGCTGAAATGATCCAGCGCCAGCAGATCCTTATATCTCTTCACCAGATTCGTAACTTCTATTGCATTTCCCGAATTACTCATGTATGCCCTCCTGTTTTAACACTATACTTTTACTCTTATTGTCTCCATTTGCAATCATGACAGTTTGCAATACCCGTGTGCTTGCATTCTTTATTGTATAATCCCATTATATACACCTCAGATCTGTTTTCACAGTGAACAGCGTCATCTTCACAATGTGACATTTGTCATATTCCTTTTTATACACACTTTATTTATAATGTAATCATTCAAAGCTTCCACCAATCTGCAATTCACGCATTATATTAAATATGCAGAACAAACTTTGAACATCATATATCATAATTAACACGGAGAATAATTATATATGAAACATCTGATCAATAAGGGACTATTGCTGCTATCATCATTTGCCCTGATATATACTCTAAATATAACTGTGACCACCAACTTGATCACAGTCCTGCTTTTATCCATGATAGCAGGTGCAATATGTCCTGCCCTGTCAGGTATATCTTCATCTGCCAAATGTGAAGCAGATACTGATGCGCACCAGCTGCGCACAATTAAGTATATATGTGAAGCATTGATGTGTCTGTATCTCATCATAGCATTTAAGATTCACGCAATATACATGTTCGTGTCCATAGTCAGCTACGACATATCCAGATACCGACTGCGTATACCTTTCGTCATGCTGGCACCGCTCACTATCATTGCATGCATACAGAATCCTGTCTCTTCGTTTCTTCCTCAGATGTGCCTGCTAGCATTTTCCTTGATCCTGAGCATATACAGTTGCCGCATAGACGATCTCCGTGCAAGGCTTCTTTCTATGAGGGATGACACAGCAGAACACGATCTTCTGGTGGCACAAAATACAAGACAGCTTCTCGAAAACCAGGACAACATGATACTAACCGCTACGCTGTCAGAGCGAAACAGAATTGCCCGAGAGATACACGATAACGTAGGCCATATGCTGACAAGATCCATACTTCAGACCGGAGCCATCAAGGTGATCAACCACGATGAGCATCTCACGAAGCCCCTTGAGCAGCTGCAGTCAACCCTTGATACGGCCATGGACAGCATGAGAAAAAGTGTACATGATCTGCACGACGAATCCGTAAATCTCCGGCTTGCGCTTGAGGATATTACCCAAAACGTTCAGGGCATAGAAATATCCATGAACTACGATATGTCTGACAATATACCAAAAGATATCAAATATTCCTTTATCAACATAGTAAAGGAAGCAATAAACAATACCTTAAAACACAGCAATGGAGATCGCATGAACATTCGTCTACGTGAACACCCTGCATTTTACCAACTGTCAATAACTGATAACGGCAGCGATATAAAAATAGCCGGTCAGGGAATGGGCCTATCTGGAATACAAGAACGTGTAAATATGCTCGGAGGGACCATAAAACTATCGACTGACAAGGGATTTTCCCTTCTTATAACCGTTATGAAAAAGGAGGAAGATGACATATGAATATAGTAATAATAGATGATGACCAGCTTGTCGCCCTGTCCCTTCAAACCATACTGGAATCGAATGAAAATATACACGTTGCTGCCACCGGAAGCAATGGTGAGGAAGCTGTAAAACTATATGATGAGCTGACTCCCGATGTTATTCTGATGGACATTCGCATGGGAAACATGAATGGTCTTGAGGCATCTGAATCCATCATATCCGCACATCCGGACGCCAGGATACTGCTTCTCACAACATTCTCAGATGACGAGTATATTATAAAGGCTCTAAGCCTCGGCGCTAAGGGTTATATCCTGAAACAGAACTTTGAAAGCATCGCCCCGGCTGTGATAGCCGTATATAACGGTCAAACCGTATTTGGCGAAGAGATTGTGGGAAAACTGCCAGAACTTCTCAGCCATAGCAAAGCCGGGGCTTCTATACATGTAGAGCCGTCACCATTTGCCGATCTCGAATACGAGCTCAGTTCAAAAGAACTTGACATCATAAAACTCGTCGCAGATGGGATGAATAATAAAGAAATCTCCCAGTCTCTCTTCTTAAGTGAAGGAACTGTAAGGAATTACATAAGCTCTATTCTCGACAAACTACAGCTCCGTGACAGAACCCAGCTCGCATGCTTCTACTACAAGCATCTGACATGAAAAAAACGCAGGATACATGACTGCCTTCCGGCAATCCATATCCTGCGCTTTTTCTAGTATTCTCTATGGGTCTTGTTTTGTCATGCCTGGGTGAAAGGCACATTATATATACTACTGAAGTGAGGCATCCACACTTACATACTCTGTTGATATATATCCTATAGAACCATCATACAACTGAACCCCGATCCAGCTCTCATCCTGAGATACAACATCAAAAACTTCCCCGCTATTGACTGTTGCAACGTAAGAAGCGTCTGCA
>URJI01000109.1 GCA_900548215.1 uncultured Coprococcus sp. | reverse complement strand
ATACTTTGGAACAGTTGACAAGCCAGAGTGCCATATGCTCTACAACGTGACAACCATGGCATCCACATGGAACACGATAGCCACAAAGAATGTGGGACTCTTAAAGCGCCAGATGGATCAGGTGTGTGCACTTCCAAAGGATTATGTGTTCCTGAATTACCTCAGATGCCACGATGATATCGGCTGGGGACTTGACTATGACTGGCTGGCACAGTTCGGCATAGACGAGGTGGCACACAAGAAGTTCTTGAATGACTATTTCACAGGAAAGGGATACAACAGTGATTCCAGAGGCGAGCTCTACAACGATGATCCTAGACTCGGAGATGCCCGTCTGTGTGGAACAACAGCATCCCTGTCAGGCCTTGAGGCCGGTCAGTACGAGGCAAATGCAGACAAGATCGACCAGGCTATTGCATGTGATCTCATGCTTCATGGATACCTGCTGGCACAGAGCGGAATCCCGGTTCTGTACAGCGGTGATGAGATAGGACAGACAAACGATTATACTTATAAGAATGATCCGGACAAACGTGCGGACAGCAGATATCTGCACAGAGGAAACTTCCCATGGGACAAGGTTGAGAAGAAGGATCCTGTAGCCATGAGGATATTTGACGCGCTGCGCCACATGGAGGAGATCAGGGCATCGCATGATGTGTTTTCATGTAATGCAAATGTCTACACAATAGAGACAGGATGTGCAAGCGTTCTTGGTATAGTGAGGGAATATGCAGGACATGAGCTGAGGGCATTCTTCAACTTCAGCAATATGGATCAGCTCATCTGGACCATGCCGGAGGAACAGGCAGACATATACACAGATCTCATATCAGGCAAGACCCTCCGCGAGCTTGGAGCGGTCATGCCTAGATATGGATGCTGGTGGTTTTATAGATAGTTATTCGGAATCTTTTTTATAGAACATAAGAAGAGTATTTTTGATAGAAGGCTTAAAGACTGTGTTATGGTCATAGCCTTCTATTTTTTCGTAGGTTAGGTTTAATCCAGAATAATTCCTCTCTTGTAAATCGTTGTAGAAATCCTCGATAGAAGATATGAAGTTTTTATCCTCATCTGCACCTACGGTTACATAGACATTAGCATTCAGAGTCTGTGTTCTGCTGTAATATTCATCTTCGTACGTAGACATGAATTTGCCGTCAGTATTTGCCCACATGGAAGGACTGCCAATATAATAATTTGCAAATGTATTTTTTCCTATAGTGTCATTATGAAACAGGGCGTAGTAAGCCCAGTATCCACCCAGGGAATGTCCTGTGAGAGTCATATTTTCAGGGTTTACAGAGTATATTTCTTCCAGATAAGGGATCAGGTTATCTACAATAAAATGTAGGAAGGAATCAGGGTTAGTCTGAAGATCTCTTTTCCTGATGACATCATAATTGTAAGTGTTTGGATATCCTATGCTGACAAGGATAACGTCCTGTATCTGGCCAGAAGTCATGAGAGGCCTGAGTTCAGGGTGATCACTGAGTCTCCAGACGCCATCGGTCATCACAACCATTGGATATGTGCTTGCTTCGTTATAATCAGGTGGAAGAGATATATGGACAACAAAAGTGTCATCTATCTCAGCATCATAAATGGATAATTCGTTGATATAGTCTGCACAAGCGGGATCAAGCGTGGCCACCTCGTTATAATAAATGTGATCGGGAGAGAGTTTTCCCATGGTTATGCTGGCACGTTCCTCTGGAAGTAAACCTGTTGGAGTTGGTGCTTCTGTCGTAATCTCCTCAGTAGTAATTTCTTCTGTCGTGATTTTCTCAGTCGTGATCTCTTTGACAGAGGTTTCGTTTGTTGTTGCTTCTTCGATTGACGTATCTTCGGATGAAGAATAGCTGGTGACCGATTGGGTGACAGTAGAGTTGTTCTTAGATGCTGACGAGTGTTGACACCCGGTGACAACTAATATAATGGCTATGCTGAATGTGGTCAAAATTGTTAATTCCTTTTTCATAAAAGGCCTCCTTTGATTGTATTTAGTAATTGTCATGTAAATGAGAAATACTATAAAAACAATATCACAGGAGTTACATTATGACCTGTCAGCAATGGTTAAACATTGTCGGGACGGATTTGCAGGAGAAGGTAATTTTTTTCCTTCTCTAATGATACATTGCTACACTCTAAGGTTACGTCAGGCAATATGTTATAATGAGAAAATGGTAGAAATTCTGTGTAAATTTTATACCAAAGTGACTGTTGTCCGGCAGGAGTAGTATCTGGACAGTCAAAACAGATCCATTCACCGTCAGGAATGTTTGTTATCGAATAATCTGATATATTCAATCCGGAAATCTCTTGCTTTGTGATCATTCGTCCAAATGTGTAATTAAAGCATGAAATTTCATTATCGAATTTATCAATATTTATAAAATCATTTGATCTGTAACCGAATAAGCAGTTATTTGGTTTTTTATCAGTGGATTTAATTTCCATTAGTTTATCCCAGCTTTGACTACAGCATTCTCTTGTAAATTTTGGAATCAGAACATTATTTTTCGAGGTATCGAGGCTTGTGAAAACCCTAGAATAACCGGCAATACACATGTTGTTGATCTTAATGATTCTGTAATTGAGCATAGACCCTCCGTCCGCTGTGACCCTTAATACAATTCGGGTGAAATTACGGAGGCCTGACTTGTTATTTCGAACATAAGATGGAGAGTTTCCATGAAAGCGAGTGAAAGCCTTCGTGAAGCTTTCGGGTGTGTCATATCCATATTCAAATGCAATATCAGTCACCGTGCGGTTGGAGGAAATGAGTTCTTCTCCAGCCAGGGAAAGCCGGCGGTTTCTGATATATTCCCCTATAGTATATCCCGTGATTAGATGAAATACTTTCCTGAAGTTGTCGGGAGAAGAGTAAGCCTGCCTGGCTATTGTATTTTGGTCCAATACTTCACCGTCAATAAGGTGAGTCTCAATATAATCAATTGCGTTAATAAGTCCTTCGGTCCAATTCAAATGGTTTTCTACCTCCATGTAATGTATGTATATCACTATAGCACATATTTGTAGTAAATTGTTATAATGGACATATGAAAGTCATATCGGTTTGTTAATATGCAGGTCAAGGAGGTGATGATGTGGAGAGAAACGACATAGAGGCGTCAATAAATGCCGCATATGCAGAAAATAATTCGGAGACTTCAAGAAAGGAAATGTTCGCTCTGAACAAGATATTGTTGGTGGAGGATGATATACACATAAGTGAGGTCATACATGACTACTTTGTCAGAGAGAGTGGAGGTCAGATGTATGTCGAGGTGGCGTATAATGGCGATGACGGATTGGACAGTTTCAGGATGGAGACATTTGATCTTGTGCTGCTTGATATCATGCTGCCGGGGCTGGATGGTTTTGCGGTGTGTCGTGAGATGCGCAGACACAGTATGGTTCCGATATTATTTCTGACGGCCAGAGATTCCGAACGGGATATTATGCTGGGCTATGATCTTGGCTGTGATGACTACATAGTGAAACCATTTTCACTTGCAACTCTGTATGCCAAGTGCAAGGCGCTTATCAAGAGATCCAAGGGGGCTGACAGCAATGGAGAGCTGGTATGTGGAGCGATAAGCATGAATCCGTCAAGGTATATGACGAAGGTAAATGGCGTGGAGGTCGATCTTGCACCAAAGGAGTTTGCTCTTCTGAAGATACTTCTTGAGAATAAGGGAAAGGTTATCACAAGAGAAAGACTGCTCGTTGATATCTGGGGCTATGATTATGAGGGAAGCGACAGATGCGTGGATAATCATGTAAGAAAGCTCCGGGCATGTATAGGCAGTGCAGGAAAGCAGATAAAGACTGTGATAGGCAAGGGGTATCAGGTGAAAGAAAGATAATCTATATCAGGTAAGAAATGTTTATAAAAATGTCTGTATTAGAAAGCCTAGATTAGAATGCAAAAAGGGAGAAAAACGATATGACTGATAAAAAGAATAAAAATAAGAAATATACACCGGCAGTAAGACGCGAGCTTAAGCGAATAGTGAGGCGAAAACTTTGGCAGGGTCTTCTGGTTGCTGTAGTTATGGTTATGCTGATGACCATAGCAGCACTAGGATTATTGATTATAGTAAATTATAATCAGAGGTCAGAATTTGACAGCAATGTGAGTTCTGTGTGTAATGGAATGTACCGATTGATAAAAAGTGGTGAGGGTGATCAGCAAATACGTGAAGATATAGAAGATATACTTGCTAAATGTAATACACCGGGTTTCGTATCGAAGGTGTACAGATACGACAATGGTGTGGAGCTGTCGGGCTATGATGCAAAGTTTGAGGATGAAACAGATTTTGAAGATGAAGAGCAGGCGGATGATATGTCTGGAGCTGATGATGAAATGACGGAAAATGTGCCAGAATCAGAGGTGGCACAGGATAGCTCATTGACAGACCGGGAGAAAGATATAAAGCCTGGTGATATATTTGTGGAAAATGGAATAATCTACGAATGGGTATCCACGGATGAAGGAATAACCGCTGTGAAAGTGAAGTCAGATGAATATATATATGAGGATGTAAGATCTGCTGAGGAGGTATACCGTGACTATGTTGCGATGGGATATGACGATGTAGACTATGCGAATATTGACAAACAGTATGAGTGTTCCAGAGAGTATCTTGACAGCGTATTTGAACGGGAGGGTATGAATAATGCCACCGATCACGAAGAAAGTATCTTGTGGAGAGGCTACTTCTACAGAGGGAGAACGCTGACAGTAGGAGAAAATGATTATTACGTTGTATCAGCAATGTATGAGAATCCGTTTACAGATCCGGATATGAAGCTGCTAAAAATTCTTATGTATGTATCTCCACTGATTTTTATCTGCTGTGTGGCAGTGCTTATGATATCATACAGAAAAAAGAAAAAAGAGATAATAGCTGACGAGAGCCGCAGAAACCTGATAGCAGCCATTGCTCATGATGTCAGAGGTCCGGTCACAGCCATATCTGGATATGCGGAGAACCTGCAGCAGATAGCAAAGGATTCCGAGTCCAGACATTACACAGATTCCATTTTGGACAATGTAGCATATATAAATGAGATGATAACAGGAATGCTGTCGTATATGAGACTTGAAAACACCATGACTATAAAAAAAGAAAACGTGGAATTGGATAAGTTAGTAAGTCAGGTGACAGACAGATATATGGTGGATTTTGAAAACAGAAATATAGAGTGTGAGGTAAAAGGACATGCAGTCATTCAGGCGGATTTACGACTTATTGAGCTGCTTATTGATAATCTTGTGATGAATATGGCAAAATATGCCGCTGATGACAGCCATGCGAGCATTGAGATAGACGATGACCAGATCGTATTTTCAAATAAAATGGCTTGTGCTATAGACTGTGAGCCGTCAGAACTCTGGGAACCGTTAAAGAAAGGAAACACAGCGAGAACAGGACACACTGGAAATGGACTTGGACTTTCGATAGTCAGAAAGATAATGGGGTTGTCAGACCTTACAGGAGAGATAACTATCCAAGATGGGAACTTTATAGTAGAGATTGTTTTTAAAAAGTGAAAGACTATAATATAATGTATATTATCTGTGATAAAGTTATGGGGCTATTCAATGAAGACTGGATAGCCCTTATTTGTGCAAAAAAATAATATATTATGAAACCGTTTTTGACAGTAATCCCACTACTTTAGTGAAAGGAGGTAAGAGATTTGACCGGTCAGCATAGCAACAATGTAAAAGAGCATTTTGAAGAAATCTATGAAAAAACCAAACGCAGTGTGACACTGTTCCTGATTTCAAGATGTAAAAGTTTCGATGATGTAAACGATGTACTGCAGGAAGTGTATATGGAGTATTTTAGAATATTACAGAAGAAAGGGATAGCTTATGTCAGGGATGAGGAACCATTTCTGATCTCGCTTTGCAAAAAGAAACTTTCATCATATTATTCATTCTGGGACAGAATAGCAAACCGGACATCGATAGATATATCGGCTGAATCTGAACTGAATGAACAAAGCGTTTATGAAGAGGAGAGCAGTGTGGAGGATGATTTTTACAGGGAGGAAATGCTGCATGATGTTAAAGAGATATTGAAACGGCAGCCAGACTGTGTACAGAAGATTTTTTATCTGTATTACTCAATGGAACTTTCTGTAACAGAGATATCCGGACTGCTGCACATGAAACCACAGACCGTGAAGAACAGGTTATTCCGGACAAGAAAATTAATAAGGGATTCATTGAGATGATGCATAAATTGGATATGATATCAAAGGGCGTGTCAGGAATGGAGGTGCGATTATGAACGAAAAGGATTTCTTCAAGGAAGCAACAAAGGAGATGATTGTGGATTTGAAAGGAATGGATATGAATAATATACATAAAGAGGTGAAAGTAAAATCAGGGAAAAGGCTGCACATATCAGTATATAGTAAAGCTGCGGTAATAATCATAGTGTGTGTTATCTCACTGGGTACGATAGGCGTTGGCGCCAGCGCATTATATCACAGATGGAGCGATGGAATAAGAGACAAATACCAGATATCATCGGAAGACACAGAAAAATATGAGCAGTCAGGGCTTGCCAAGTTTCCAGGTGATGAATCAGGAGTGAGGGAAGTTACGCAGAATGGTGTAACGATATCGGTGGCTCAGACTATTATAGATAACTACTATGCCTATGTGTCATTCAGAATAGAAGGCTTTGATATAAAGGCGGGAGGAACTCCCGGATTTGAGACACATCATTGCACTCTGGATGGAAAAGAGGTTAGCAATCTCAGCAGCTTTTATGTCGAGGATGTTCTTGATGCAGCAGGACAGCCGGTGATCAGAGATGATGAACTGGTTCAGAACTATGTGCTTGAGGATGGCAGCATGGAATATCATATTCTTCTTGACTCTGAGGGAAAGAAGGGCTTTCTCCAAGGTAAAAAGCTAGCGGTCGAGCTCGGTGATCTCGGAGTGTATGATGATTACCTTGATATGAAAGTTGACAATGATGGCACATGGAGATTTGAATGGGAGTTAAGTGGAGATAGCACTTCCGTGACAAAAGAGACACATACAGTCCTTGAAGATACAGGGGCTGTAGTCACCGAATGTGAGGTATCCCCGATATCTATCAGGGCGGTACTCGATATAAGCGGTGCAAAGAATATGACCTCAGATGAAAAATATGCAGTCCTTTCTGGTGTAAAGCTGAAAGATGGAACAATGCTTACAGATATAGTCGAAGCTGGAAACGAAAATACAAACACCGCCGGAGAATACGAACTTCTGTTTACCACAGACCGCATATTGGATGTAAATCAGGTAGAAAGCCTGCTGTTCTGGAAAAATACAAGCGGAGATGAAGATGGTGAAGATGCGCAATACACTCTCAATGATTTCTATGAAGTATCATTTAACTGATATTCATCGTTTCTTGCTATGAAGTATGCGATGCCATTATCGAGTGATTACACACTTGTATGTAAAGAATACAAAACAGCCAGAAAATCAGTATATTACAATATGCAACAATCAGCAGTTAAGAACTAAATTAAAGGATAAGATTTGATGTTCTAAGAATTACAATATATTCAAGAACAGAAAGAAATCCAGTCCAGTATATATTACGATCGGTAGTGCGGTCGACTGAGTTTTAATTATTTATAACGATAGAAAATCCGTATATTGCAATATGCAACAATCGGTAGTGCAGATTGCCGATTTTCGACGGTCACAAGCTGGGGCGGAGATCCGCACCGCCCTTATCGCGGTCGGAGCCACATGCTTATGTGACCTTAGTCGAAATGAGAGCAATCAAACGTGATTGTGCATATGCAATATACGGATTTTCGTCCGTTCGTTAACTAATTCTTAGAACATCTATACAGCAGATCCTCCCAACGGCGGTCAACCTCCTGCTGATACTGAACGAGAAGGTGCTCGTTCTCAGGCTTGAACAGGTGCTTGAACCTGCC
>URJI01000108.1 GCA_900548215.1 uncultured Coprococcus sp. | reverse complement strand
TATACTGAGAGACAGCGGCTTTGTAAATACATTGTTGATGAAGATAGGAATCATAGCCCAGCCGATACAGATGATGTACTCGGAGGGGGCAGTCCTCTTCGGAATGGTGTATACCTTCTTCCCATTTATGGTACTGCCGCTTACAAGCAGCATATCAAAGCTCGATCATTCGCTGGTTGAGGCGTCATACGATCTGGGGGCAAGAAAGATAAAAACATTTATCAGAGTCATACTACCGATGACGCTCCCGGGAATATTTGCAGGAACGATACAGGTATTCATACCGAGCCTTGGAGCATTCTTCATATCGGATGTCATGGGCGGCGGCAGCGCGGCATATCTTGGCAATCTGATACAGAACCAGTTCCTTGTGGCACGTAACTGGCCACTGGGTGCAGCGTTCTCGGTACTTCTGATCATCTTCACCTTGGTTGTGCTGAAGGCGTACAGCAAGGTTGGAGATCTGGATGATCTGGCATAAGGAGGGATGGCTATGAAACGAAAAGAAAAGAAGAAGATGGGAGCGGGGGCGATCATATTCATGGCAGTTGTATATCTGTTCCTGTACATGCCGGTATTTGTCATCATCCTGTTCTCGTTCAACAAGAACAATACAAATATGGTGTTTGACGGATTCACACTCAAGTGGTATCTGGAGGTGTTCCAGGGGGACTCACTTCTGAAGAACTTCTGGCTGTCCATAGAGCTGGCGTTAGTGTCCATGGTCATATCGGTGGTTCTAGGAACTCTGGCAACCATAGGACTTTACAGGTACGAGTTCAAGCTCAAGAAGTTTATCAACGGACTTCTGTACGTGCCGATAGTCATCCCGGAGCTTGTCATAGGACTTGCATCCCTTGCATCATTTTCCAAGATGGGCATGACCATGGGATTTGCGACCATGGTGTTCGCACACGTTACATTTTGTCTGCCATTTGTCATCATCACACTGAGATCACGAATTGCGAATTTTGACAGCTCTATAGAGGAGGCAGCCATGGATCTCGGGGCAAATCAGTGGCATACGTTAAAGCGTGTCACCATCCCGATGCTGACCCCTGGAATCATATCCGGAGCGCTGCTTTCCATCACACTCTCGATAGATGATGTAATAATCAGCTACTTCGTATCCGGAGCCGGGGATATCACGTTCCCTATCAAGGTATACGGAATGGTCAGAGGCAAGATCACTACAAATGTATATGTCATATCAACTCTGATGATAGTCGGAATAGTTGTGATCTACCTCCTTGCGGGAGCATTTGGAAGGTTTATATCAAAGCGCAGGGAGATAAGAGACATCCGCAAGATAGATGCACAGTAATTCGGGAATACAGAATATGTTCCGAAGACATATATGGCAAGGAGGCGTAACAAATGGATGAAACGACAAAGATGACAGCAGACCTTATAGTGTATGGAAAAATCTATACGGCGGACAGCAAACGCAGTCTGGCACAGGCTATGGCGGTCGCCGATGGAAAAATCATATACGTGGGTGACAGAGCCGGTGCAGAACGCTATGCAGGTGAAAATACACAGGTTATAGAACATGACAAAGGGCTTGTGATACCGGGAATGACAGAGGGACATGCACACATATCAAGCACCACTGAGATAGTGTACGGTGTCAGCCTTGCAAATAAGGAGAGCATAGACGATTATGTGACGGCGATAAAAGAATATATGGCAAGTCACCCTGATGAGAAGGTTGTGAGCGGTTCCGGTTTTGAAAATGGCGTATTTGGATCTTTGGGACCGACCGCTGACATACTGGATGACATATCGACGGATGTGCCGATGGTCATGATAAGCGAGGATCACCACTCATATTGGGTGAACAGCAAAGCTATGGAACTTGTCGGGATTGATGAAACTACCGCAGAGGTTCCAAATGGTGTGATAGTGAGGTATCCGGGAACAAGCAGACCAACGGGATGGTTTAAGGAGATGGCGGGCAATCTGTTCAGTGCGGTGCTGCCTGAGATGACTGCTGACAACTTTGCACATGCCATAGAATGTTATCAGGATATAGCCTTGTCAAATGGCGTCACAATAGCATTTGAACCAATGTTTGACAAGAAACAGAACTATGACAGAAGATTTGCCGGATATGCAAAGCTGAGCAGCGAGGGAAAACTGAAGGTGACATTCAGGGTAGGTTACACGCTGGAGCCTGTTGATGATGAGAACTATGTGTTTGCTGAACTTGCAAAGTATCATGAGAAGTTCCGGTATGTTCCTAAGATACAGGTGAACACGTTAAAGATATTTGCAGATGGAGTAGTGGAAGGTCATACAGCTTTTCTCAGAGATGATTACGCGGATGCCCCGGGAGATAAGGGTGAGCCGATGCTCAGCCAGGAGAGGACAAATGCGGCGGTGAAACGTGCTCTTGATGCGGGATATGATGTACATGCACATGCGATCGGCGATGCGGCGATAGACGAGGTGCTGAATGCATATGAGTATGGACAGACAGAGACAGACAGGGATTACAGAAATGCCATAACACATCTTCAGGTCATGGTGCCGGAGCATGTGGACAGGATGAAGAGCCTTGGTGTGGTGGCAGTCACCAATCCATACTGGCACTTCAGGAACAGCGTGTATTATGACACTTTGGAGAAACCGTTCCTCGGAGAAGAAAGAGCCTCCAAGGAATATTATATGAGATCCATCACAGATGCTGGAATCGTTACAAGCTGTGCCAGCGACTTCCCTGTAACGGTTCCGCCGAGAACTATGGATGCACTTCATCTCATGGTGAACAGAAAACAGCCAGGACATCCGGAGATGGAAGAGATGGGAACCGGCGAGACGATAAGTGTTGAGGATGGTCTTCAGGTACTCACATATGGCGGAGCATACCAGAACAGGCTTGAGAAGACAAAGGGTTCCCTTGAAACAGGCAAGGATGCCGACTTCGTATTACTGGATTCGGATGTACTTACTATCCCGAAGGAAGACATCTACAAGACGCAGGTTACAGCCACTTATATAGGTGGTGAGAAAGTCTGGCCTAGTGAGACGAAGGTGCCTGCCCCCACTCGGTGACCCATTTGGGGACGAAGGTGCCTGACCCCATTCGGTGACCCATTTGGGGACGAAGGTGCCTGACCCCATTCGATAACTCAGGATCATGCAGGTCCGGTCTGGAAGTAAGAAAACTAGCCAGACTGGTGTTCAATAAAAGGAGGAAATGACTATGGTAAGAGGAAAAATCAAAAAAATGATGGCTGTAGCACTTGCAGCGACAATGGCATTTACGATGACAGCGTGTGGCAGCGATTCAGAAGAGAAAACAGCAGACGGATACGCAAAGGAGATATATCTGTACAACTGGTCAGAGTATATGAGTGAAGATGTTCTCAATAAATTTGAGGAGGAATATGGCATAAAGGTAGTGGAGACTACATTTGAGTCGAATGACGAGATGCTGGCAAAGCTCATGGCGGGCGGAGGATCAGAATATGACATTGCAGTCCCTTCAAACTTCTACATAGAATCTATGAAGGCAAATGATCTGCTTGAGCCTCTGGACAAGGATGTGATCACCTATTATGACAATATCGATGAGACTTACAGGACAATGCAGTGTGATCCGGATGGAGAGTACTGTGTTCCATATATGGGAACATCCTGTGTATGGATAGCAAATAAAAAGATGCTGGACGACTATGGTATAGAGATCCATAAGATGGAAGACTTGAAGAATGATAATCTGAAGAATAATATTTTGCTTGTGGATGATTCCCAGGCTATTATGAGTGTAGGTCTGCTGGGATGCGACCTTGATCCTACATCGGGCAACCTCGATGATATTGCAAAGGCAAAGGATTATATAAGTGGGCTGAATCCATATATCAAGGCATTTGCAGCGTCAACAGACACGAGGGACAGTATGGCAAAGGGAGAGGTAGCAGTTGCTCTCATGTACAGCGGCGAGGCACTCCAGGCGATGAAGGAGAATCCGGATCTTGAGATAGTCATGGATGGTGAGCAGTGTTCACTTTCAATGGATACAATGGTCCTGCTCAAAGGCTCAAAGCACAAAGAGGAGGCAGAGCTGTTCCTTAACTTTATATTGAGACCTGACATATCTGCAGAACTCACAAATGAATTCCAGTTCGTCTGTGCCAATAAAGCAGCAGTAGAATATCTGGATGATGACTTGAAGAACAGTCCGCTGTGTGTGCTCACAGATGATATGAAGAAGAGGATATTTATGATAAATACATTTGATGCAGATGCGATATCAGCTGAGACAGATGCGGTCATGGAGATCAAATCATCCAGATAGGAACAGCCTATGGGTTTGCAGAAAAAGATACGCGTAGACACATCTATAAAAAAGAAAAATGTGAAACTCAATATAAAATATGCAATATTACAGATGATGTTCTGGACCTGTGCGGCATCTGCGTACGCATACCTCACGCAGATGCTGCAGTACAAAGGTTTTACGGACGGACAGATAGGAGTAATAAATGCGGTAAAATTATTTTCAACTGTAGTGTTTCAGATAATCATAGGTGCATATTCCGACAGGTATGCAGAGCGTATCCAGTTAAAATATATCATCTCAGTGCTGACTGCTGTGGCGCTGATGTTGACATTTGTTTTTTATGAGTATAAATTATCGTTTGTACAGACCGTGATTCTGTTCATCGGATTTGGTGCTACATTTACATGCATATCACCGCTTATAGATTCTCTGTCTATAAAGTATATGAATGGTGGCAAAAATATCAACTACCCTATATGCAGGGCAGCAGGCTCCTGCGCGTGGGCTGTGGCATGTGTCCTGTTTGGGGTGTTCTGTGACAGGTATGATGCTAACAGACTTCTGATACTGCAGATGCTGTTCACCGCCATGATGCTGGCGGTGCTGCTGATCATGGATGATACATCATCCTGCAGCGATCATAGGAATTTGGGCGCAAGAGAGAGAACAGCAGCAGACATCACGGAGGCCCGGAAAACAGAGGTACACACCACAGGATATCTGCTCACAACATACCCGAAGTACAGGTGGTTTCTCATAGGTTCAGCGGTTATGTTCATGGGATATAATGTTGGAACGACATTCCTGATAAATGTGTTTGAACGCCTGGGTGGCAATAATTTTCATTATGGACTGGCTGAGTTCGTGATGGCGGTCAGTGAAGTCCCGTCGGCATTCCTGCTCATAAAATTCAGAAAGCGGATATCTCTTGATAAGATAATGCTGTGCTGTGCGGTGTTCATGACATTCAAGAACATGTTCGCGGCATTCTCGGACAATGTGTGGGTGATCGTCATATCCCAGGGATGCGAGATGCTGGGCTTTGGGTTATTTTATTCCGGAAGTGTGTATCTTATAGAAGAGATGCTGTCACCCGCTGATGTGGTGAAGGGAATGTCATTGATAAACGCATTTACGGTGGGAGCCGGAGAGGGGATCGGAGCTCTGCTGTGTGGATGGATAAATTCCAGATACGGACTTACAGTGCTTATGGATTCCAGCGTAGTGATAAGTGCAGTGTCCATTGTATGTATAGTGATCATGTGTCGTGCGTCAAATGAGATTCACGGCAAAATAATAAAAACAGCTGATATATGACGAGAGAAAGGTTTGGTAAGGATTATGAAGAACCGAGATGTAGAATCAGAAGCGGCAGGAAGAAAGAGCAATATAGAAACAGACAAGCAGAATATAAGCTTCCTCTACCTCAGCGAGGAGGATATGATAGATGCAGGAGTGCTTCATCCTGGAAGATGCGTTGATGTGATGGAAGAGACAATGGGACTCATGGAGGATGGGGACTTCCTTATGGGAGGACCTTACAATGATGCCCATGGACTTATGCTGTATTTTCCTAAGAAGTCACCTATAGAAAATTTCCCTGTCAATAATGCAAGAGACAGAAGATTCATTGCTATGCCTGCATACCTGGGTGGAAGATTCCATGTGGCAGGTGAAAAGTGGTATGGATCAAATGGCAACAACAGATCGATAGGACTTCCACGCTCCATACTGATGATGATGCTCAACGATGTGGAGACGGGAAAACCCTTGGCATATATGTCCGGAAATCTTCTTAGTTCTATGAGAACAGGTGCTATGCCTGGACTTGCGGCAAAGCTGCTTGCGAGGGATGACTCAAAGGTACTCACATTGGTCGGCCCTGGAGTCATATGCAGATCAAGTCTCAGAGCCATCATGTCACAGAGATTTGACATAGACACCATCAAGATAAAGGGAAGCTCACCGACATCGGCAAATGCGATCAAGATGAAGGAATACATAGAGGAAAACTATCCTCAGGTAAAGAATATAGTTCTGTGCAAGGATATGGAGGAGGCACTTAAGGATGCCGATATCATAACTGAGGCAGTCTCATGCAAGGAGGGCGAGTGGCCAGAGTACAAGCGA
Organism: uncultured Coprococcus sp.; assembly: GCA_900548215.1. Classification (GTDB taxonomy): domain Bacteria; phylum Bacillota; class Clostridia; order Lachnospirales; family Lachnospiraceae; genus Coprococcus. The sequence continues at coordinate 1,780 of URJI01000108.1, read as the reverse complement.
GAGTGGCTCAAGCCTGGAGCGCTGGTCATCTCCACAAGTACCTTCAATATGGAGCATAAGAGCATTGTTGACCTGAAAAAAGTCATAGACAACTACGGAATGTACGAGAACTACGCAGAGGAAGATAATGTTGGATATGATGCGGAGGGCAACAGACTCCACACAGGCTGCATGGGAGAGGACTTCGTCTATATGGTGCAGGATGGATTGATAGAGAGGGATTCCCTTACTACATTCGGAGAGATAATCCGTGGCAAGAAGCCCGGCCGTGAATCCGACGACGAGATCATCCTCGTATCCATAGAGGGCATGCCAACAGAGGACGTGGCATGGGCGTACGAGTGCTATACATATGCACTTGTCCACGACATCGGCACGAAACTCAAGGTGTGGGACAGACCATACGCGTTCTAAATATTCAAAGAACCAGCTTTTAATAATAAAGTCATAGTCAGGATCAAAACATATATTCAGCAAAAAAGTCCGTGTATGTACATACACGGACTTTTTTATGTTGGATATATGTTTTGAGCCGGCCGGCATTTATGCTTCAAAAAGTTGATGACAAAGGCTTATCATATTGGGATCCAGACTGCTGTTGTAGAATTCCACCGTGCCTTTTTCCACAGAAGGGGTGAGCAGCTCTGCTATGCGAAGCCTTCGCTGAAGCTCCATGGCGGTGCCGTGGGCACCATTGAATATCTTAACCCCAGGACCGGCGATTTGCTGGATTACTTTTTCCACGAAGGGATAGTGAGTACATCCAAGTACAATGGCATCAATGTTGTGTTTTAGTGCAGGTGCAAGAAGACTTCTGATAAAGTCTGTCAGCTCATCCCCATCAAGTATTCCTTTTTCCACATAATCTGCAAGTCCCGGACATGGAACTGGGTATATGTCAGAGTCCTTTGAATAGTGGCTCATAAGATCTTTAAATTTCGGGAGTGACAGAGTAGCAGGCGTTGCCATGACAGCGACTTTGTCGTGCTCTTTCCACAGAACGGCAGGTTTTAAAGCCGGCTCTATTCCGATTATCGGGATGGAAGGATGTTGTTCCCTGAGCTTTGAAGCGGCAGCACTTGTTGCAGTATTGCACGCTATGACTATAGCTTTGACATTTTTTGCAAGAAGAAAATTCGTACATCTTTCAGAGAGTGTTATGATCGTTTCAATCGGCTTTGTGCCATATGGTGCATTTGCCGAGTCTCCATAATATAAATAATTTTCGTTTGGCATAAGTTCCACGACATCTTTTAATACGCTGATACCGCCAAATCCTGAGTCAAATATTCCTATTGCGCGTGAATCCATAATTTATCTCCAGAAGAATTACACATCTTTCTATAGAAAACAACTATATGTGTAAGTATTTTCAATCGGTTATTAGTGTTATACATGAGTACCAATATTACATAAATTATACTATCTGACCACAAAAAAAACAATGCATGCAGAAAACAATACTTGCAGATATTCTATACATAAAGTAAATATGAATAAATAATATTATGATTTGGTATAAAGATTAAATGTTCATAAACATGTAGACTATCGGTTCAGGCAAGTGGTAAAATGATACGAGTCATCATTTAGATTGTAGAAGTGTTTAGTTACGAAAGGATAGATAGTATGGGCAGAGATATGATTTCTACAGTAAAAGAGAAGATGGTAGAGTATTATTCAGGAGATTCAAGAAGAGTGCATCATTTTCTAAAAGTCCATTCGTTCGCAAAACTTATAGGAGAGTGTGAGAGTTTACCTGAGTACGAATTAGAGATTC
>URJI01000107.1 GCA_900548215.1 uncultured Coprococcus sp. | reverse complement strand
CAGCTTTCCTTACAGAATATATAGTGAGCGTTGGGCTATAGCCGTGAAGTGCCAGTGAATCCTCGTTCTGGATAAGGTCAATAAGTCCTCTGTTGAAGTCATCTGTGGTAGGCACAGATGGGTTGCCTATAGTATAGTTGAACACATTCTCAGCACCGATCTCAGCGGCACGCTTTGAAGCGTACTGTGCAAATTCCCTGATGATGGAAGTGTTGTTAAGCATTGCTGAATATTTCTTTGATATCATGGAAGTCCTCCTGTTATATTAAGATCATTTTTATGCATAAAATCCGGCTGCTTATAAACAGGCAGCAATCTGATTTTATAATCTGTGGTATCTGTCAGATACCATTATTAAATATACAGTTATGGACACAAAAAAACAAGAGGTAACAGACCGGGGAGATCTGCTGCCTCTTGTAAAAAAATGAGGGGAGAGAGGATTCAAATAAATGAAAAACTCTTTACGATGTTTAGTATATCCATGAATTGTGAACAAAATGTGTTTAATTATTAATCTATTTATAAAGTTTAATAAGTAACCATAAACAAATAATAAAACGTTCACAAACTGATAGGATTTTTGTATAATACAGCGTGACGATATATACGAATAAAAAATAAGTATGGATAAGAAAAACATATGCGGATAAAAAACGTATGGGTAAGAAAAATATATACGTATAAAAATATGTCTGGAAAAGGGAAGCGTATACGTATAAAAACAGATACATAAAAAACATGTACGTATAAGAAAATGCATATACAGTATACTTGTTTTCAAATTATATATTTACAGGAAGGTTGAAGAGATGATATTTGAAACACATGGTCATTATGACGACACCCAGTTCGACGAGGACAGGGAGCAGCTCATAGAAGAATTTTTGAAGAAAGATATAGATAAGGTAATGAATGTGGGGGCAGATATGCAGTCATCGAGGAATTCGGTGGAGCTTGCAGAAAAGTATCCGCATTTCTATGCAGCGGTTGGCGTGCATCCAAGTGAGGTTGGTGAGCTGACGGAGGCAGATATACAGGAGCTTAAGAGCATGGTGCTGGATAATCCAAAGGTTAGAGCCATAGGAGAGATAGGCCTTGATTATCATTTTGATGACGACCCTCCAAGGGATGTTCAGAAAAAATGGTTTCTCAGACAGCTTGAGCTGGCACAGGAACTGGCCATGCCGGTCATTATACACAGCAGGGATGCGGCATCGGACACAATGGAGATACTGAAAAGAATGGATGGCGGCAGGAATGGCGGTGTGATACACTGTTATTCATACAGCGTAGAGCAGGCCAGAGAATACATTAAGATGGGATTTAATATAGGTGTTGGCGGAGTGGTAACCTTCAAGAACAGCCGTAAGCTTCAGGAAGTCGTAGAAGACATCCCTCTGGAAAGGATCGTCCTCGAGACAGACTCACCATACATGGCCCCCGTTCCATTTAGGGGCAAAAGAAACTCAGCCCTCAACATACCTTATATAGCTGAGAAGATAGCGGAGATAAAGGGAGTGCCGGTTGAGAAGGTGTATGAAACCACCTACGCAAATGCTCTGGATATGTATAGAATACAATAGTTGATTTAAGCGTTATGCTGTAGCAACAGAAATTGAAAATTACCTTAATATCAAAAACTTAGATTACAGGCAATGGAGGTTTCGTAATATGAATTGAGACCAGGACTTTGTGGTATGCCTGTCAGGGGAATACGAGGTCGCCGGTCCTTAGGTGACGCCTTAAGCGGCACCTTAGTACCGCTGCAGACCGAGTTAAGCGGGAGCGACCCCAGACAGGCATACCACAAAGTCCTGGTCGTGGCACAAATCTTGATGAAACCTCCATTGCCTGGACACAGGAAAGGACAAACATGGAAAAGTTAAGCAATCCACAGGTCACAATAGAGACCATAAAGAAATATGAATTTGCGTTTCAGAAGAAATTTGGACAAAATTTCCTGATTGACGCCCATGTCATAAACAAGATAATCAGTGCGGCAGACATAACAAAGGATGACTGTGTGCTTGAAATTGGTCCTGGAATAGGAACCATGACACAGTATCTTGCAGAGAGCGCAGGGCAGGTTGTAGCGGTTGAGATTGACAAGAATCTGCTACCAATTCTGGACGAGACTCTGGCGGAGTATGATAACGTAACGGTCATCAATGATGACATACTCAAGGTGGATATAAATAAGATCGTTGAGGAGCGAAATGGAGGAAGACCGATCAAGGTAGTGGCGAATCTCCCATATTATATAACGACCCCGATTATCATGGGCCTGTTTGAAAAACACGTTCCGCTGCTCTCGGTTACCGTCATGGTGCAGAAGGAGGTTGCGGACCGCATGCAGGTGGGGCCGGGAACAAAGGACTACGGTGCGCTGTCGCTGGCTGTTCAGTATTATGCAGAGCCGTATATAGTGGCAAATGTTCCGCCTAACTGTTTTATCCCGAGACCGGGAGTTGGTTCCGCGGTCATCAGGCTCACCAGATATCAGGAGCCTCCTGTTAATGTGAAGGACGAACAACTGATGTTCAGGCTTATAAGGGCATCATTTAACCAGAGAAGAAAAACTTTGCAGAACGGTATTGCGAACAGCGGAGAACTCTCATTTACAAAGGATCAGATTGCAAATGCGCTGGAATCTCTTGGAATATCAGCAAATATCCGTGGAGAAAGTTTGAGCCTGCCGGAATTTGCAGCTTTGAGTGATATTCTTTCGGACAGATAAGAGCATAGCCGGATGTTATATAGCATAGATAATATATAAATCCCGGGGCATATAGACAGTGCCTGACAGGAAGAAAAGAAACCACTATCTGGAGTGGTCTATGTTCTACGAGGAGGATTATCTATGGTATATTGGAACAGATTCATATCGTATATTTACAGGTATCATGAGGGTCATAAATGTGAAAATTCAGGATTTGCAAAGGTGGCGAAGTCCGGCGGTGCCGGCAAGGTCACTATAGGCCTCAGAAACGGAATGAACAACCGGGAAGAGATATACGGTGTGTATATTTATAGAGAGACTTTGCAGGAGTCCGGCGGGATTCCTGAGGTACAGGGAGATGTTCCCATGATCCCTCTGCCGGTGCTGATCGGTAAAATGAAACTCAGGGGTGGCCGTGGGGAAGAGTGCTTTTCATTTGACTGGAACAACGTTGGTGAAAGCGGTAAACCGATAACTGCATTTGCTGGCATTGTGATACGAAAGCTTCAGGACAAAAGTGAGAGCGGGAGAGGCTATTATGGGAGCGATATTTTTTGTTCTTCATGGACTGACAGTATCGTGGATTATTCCAGAATGTGGCATGGAGATAATCAGGTCATTGAGCGGGATGTTCTCGAAGAGGCGGTTCGCGAGGTATCTACCACTGATACTCTGACCGTGGCTGGTGATACTGATATGGAAAGCGGTGAGAGACCAGAGGCAGAGGATAGCACAGGTAAAGAACGTATAGATGTGAACGGAATTACCTATTCTCCGTCGGATACAAGGACTGCCGTGGACGATATGTTTGATAAGTATGAGAGACTTCCGCTTCTTCCGGGGAATGCTCTGGATGATGGACTTAGCAGCGTCATAGAGAGTGTCAAGATCAGTCCGAATGACATTGGACTTCTTGATATGTGTAACTGGAAGCTCGGAGTGAACAGTTTTCTTACCCATGGATATTATAGTTACAAATATCTTATGCTTGGGAAGGTGATGTTTTTGCCTGAAAGCGACAGCGTGAGCTATATTCTTGGGGTTCCCGGGGTGTATTCGTCGAGAGAGAAATATCTTGCGGGTATATTCGGATTTGACAGATTTGTGCCTGAGAAGGAGACTCATGTGAAGACAGGAAGCTTTGGATATTGGATAGTGGATATAAGATAGATGTTCAAAAGCCTGCCGCCTGCCGAAAAACTTGGGAGGATTGGCAGATATAGAAAGAGGATAAAAAGGTGAAAGATACAAATATTTCGGATACAGATATAGATGGCGGCTGCATCGCGGAATTGCCGCCGGAGGAACTGGCTATACATAACAAATACATGGAAAAGGCGATAGCACAGGCAAGGAGAGCTTATGCAAATGGGGATGTCCCGATAGGCTGTGTGATAGTTCATGACGGCAGGATAATTGCCAGAGGCTTCAATAAGAGAAATCTCAAGAAGACAACACTGGCTCATGCTGAGATACTTGCTATAGAACAGGCATCCAGAAAACTCGGCGACTGGCGGCTTGAGGAATGCACCATGTATGTGACATTAGAACCGTGCCAGATGTGTGCCGGGGCAATAGTGCAGGCGAGAATCCCTAAAGTGGTTATAGGCTGCATGAATCCCAAGGCGGGGTGTGCAGGTTCCATCATCAATCTTCTGGATATGAAGCAGTTTAACCATCAGGTAAGTGTGCTAAAGGGTGTCATGCAACATGAGTGCAGTGATATGATGAAGCAGTTTTTTCGGGAACTGAGGCTTGGAAAAGCGAAGAATGCTTGACGGCGGGCGGTCTGTCAGATATAATGAAACCCGCAGTGCAATGTGCACGATGAATATGTTTTAAAGTTTCCATGCAACCGGGGAGGTAGCGGCGCCCTGTACCTGCAATCCGCTATAGCAGGGGTGATGGTCTTCCGGAGGGGTGGCCGCTGTAGGGCTGCCCTCAGTAAGTGGTGTTGATGTCTGGGTCTCGCGCAACAGGAATCTTCGAACCGTGTCAGGTCGGAGACGAAGCAGCACTAAGGGGAATCTCCTGTGTGCCGTGAGGGCGCCTGGGCTGAGCTAACTGCTGAGGTAACGTCTATGGTGACGCTTCGAAGGAAGACCGCATGGATTTTTTGTTGCAAAATTTATTAAAAGTTTAAAAAAATATAGCAAAACATTACAAAAGATGTTATCATCAAATATGATACTTCTACGAGATGACAAATTTAGTAGAATAGTGATTTCCAAGGGGCGAAAACTTATATGAATTACGCTGAAGTAATTGATTTTGTAAAGGAACAGACCGCAGTGAATGGCCGGCCGCCTAATTATCCGTTCAGAAGCAGATTTGAGCACACCATGAGAGTATACAGATGGGCTATAAAGCTTCAGTCGAAATTGGGAGGGGACCTTGATATTATAGTGCTTGCTGCTCTTCTTCATGATGTTGGCTGGGATGGAGTCAGACCACATGGTGAGGTTGGCGCTGAGATAGCGGTCAATTATTTGGACAGTCTGGGTGTTGATCCAGTAAAGATAGCCAAGATCGGTGAGATAATCATGATTCATGAGGAGAAGGATACCGATGCAAATCTGTCGTTGGAGTGCCGGATAGTTATGGATGCTGACCTTCTTGATGAGGTTGGTGCTATCAGTGTGCTTTGGGATTCGATGGCTACGGCTATAGAGGATGAGGCAAGTTATAAGAGGGCATATTACAGGATCAAGAATTTTTACAAGCTCAATAAACCAAAGATTAAGAGGTGCAAGACTGAAGCTGGACGTATGGAGTACAGTAAACGTATGCAACTTTTGGAAGATTTTATTTTCCAATTGGAGAAAGAATTATTTTGATTTATGTTTGGTGAGTAAGAACAGGAGAGATAATTATGAAGACATTTCTTAAAATATTAATTGCAATTATAGTTGTAGCAGCACTTTGTGGCGGTGTGTACCTGGTGCTTCCGGAGACAGCACAGATTTTTGTTAAGGGATATTTTCAGTACAAGACTGATGATGTCGCAAAGGAAAAGATTGACAGTCTGAAGAAGAACGAGATCAAATATGCAGATGTCCAGAAGTCAGGCGTTGAGAAAACTGTTAATACAGGGGTTACATATGGAGACGCCCTTACAAAGAAGGCTAAGACTTCTGTATGGTACTATGAGGAGTCAACGAATGGCGGCTTTACTATCACATATTATGGTACAAAGGTCAGCATGGATCTTGCAAAATTTGGATCTGATGGAACATACATTGATAAGACTTTGAAAATCGTATTTGCATTCCCTGCAGAGGGCAAGAGTACGGTTACTATATACATAGGAGATCAGATGTGTGATGATGCTACAAAGTCGGCAGCACTTCAGGCACTTGCGTACTAGGATATTTAAGTATAAAAAAGATAATACGGGAGCACCCGAAAGGGTGCTCCCGTATTTTTTGCATGTGCGTTTTGAATCCCGCATTTCCCGGGGCTTTGAACTCATCAGTCGTTACTGTTCACAAGCTCCTCTATCATATTTACGATGATGCCGGTGGAATCTGTCAGGTTACTGGATTCCATGGCCTTAATATATTTATCTTTGTTGTCGTATACTTCACGTATGGCCTTGAACAGTGATTCTGTATTCAGTTCTTCCTCTTCTATGACGTAACTGTAGCCACTTTTCTCAAATGACTGAGCATTCAGTATCTGATCTCCTCTGGAAGCTGCCTTTGAGAGTGGGATCAGGATGTTCGGTTTTCTGAGCGCAAGAAGTTCACATATGGCGTTTGCTCCTGCTCTGGAGATTATAATGTCACAGAGTGCAAGCATGCTTGCGAGTTCTTTTTTGACGTATTCAAACTGTACATAACCTGCCCTTTCCCTGAGACTTTCGTCGAGATTGTCTTTTCCACAGAGGTGGATGACATTGAATGTCTCAAGAAGTTTGTCGAGATTGTCTCTTATCGCGTTGTTTATTATCACACTGCCTGAACTTCCACCGACTATCAGAAGAACGGGTTTGTTGTCTGTGAATCCGCAGTAGTTATAAGCAAATGCTGAATCTCCGTTAAAGAGTTCTTCTCTTATAGGGGTACCTGTGACAACTGCCTTGCCCTCAGGGAACAGATCTTTTGTTTCAGGAAAATTACAGCATACCTTTGTCGCTTTTGGAAGTGCAAGTTTATTTGCGAGTCCTGGAGTCATATCTGACTCATGGATGATGACGGGAATGCCCGCAGAGTGTGCTGCAAATACTACTGGAACAGTTACAAACCCCCCTTTTGAAAACACTATGTCAGGGTGCAGTTCCTTCATAAGTTTCCTGGCTTCTGAGATGCCCTTCAGAACTTTGAATGGATCGGAAAAGTTTTTCATGGAGAAGTATCTTCTGAGCTTGCCGGATGATATTCCGTGGTATGGAATTCCCATGTCCTCTATAAGTTTTTTCTCCATTCCATCGTATGATCCGATGTATTGGATGTCATAACCATGTTTCTTAAGTTCGGGCATCAGAGCCATGTTAGGGGTGACATGCCCTGCTGTACCGCCGCCGGTCAGTATAATTCTCTTCATAATAATTGTTAATCCTCCTGATTCTATGCTGTAGCCAGATACTGCTTAAGAGCCTGAGCGAGCTGATCTGGGCAGGATGTAGGCTTGAATCCGCAGGTTGTGCCCTCGAGTCTTGCTATGACATCTTCTGGCTTCATGCCTTCAACAAGAGCACCTATACCTTTGAGATTGCCGTTGCATCCTCCTGTAAATTTTACGTTGTGGAGCCTTCCGTCTATAACATCAAAAGAAATCTCAACGGAGCAGGTCCCTCTAGTCTTATAAACCATAACTATACCTCTTTTCTTATTGTACTTTATCAATCATTTTAATATTCGCATGCCGTGTGCAGTGCGTTTAGATTTCATCTGAGGCTTAGTATATCATAACTGAAAAACTTGTAAAACCCAAATATTTGTCGAGCGAAAATAATTGTACGGAGGCAAAAGGTGTTCATATAATACTACCATCCGGACCGGCCAAACGGATAAGATAGATAATTGTGACAAAAATAATCGAATGTGTTGAAGAGAGGTAAAACTATGTTTGAAAATTTATTTAGTCAGAATGTGTGCGTGTATGTGATCGTTATGTGCGGACTGTTTGGAGTTGTGGGACGAGCAGTCATGGGCGGCTATCTTAAAAGCCTGATAAAGGGAAGCGATAGAATGGGGCGTACAAAGAAGAAGGCGCTGCTGGAGATAAGAAAAAGATATGAAGATATAGCGTCGCTGGATGTGGATATACAGGATTTGAGTTCGTTTGTGGATAAGTACATAGACAGACTGAGGATAGGAGTTATCCCGGTGAATGCGTGGAACGGATTTATAAAAAATATGGGGGCGATCGCCGCAGGGACAGGCATATTTGCGGCGGTGTATCAATATTATGTAGTAGGTGATAATGGCGAGGCTGTCAAGATGGCGCTATGTTCTCTGGCGGTGTGTCTCGTGCTTTATATGGCGGGAAACCAATGGGATCCGGCTTGGTACATGATGACGCTCAGGGACAATGTGAGAAGTTATCTTGGCAACAGTCTGTCCAACAGGATAAAGAAAAATGACAGAAAACAGGCAGCAGCGACGGTTGATGGCATGGAGGAACAAAGCATTGATGTGAAACCGGTGAAGAACGATAAAAAAAATAAAGGCTGCAAGGCAGATAATGGTTCATATGATGAACTCCTGGATAAGATGATGCAGAATATA
>URJI01000106.1 GCA_900548215.1 uncultured Coprococcus sp. | reverse complement strand
TACAACATCAAAAACTTCCCCGCTATTGACTGTTGCAACGTAAGAAGCGTCTGCAGCTTCACTTGACACAACATCCACACCATCATAAAGTACAGATGCTGTAACTCCGTTCATAACCTGAGGATCTTCAGTTGTAACCTCTGTGGCAGTCTCTGTTGTAACTGTCTCTGTAGTCTTTACAGTGTCATTCCCAGATGCACTGCTTGCAACTCTGGCTGTATTGTTCGCTGATACATAACTGTCTGCAGGCACCGCTGCATCCACGGCCATCTCGACACTTCCAGATGCCATCATCACAGCTTCGCTCTTTGTTACTGTCACACTGTCATTGGCATATAACTCATCTGCAAGTGGATCTGCGTTCTCTCCAAAACTTATAACTGCAAATACACATACCGCTATAACTGCGACAAGTGCTGTCATCATAATGTTATGCTTTAAATATTTATAACTAAGAACATTTCTCCTCATATTGTCTACAAATCTGCCTAATTTGCTTCTTGATCTCGTCATCTTCGTTCCTCTTCTTTATCTTTAATTCGTAATTGTTTCTTTACAATCTCGATTCATTTGTTACATTTCTGTTAAATATAATACACTACATGCATCAATGTGTCAACTGATTATGACAAAAAATCATCAATTTCTAGTGGTTTTTTACAACAGTACATAACGATATCTTGTGTTTTGTAACATTTTGTTATATCTTTATATTTGTTATATTTTTATCAGGCTTATGTTATGATGATTGTTAAAGGAGAACACTTATGAGACTGGACAAATTTCTTGTGGAGATGGGTATCGGCAGCAGAAGCCAGGTCAAACAATATGTGAGAAAAGGCACTGTAAGTGTCAATGGCATTACCGCAAAAACAGCCGATATCAAGATTGATGAAGACAACGATACAATAGCATACAACAACAAAATACTTACATACAGCAGATACAGATACTTTCTTTTGAACAAACCAGCAGGATGTGTAAGCGCCACAAAGGATAATGTGCACCAGACAGTCCTTGATCTGTTAAAGGGAGAAAACACAAAAGATCTCTTTCCTGTGGGAAGACTCGATATAGACACAGAAGGACTTCTTCTGATAACAAATGACGGTCAGCTCTCCCACCACCTTCTGTCACCGGCACATCATATTCCCAAAACCTACTATGCAGAGATAGACGGCTATGTAACCAGCAGCATTGCCGACCAATTTGCGCAGGGAGTTGATATCGGTGATGACACGCCGACTCTTCCGGCCACACTTAAAATATTGTCAAACGATGAACATAACTGCTGTTCACAGATTGAGCTCACCATCACAGAGGGGCGTTTTCATCAGGTAAAAAGAATGTTTCAGGCTGTAGGAATGACTGTTACATTTCTGAGACGTATATCCATGGGCAGTCTTCATATTGGAAGTGATATTCCCGTGGGAACCTATAGGAAACTTACCGATGATGAGATAGCAGCACTAAAGGACACCAAATAGCTATATATCAGCCACGATCTTATATAAAACAAAGGACAATATACACCTACCTGATATGGTAAGCATATATTGTCCTTTGTTCTATTCTGTAATCATCTATTTTGATGTATCTGTCACATAAGTATCAACGCCATCAGCTATACCCTTTGCAATCTTGCTCTGATAATCATCAGTTACAAGAAGTGCTTCCTCCGACGCCGTCGTCATATATCCAACCTCAACTATAGTCACAGGAACTGTACTCCAGTTGATTCCGCTCATCGCATCTGTCTCCCAGATACCATCGCTCTTTGCTCCAGTAGATGCAATCAGTCCCTGCAGAACATCCGTTGCAAGGTTCTTGCACTTATCATAAATGGATGAATTGTATGGGTTTGACGCTGTCTGGCATACCGTCATGACACCCGTTGCAGTGTTGTCTGTAGATCCATTCGTATGAATCTTGATAACTGCATCTGCATTCAGATTATTCGCATACTCAGCTCTTGTAGCATTGCTTATATCCACATCATTGCTGGTTCTTATCATCTTCACAGTATATCCTCTGGCTGTGAGTTCAGTCTCAAGTTTCTGCGCAATCTGAAGATTCAATTCATACTCGGCAATACCTGTTGAAACACCGGTATTACCTGTTGTGGCCTTGACCTTTGTCTCCGTTGCAGCAGGTCCTATAGGCTCTTTCTCTTCGTTAGCTGTCTTCTGATGTCCAGCATCTATAACAACTGTCTTTCCCTCTCCGGTATTTGATGAAACGGCACTCTCCGTCGTTGCGTCTGAAGATTTCTCAGTTGTCGCCTCTGTACTCTTATCTGTACTGCCACCGCCAACTACCTCCAGGAGCTCTGAATATATATAATATTCTCCGCCATCTATGGATACCTTGCTCCACTCATCGTTATATCCGACCCTGTCAAACTCTACATCATTCGCAGCTTCCTGATATACTTCACCATCTGTAGAAGGAGTTGTTCTTATATTAACATAATCCAGAGTTTTTACCTTATCCTTACAGATTGTAAATCCATCCTTATCCTTCTCCGGCTGTGCCTCTGTGGTCACCTCAGTTGTTGCAGCAGTCGTCATCTCTGTAGTCGCTTCAGTTTCAGTTGTCTGCTTCTCTGTGGTTGCGCTTTCCTTGCTTCCACATCCGGCAAATGCAAGCATAGATGCAAGTCCAAGGCAAAGTGCCGCATATTTTAAATAATTCTTCTTCATGAGTATCCTCCGTTAATGAATATTGAATTTAACAATACATCAGCTTATTGTAACATAATCGTAATAACTACTCAAGTCCAAATACTGCACCACATATCTTCTTTAGCTGCATATAATCTTCAGCGCTTCCAAGCTCCACAGCAGAATGCATGGCAAGGATCGGCATTCCCATATCAACTGCCTTCACTGGCAGATAAGAAGAAGCTATAGGCCCCAGTGTCTGCCCACCGGCCATGCCAGATCTGTTCACCTGGCGCTGAACTTTTATATCATATTTTCTTGCAAGTGCCATAATGACCGCTGCGGCAGCACTGTCAGACACATATCTCTGACTTGCACTTGATTTCAGGGCAACTCCTTTTCCCATGATGATCTCATTTGTAGGATCACTCTTCTCCGCATAGTTAGGGTGCGTTGCATGTGCTACATCCAGTGACAGCATAAATGCATCACGCATGATGCGCATTTGCTCATTCTCATCCATGTCAAGTCCCTTGAGGATTCTCCTTACTATGCCCGCAAGAAGGACGGAATCAGCTCCCTGCTTTGACCTGCTTCCAATCTCCTCGTTGTCAAACAAAGATATGACATTTATACAGTTGCCGCTTTCCGGCCTGCACATAGTATCCACAAGAGCTGCAACTGAGGTGACATTATCCAGTCTCGGAGAGGCGATCATATCCTTGTCCACACCTACAACCTCCATGTTATCCATATTGTACAAATACAGATCATAGTCCAATATATCATCTACAAGGAGTCCCAGATCATCAGCCACATACTTTAATATATCTCCATTTTTAAGATTGTTTCCATTTAGGCTATATACCGGAATGAGCTCCTTCTGTACATTCATCTTCTCACCAGACATCTCCTTTTTCAGATGAGGCGCAAGACTTGGTATGATACACATAGCATTCTTTGAATCATACAGATACATCTCTGGTCTAAACGGATCCGTCGTCTGTGTCATCACCTTACCAGCGATACCGAGTGGTCTGTCAAACCATGTCTCCTTCAAAAGTCCTCCATATGGCTCCACATTCAATGTCAGATACCCTGACCGATTCATATCAGGCTTTGTCTTTATCTTCAGCATTGGAAAATCCGTATGTGCAAGTCCTATATTCATCCTGCTATATTCCGGCAGATCACCTACCGAAAATGCAACGATCATAGACGGATAAGGCTTTACATAGTATCTGCTGCCAGCAGTCAGGTCCCAAACCTCTCCCATATCCAGAGTTCTATAATCATGTACCTTCAATATATCTTCACATTCTTTCACAACATGAAACTGAGTGACTCCTTTGTCAAGAAGTCTGCAAAGTGTATCCATCATATCAAAACCTCCTTATTCTTAGAACTTGATTGTAGCACAAACTCCGCCTGTCTGAACATTATTTTGATGACAATACATACTTTACTCATTTTACATAAATATATACTTGTCTAGTTTTCAAAAAGGCTGTATAATCGCCATTAGATACTTTAGCGCTTTCATGCGTCAAACTGTTAAATCAATTGTTTTGACGCCATATATACAAGGAGATGACTCTATGAAAGATTTTTCAATAGGATTTATCGGTCTGGGACTTATCGGAGGATCTATTGCCAAATCAATCCACCGCATTTTTCCTGATTACAGAATAGTCGGCTTTGACAACAATGTATCCACACTCAAGGAGGCAGCTGCCGATGGAACGCTGACTGAATATACAGATGACATACACACTATAGCTGGGTGTAACTATATCTTTCTGTGTGCACCGGTCCACTATAATATAGAATACCTGCGCCAGCTAGGGCCATTCCTTACAGACAGCACCATACTGACTGATGTTGGAAGTGTGAAGCTCGACATATACGAAGCAGTCCAGAAGCTCGGTCTTGCCAGGTATTTTGTCGGCGGACATCCTATGGTCGGCTCTGAGAGATCTGGATACGAGGCTGCCACAGACAGGCTCATAGAGAACGCCTATTACTTCATCACACCTGCCGACGGAGTTCTGCCGGGCAAGACTGAGGAGTTCTCCACATTTATCGGAGATCTGGGCGCAATACCGATCACATACTCGCCTGTTGAGCACGACCGTATAACCTCTTACATAAGCCATGTGCCCCATGTTATAGCCGCATCACTGGTCAACCTTGTCGCAGCGGCAGACAGTCCGGACAATATATTCAAATCACTGGCAGCCGGAGGCTTCAAGGATATAACCAGGATCGCATCCTCCAATCCGGTGGTATGGGAGCACATTCTTCTGGCAAATCCTGACAATATCGTAAACGGTCTTCAGGAATATGTTGAGCTTATAGACAAAATGATTTATCATATTAAGCAGCGCGATGCGGCTGGGATAAATGCTTTTTTTGCATCCGCCAGAGATTACAGAGATTCCATTCCTAACAACAGCAGCGGTGTCATAAGAATGCACCATGAACTGTTCGTAGATATCCCTGACGAAGCTGGTGCGCTGGCAAAGGTGACAGCTTTTATCGCAGAGGCAAAGATAAGCCTCAAGAACATCGGAGTCTCCCACAACCGGGAGGATGAGGAAGGAGTTCTCAGGCTCTCATTCTACGATGCTGATGCAAGAAAAAATGCGCAGGATGTGCTGAAGGCCGCAGGTTATAGAATTTATAACCGTTAAGTAAAATCAGTTATAATCTTACTGTCACTTATCGGCAAATAAATTCGCGGCTCATTTTATATTAATCCGGAGAATAAAATATTTTAACCAGACATATTACACTAGAATAAAGGAATACTGAGAATTTATGAAGATCAACAGAGTAAAATCACTTAACGGAGAGATAACAATACCGGGAGACAAATCCATCTCCCACCGCTCCATCATGTTCGGCTCAATCGCAGATGGAATAACCGAGGTACACGGATTCTTAAATGGAGCAGACTGTATATCATCCATGAACTGTTTCAGGCAGATGGGTATAGATATTGATTACGACGGCAGTGTCGTTACTGTACACGGCAAAGGACTGCATGGACTGTCAAAGCCTGAAGGCACACTTGATGTCGGCAACAGCGGAACAACCACCAGACTTATATCGGGTATACTTGCTGCTCAGCCATTTGCAAGCAGACTCATAGGTGATGCATCGATATGCAAGAGACCTATGAAAAGGATCATGACGCCTCTGTCCATGATGGGTGCTGACATCACATCCGAACTCGGAAATGACTGCGCTCCACTTCTTATAAACGGAAAAGAACTCCATGGAATACACTACAACTCACCTGTCGCATCAGCCCAGGTAAAGTCATGTGTACTCCTTGCCGGACTCTATGCGGACGGCGAGACAAGTGTCACCGAACCATATGTGTCAAGAAACCATACCGAGCTCATGCTTAAGTCATTTGGCGGGGATATCAGAACAGAAGGAACTACAGCTACTATAAAGCCTGCCTCAAAGCTCTTGGGACAGAAGATTCTTGTGCCGGGTGACATATCATCAGCAGCATACTTCCTGGTTGCAGGACTTATCACACCTAACTCATGCATCACCATCAAGAATGTCGGAATCAATCCGACAAGAGACGGAATACTTGAAGTCATAAGAGCCATGGGCGGTGATATGGAATACTCCAATGTAGTGAGCGGATGCGGTGAGCCAACCGCTGACATAACAGTCAAGACATCAAGTCTCAAGGGCTGTGTCATTGAGGGTTCCATCATACCAAAGCTCATAGATGAGATCCCTGCCATAGCAGTTCTCGCCTGCTTTGCAGATGGCGAAACGATTATCAAAGATGCTCAGGAGCTGAAGGTCAAGGAATCCAACAGAATTGATGTCATGGTAAACGCCCTCTCATCCATGGGGGCTGACATAACCGCAACCGATGACGGAATGATCATACGTGGCGGAAAGCCACTTCATGGGACCGTGATCGACAGCCACTTAGACCACAGGATTGCCATGAGTTTTGCCATCGCAGGACTGAACGCTGATGGCGATACAGAGATCACCGGAGCTGAATGTGTGAACATCTCTTATCCAGGATTTTATGATGATCTGGGTGGGCTGGAACGTTAAAGATATAAAGATTATTTTTAGCACAAATAAAGGCGACACTACAGTCTGTGATGCTTTGCATCCTACCAGACAGCTGTGTTGCCTTTATTTGTGTTACTTTTTATCCTAATAATTTAATGATATCCTGCTCTGTCCAATATTCATTTTACCACAGTTCATGGACTATTCACAACAGCTTACTCCGTTGCCCTCTCAAACTCATCAGTTCCAGTATCTTCCCAGTTTGTCTTTCCACTGCTTATCACTTCTCCACTGGAAAATACATATGCATAGATATCTTCTATTTCGGCGCTGCCATAATCATATGTTCCATCACCGCCTTTTTCAGTACGATACCTTACATACAGACCGCACTTCTCATTTTCTGACTTGCCATCATATACAATGTATTCCACTGTAGTATCACTTTCAGACAATATACATCTTGATGATGACTCCGAAGCGCCGTAATATACTTCGAATTTTCCAGCTGTGGCATCTGAATATTTCTCAAAGATCGCCTGATACCCGACTGTAATTTCCTTATTTTCTGGCTGATCATTTACATCAGGATCAACAGAGGAATCAGTGGAGCTCTCTGCATTCTCCCTGCTGTCACCCGAAGCTTTTTCCGTTATCGCAGAGTCTTGTTCGCTGTCTTTTTCTATATCCGTATCTTCTCTTCTATATCTGGTCGTGAGACGTCTACTGCTGGTCTGCCCATTAAAACGCATGGTCACAAGCTCGTCACGCTGTTCAGAGCCAGACACTACCACCTCCACACGATCAATATACCATGTCGTCTTTAGATCGCTTTCGTCAAATCTTGCACCATCATTTGCCACTTCAAATGACCTATATGCAACCGTCTTCTCCTTGCCCTTCAGCACCAGTCTTCCATGGGCAGCTCCAAATGGAAAATCCGGGTCACCAACAGAATAGATCACAAGCTCATAATCACCATCTGGAGACGTTGACACACTTATCTGCTCAGCTTCGTAACGCGTCTTATATCTAACATAACCTAATGGCAGCAACACCACCATTACCAATATGCAGGCTATGATAACAACATACTTTGGTATCTTATTCATGACTATTTCCTGCCTGTCTCCTCATACATTCCTATCTTCTTCATGTTATCCACTATATCTATGTAGTTTCCATCTATCGCATTTATATATACCCTCTGCAATGGCATATCGCATCGGTAGTCTTCATTATATTCATTCTGAGAAAATATCCAGGTCGGAACAAAATACTTATTTCCCGACTCATCAGCACATGGTACATAGGCAAGTTCCACATCATTAAATTCCACCGTTCCATAATTTGTCGGGTGATCCTTATAATATTTGGCTATACTCTCGCCCGCAGCTTTAATCATCTCATTCCAGCTTAAAAGCTTGACCTCCTCTTTATCAAACGTATCCTCGTCGGCATATACATACACCGTCGATGAGACAACCCCAAACTTATCAACACTTATTACCGCCTTGTCAACTCCACCTTTATAGGTAAGGTTATCGGTATCAATACTATCCACAGTGTCGATATCTGCCACGTATACCACGTCTATACCATCTATCTTCCGTCCAAACTGAAATCTGTATCCATCCGGCTTTTTACAGATATCTTCACCATATGAACCTCCAGTCCAAGCTCTTACCGCTTCCTCTGTCTCTGTACATGCAAAACCGCTTATTCCCAGATTGTCTAGTAACTTCATTGCAGAAC
>URJI01000105.1 GCA_900548215.1 uncultured Coprococcus sp. | reverse complement strand
TGGAATCAGCCCGGAGAGCGGACTTGCGGTTGCCGGAGGGCTCTTGCTGATCACGCTGGCTGGCGGTATGATGTATTTTGAGAATAAGGATGTTATGTGATAATAGGGCAGGAGTTGATATATATTGTATCCGCTCCCGCCCTATTTTATATAGAAATAAAAAGTGTCATGCGAAAAGGGGTCAGGCACCTTGGAAAGTTCAGCTTTGTAGAAAAGGGGTCAGGCACCTTAGGGAGTTCAGCTTTGTAGAAAAGGGGTCAGGCACCTTAGGGAGTTTAGCTTTGCAGAAAAGGGGTCAGGCACCTTAGGAAGTTCAGCTTTGTAGAAAAGGGGTCAGGCACCTTAGGGAGTTCAGCTTTGCAGAAAAGGGGTCAGACCCCGCCGGTCATTTATAGTTTTTCACTAAATTGGACTTTTAGTTTGTTTAGTGATAATTTTACGCACTTTTTATTTGAAAAGGTGGAAAAAAGATAAAGAAATTCGGGAACTTGTATCTTTATGAGGTTTTTTTGAGAAGAAGCGATAAATTTGTGGTGTAAAACAAAAATTGCACTTAAAAATAGAAAAACGTCAGGTTATCTAGCGCCCAATGGACAGGCCTTATAAGATCCTCGAATCAGAAAAGAACTGAAAAAATAGAAAAAATCAGAAAAGAACTGAAAAAATAGAAAAAATCAGAAAAGAACAGAAAAAAACAAAAAAAACAAAAGCCAGGAAAGCCAGAAAAGCCAGAAAAAGTCAACTTATCAAACACGGCTTTCTCCGAACCTCGTTGAAATAAATTGCGCCGGGTGGTAAAGTGTAAATGTTATGAAAAGGCAAAATCAAATGAGATTTTACAAGGAGGTAACAATGAAGAATATGCTGCGTGTGGCAGCCGTTACACCGAAGGTTCACATCGGAAGTGTCAGCGGAAATGTCAGAGAGATAATGGATATATATGAAGAGTATAAGGATGCGGCGGATGTCATAGTGACGCCGGAGCTGTCAATCACGGGATATACCTGTGCGGATCTGTTTGAGAATAGGAAGCTTATAGATGGTGCGAGGATAGGACTTCTTCAGCTTGCCATGGCGACTTGTACCGGTCAGTCAGCACTGGTGGTCGGTCTGCCATTTGAGGTGGACGGAGAGCTGTTCAACTGTGCGGCGTTCCTGCAGGGCGGAAGAGTCATGGCCATCGTGCCGAAGACTTATCTTCCAAACTACGGCGAGTTCTATGAGAAGAGATGGTTCTCGGCCAGGAAGTATGATGCGGTGATGGTCAATCTCATGGATCCGGAAGATGATGGAGATGAGCTTGAATATAATGCCGGTTCAAAGAAAGCCAGGGACAGGGCTGTTGGCAGTGAGGTGCTGTTTGGCAACAATGTGTTGATAGAGATGGGCAGCGGAGACCAGAGAGTCAAGCTTGGCATAGAGATATGTGAGGATGCCTGGACTCCGGTTTCGCCGGGAAGACTTCTCGCCATGGCGGGAGCAGAGGTCATACTCAACCTTTCCGCGTCAAATGAGGTCATCGGAAAGGCGGCATACAGGCACAAGCTGATAGGAAGTGTGTCGTCGGACTGCCTGTGCGGATATGTGTATGTGTCGGCTGGAATGTACGAGTCCACATCGGATCTGGTATTTTCAGGACACAATCTGATGTACGAGAACGGCAAGCTCCTCGGCGAGGTAAAGCCATTTGAGGACGGAGTATTGATCAGGGATATAAGTCTTACCAAGATAAGACACGACAGGATAGCCAACAAGTCATTTGCCGACTGTAAGCGTGATTTCGCATTCAGAAAGTATGAGACGGTGGTGTGCGATACTCCGCTCATGGACAAGGGGAATGTGCTCATGAAGGTGAAGATGACACCATTTGTACCATCGGGAAATAAGCTTGAGAGGTGCATGGCGATATTCAAGATGCAGGTTGCCGGACTTCAGAGAAGGATAGAGGCGACCCACTGCAAATGTGTGGTCGTGGGAGTGTCAGGCGGACTTGATTCCACATTGGCTCTGCTGGTTTCGGCACAGGCGGTGAAGAATGCGGGACTTCCATCTACAACTGTCGTGGGAATCACCATGCCGGGATTTGGAACGACAAACAGGACGAAGAATAATTCTACGGAACTCATGAGACTGCTCGGCTGTGACAGCAGAGAGATAAGCATAGCTGCATCGGTGAGACAGCATTTTGCCGATATCGGACAGGATGAGAGCGTGCATGACATAACTTACGAGAACTGTCAGGCGAGGGAGAGAACACAGATACTCATGGATGTCGCCAATAAGGAGGGCGGCTTCGTGGTTGGAACCGGAGATCTCTCGGAGCTGGCACTTGGCTGGTGCACCTACAACGGCGACCATATGAGTATGTATGCGGTGAATACAAGTATACCAAAGACGCTGGTGCGCTCACTTGTGAACGAAGTCGGACACTTTATGGAGGTTGATGGATTTGTGGGCATCGCGCCGATCATAGACGATATCATAGACACACCGGTCAGCCCGGAGCTGTTGCCGCCGAACCCGGACGGAACCATCGCGCAGAAGACGGAGGACACCGTGGGATCATACATCCTGCACGATTTCTTCTTATATTATACACTGCGATATGGAATGTCCCCTGAGGAGGTAAATGAGCTGTGCAAGGAGGCTGTAAGACAGAGTGACGAGTACAATTTCTCAGACAGCGAGATCGACAAATGGCAGAAGGTATTCTACACGAGATTCTTCCGCCAGCAGTTCAAGAGAAACTGTATGCCGGACGGTGTGAAGGTCGGAACCGTGTCGGTCAGCCCGAGAGGCGATCTGAGACTGCCGTCTGAGATAGAATTTGAGGACTTTTTGTAGACATATTTTATAGCGGAATTATAGGATATTGGAAAAATCCAACATCAAAGGAGGAGAAAAATATGCCATTTATAGATTCAAAGGTTACAGTGAAGATGAGCGATGACCAGAAGGAGACTCTTAAGAGCAGTCTCGGTCAGGCGATAACAACGATGAACAAGACGGAGAGCTATCTTATGGTCGGCATCAACGATGGATACGACCTGTTCATGGGCGGAAAGAAGCTGGATAAGGGCGCATATGTGGAAGTCAGCGTATTCGGTGATGTGACTCCAAAAGCGTGTGATACCATGACAGGAAAAATCTGCGATATATTTGCGGATGTGCTTGGAATCCCGGGAAATGCGGTGTACGTGACTTACCACGGCGTACATGACTGGGGCTGGAACGGCGGTAACTTCTGATGTTGGTGGAAGCTATAACAGGATTGGCTGCCGGAAATCCTGGTGGATATGCGCTGACGGCTGCATCTACATTGGATAAAAGCTGGGAGGTAGAAGTCCTTGACGCTCTCCAGAATATACATACCCCATGGCTTGACAAGATCATGGTGGCGATCACATCCCTTGGAAATGCGGGAATACTGTGGATAGTAATGGCGGCTGTGCTGCTCATCATCCCAAGGACCAGAAAAGTAGGAATATGCATGGCGATAGCATTGATACTGGATTTGCTTATGACCAACTGCCTGTTAAAGAATCTGGTAGCCAGAACAAGGCCTTATGATGTGGCGAACTTCACAGATCTGATAGTGAAAAAACCGACGGATTATTCATTCCCATCGGGACACACGGCGGCGTCATTTGCGGCTGTCACGGCGTTGTTCATGAGCAGGAAAAAAATGCTGGGCGCAATATCATGCGTGATAGCGATCCTCATAGCGTTCTCAAGAATGTATCTGTATGTGCATTTCCCGACAGATATCATTGGCGGAATAGTGGTAGGAGTGATAGCCGGAGTGGCAGCAGGACTTATACTCAAAGCGATTGATAAATGATTTGGCGGATTGTTGGTTTGGAGGAATACAATCATGAGTGAATATACCATACTGCCGTTGATCAATGCAGCATTTCAGCCGGGTGAAGCGAAAAAGACGGTAGACAGATTTGAAGACAGGGATTTTCAGGAGATAGCACGTGCTGAATACTATTATTTTACCGGGCAGGCGGAGGAGTGCAATCATATAGCAGAACGTTATCTGATGAGCCATAATATAAAATTGAAGATGTCATCCTGCCTGTTATATGTATACTCTAATCTGACACTTGGCAGAGAAGCTGCATCAAGAAAAGGACTGATGGAGATTCAGAAATGTCTTGAAAAAGAGACGAAAAATCCTTCATCCGCTGAGGACAGGGCTGTCAGTGTATTTGCGGGATATATGTCCTCTGTGCTTTTGCATCTTTCGGTGGATGAACTTCCGGATGTGGAGCTTTATGCAGTAACATTGCCGCCTGGAATTAAGCTGTTTTCTGCCTATGTAATAGCTCACATGGCATATTTAAAAGGCGAGTATGGCAGGGCGCTTGGAATTTGCGAGGCAGCATTGATGTTCAGGGATGATGTATATCCTATTAGTATGATCTATCTGTATTGTATGATTGCAATGTGTCAGATGAATCTGAAACATCCGCAGAAAGCAAAAGATGCATTGATGCTGGCGTGGAACGTGGCGAAAGAAGACGAATTTTTGGAACCCTTTATTGAACATCATGGTTTGCTGCAGGGACTTCTGGAGTCATGTATCCGCAAGGAGGATTCAAAACTATATAACAAATTATCTGATAAAGTCATTGCCTTTAGCAGGGGATGGATGTCAATCCACAATCCTATGTCAGGAAATTCAGTGACGGATGCATTATCCACAGTGGAATTCTCGATTGCAATGCTGGCAAGCCGAGATTGGAATAATCAGGAAATTGCAGATTATATGGGATTTTCACCCAATACGGTTAAAACTTATCTGAGCAGGATTTATGAAAAAATGAATATAAATAAGAGAGAAGAGCTGAAAAATTATATGCTGAAATAGGAAAATATACATTTTCGTATCGAAACGGAGATTACATGGAAGAAGTCAAAATGATAAAATCTTTATATACAGAAATCACTAACCAAACTCAGATTTATTTTTAAGGGAGGGAACTATATGAAGAGAAGAATTTTGACCACCCTGCTCACTATGTGCATGGTGCTGATGCTGCTGCGGATACCGGCATATGCGGGCAGAGCCTATTGCGACATCTGTGGTAAATGGGTAAGTACAACCGGAACTTATGAATACAAAGACGCTGGATATCATTGGCATCACGTTTATTGCACAGAATGTGGCACTAATATCACCAATCCACGTTCTGCGCATGTGTGGAGTGGAACGGCAACCTGCACAAGCGGACAGACTTGCACGATCTGCGGAGGAACATCCACCCCTCTCGGACATGATTGGAACTCAAACTGGATTTCGGATGAAAACAATTATTGGCATGAGTGTAATGTCTGCGCAGAAAAGGGCGATGTTGGAGTACATATTTGGGATAATGGCACTATAACTATTTCTCCAACCTGCACAACAGAGGGGGAGAGAAAGTATACTTGCATTGGATGCGGCAGAATAAAAACAGAGACGATCCAAGCTACGGGTCACGACTTCGTACATCACGATGCACAGGCGGCGACTTGTACCGCAAACGGTTGGGAAGCTTACTATACCTGCAGTAACTGTGATTACACCACCTATACGGAGATTCCGGCAGCAGGTCATAGTTATGGAGAAGTAACATACACATGGAGCACAGACGATCAACACTGTACAGCAGAAAGAAAATGTACAGCATGTGATGGCGTAGAAAGTGAGACAGCAGATACAACAGCAACAGTAATACAGGAAAAGAACTGCGTATTGCCAGAATTAACTACATACAGTGTGACATTTGAAAATTCTGCTTTTGAATCTCAAACAAAGGAAAATGTACGGACAGCAGAAAACGCCGGTCACGATATGGAAAAAGTAGAAAAGCAAGCTGCTACTGCTGCAAAAGAAGGAAACAGCACATATTGGTTCTGTGATAAATGTAATAAGTATTTTAGTGATGAAGAAGCAGAAAATGAAATTAAAAAGGAAGACACAGTGCTTGCGAAACTCGCCCCTGTGATTATCAAGGGAGATGGAGCAACAGTAACAGCAGGTGCGAAGAATGCACTATCATTCACATCTGATGCTGCATATAGGGATTTTATTCGTGTTGAGGTTGACGGAAAGACCATAGATGAGAGTAATTATACGGTGGAATCTGGAAGTATAATCGTAACATTGAAAGAGGATTATGTTGCCGGTTTTTCGAAGGGTGAGCATACACTTGGCATTGTTTCTGAGAGCGGAACAGCGACAGCTCATTTTACAGTAAACGAGAAGACAACGGGGACACAGGAGCCTTCGGAAGACACAACCGGTACAACACAGGAGCCTTCGGAAGACACAACCGGTACAACACAGGAGCCTTCGAAAGATACAACCAATAAAACACAGGAGACAAGTACAACGGATAAAACAACACAATCATCTCCAAAAACTGGTGACAGTACAGACTTGCAGTTGTATGTGATTCTTATGTTTGTTTCAATAGTGGGTGTTGCAGGAATTTGTGTTAAGAAAAGATTCAAGACCCATTGATGGTTTTGAATGAAATGGCTGTTAGAGCGGAAATTAAATATTAGATCTCTATAAAATGAGGCATATGGACTAAAAAGATGTTCATATGCCTTATTTTAATATGTCTTTAAATACTTTAAATACACAGAAATTTCACAGATGAAACGCTTCTGTATACTATTGACATTAAAAAATAGAAGTATTAATATTTATGCAACTTGCGTCAAATCACACATAGCTGACGATCAGATATCGCATATCATAAATCAAATTCCTGATTTTGTGCATCTGTGGATTCTGTCAGCATTTCAAAATGAAACAAGGAGGAAATAGAATGATCAAAACATTGCTTGGTCAGGTGGGCGAGTACAAGAAGGATTCGATACTCACACCTGTATTTACGGCGGCAGAGGTCTTCATGGAGATCCTCATTCCATTTGTGACCGCCAAGATAATCGATGAGGGAATCAACGGACAGGACATGAGCAAGGTGTATATGTATGGCGGACTCATGCTTGTACTGGCTTTCCTAAGCCTTTTCTTTGGAGTGATGGCGGGCAAATTCGCTGCCAGCGCATCAACAGGATTCGCGTGTAACCTGAGGGAGGGCATGTACAGGAATGTTCAGGAGTTCTCATTTACCAACATTGACAAATTCAGCACCGCAAGTCTTATAACACGAATGACAACTGATGTGACAAATGTACAGAATGCATATCAGATGCTCATACGAATAGCGGTAAGGGCACCGCTAATGCTCATATGTAGCATGATAATGTGTTTCACCATCAACGTGGAGCTGTCATTTATATTTGTGGCGGCACTTGTGGTTCTTGGATTTGGCCTGTTCTTCATTATATTCAAGGTGACACCTATATTTGACGAGGTGTTCAGAAACTATGATAACCTGAATGCCAGTGTTCAGGAAAATGTATCAGCGATAAGAGTTGTAAAGGCATTTGTCAGGGAAGAATATGAGGATAAGAAGTTTGGGAAGGCAGCAGAGGTTCTTGCGGAACTGTCCATAAAGGCTGAGAGTCTGCTGGCTTTCAACAATCCTATCATGATGTTCGTCATCTTCACATGTATGATGCTCCTCTCATGGATCGGAGCGCACTTCATAGTCGGCGGAAGTATGACGACAGGTAATCTCACCTCACTTTTCAGCTATGTCATGAGTATGATGATGTCGCTGATGATGCTGTCCATGGTATTTGTCATGATCTCCATGAGCATGGCGAGTATGAGACGTATATCTGAGGTCCTTGAGGAGGCCCCGACAATGACCAATCCTGATGAGCCGATCATGGAGGTCCCTGACGGAAGAATAGATTTTAACCATGTTGATTTTGTATATAAGGCAGGAAGTGCAGAGGACACGCTGAAGGATATCGACATTCACATAAAGTCTGGAGAGACAGTTGGTGTGATAGGCGGAACCGGCTGCGGTAAGTCGACATTTGTCAATCTGATAAGCAGACTTTACGATGTGAAACCGGACGGTGGTTCGGTCTGTGTCGGAGGACATGACGTGCGCGATTACGATATGGAGGTCATCCGAAATGAAGTGGCGGTTGTGCTCCAGAAGAATGTGTTGTTCTCAGGCACGATACTTGATAACCTGAGATGGGGCAAGGCGGATGCCACGGAGAATGAGTGCCGTGAGGTGTGCGAGCTTGCCTGTGCGGATGAGTTCATAGACAGGATGCCGGATGGATACAACACCTGGATCGAGCAGGGCGGAAGCAACGTGTCTGGTGGTCAGAAGCAGAGACTCTGTATTGCCAGAGCGCTGCTCAAGAGCCCGAAGGTACTCATTCTCGATGATTCCACAAGCGCAGTTGACACCGCTACGGATGCGAAGATCAGGCAGGCATTTACAACCAAGATACCGAACACCACCAAGATCATAATCTCACAGAGAATATCAAGTGTGCAGGATGCTGACAGGATCATAGTTCTGGATAACGGAATGGTCAGCGGCTTCGACACACATGAGAATCTGCTCAGAAATAACATGATATATAAGGAAATCTACGACGTACAGATGTCTGGCGGCGGAGATTTCGATG
>URJI01000104.1 GCA_900548215.1 uncultured Coprococcus sp. | reverse complement strand
CTATATTGAAATCTGCATTTGTATATTTTTTATGTGGAATATAATTAAAACAATATAACACATATAAAACAACAATTATTAGCATCAAAACAACAATAAGTGTTATTCTCTTCTTCATACATTCTCCATTAAACAAATTCCAAGTTGACTAATTCTTCATAGAATTATGTATCAATTCTATTTAATACATGAATGTTTTTATTTCTATATACCAAATCATCTCTATCTACAAATCCAATATTCTCCCAAAAACCATTTCCTATAACATTCTTTTTAAAAGCAACCAAAGCTACTTTATTTATGCCTTCTTTATCTAAAGCAGATATAGCACAATCAACAAGTCCTTTTGCTATTCCTTGATTTCTATAAGCTGGTAAAACAGCGGTATGATATATATATCCTCGTCTTCCGTCATGACCAGCCATAATCATTCCAATTATCGTGCCATCACATTCTGCTACAAAACTTGATGTAGGGTTACGTCTTAAATACTTTTCAATACCCTCTCTGCTATCATCTGTTGAATTTAATCCCATTCCTGGAGTATTAACCCATAAATTATATACTCCATCATAATCTGCTATTGACATTATTCTAATATCTACCATCGTAGTTACCTCCACAAATTGCGATTTAACTTTCCATCAATTTAATTGCTTCATCAACGGATACACATGTAGCAAATCTCTTTGGCCACATCATATCATTGTAATATTTATATGTTTCTTCTCCCGTCATATAGTCGTTATCAAATGTTGAATTTGCCCCTTGTGGAACAATTACTTTATATCCTCTCTCAAAAGCAGATTTCACAGTTGCATCTATACAGAAGTTTGTCTGTAGTCCCACTATCATTAATGTATTATCATCTTTAACATAATCCGTAAAATCTTTATTTCCAAAACTACTATTGATATTTTTTATAAATATCTTTTCCCCTTCCCTGGGAATCACTTGTTCTGCAATTTCGAAGTCTTCATCACCGATTGAAAACCCCGTTCCTGGTCCATCATCATGTTGAAAATAGATAACCTCTATTTGATTATCTCTAGCTGCTTTTATAATTCTTATGGTATCATCAATAAACGCTTCAAAATTAAAAAGTCTACTATCTGTTATTCCTTTTTGTATATCTATCACAAGTAGTTTCATTCTTTTTTCCACAGATTTGCCTCCTCAAATTAAAACTTACTGCACTTTTTCACTTAGTTTTAATTCCCTATGGTTTCATATCAAACACTGAACCATGTTCCGGGAATGTTAATTATCATAAAATCTCTGCAACACGATCGCCAACTCTTCCGGAGTTTCTATGTTTGCTTCATGACCTGTTTTCGCAAGTTCATGGAAACAGGCGTTGTTCAAATATTGGCAAAGTTCTTTTGAAGTTTTTTTGTTTGCAGTGTCCTTTTCCCCACAAATGAGCAATACCGGACAAGACACCTTATGCAGGGAGTCACTGAAATCCAATTCAGCCATCGTGCCGCACAGGCTGATAACATCCGCTTTTTTGAAACCCATTTTACTGAATGCCGAATTCGGCATAAGATGAAACAACATATTCTGAACTTTCAATAATTTTTGAGGCATTTTATACTGTGCTGCAATTAATACGAGCGACTTTACTTTATCTGGGTGGTCTATCGCATAATTAAGTGCCAAAACAGCGCCTAGAGAAAGCCCACATAAGACAATTTCATCGTTCACCTTGTCACATTCTGATGAGAATGCCGAATATAATTCCTTATATGTAGCAGATTTTCCTTCTAACATCTCTGCCAAACTTAATTTGACACTACTTTCCGATACCTTCGTTTCTTTTATTACTCTATTCCAACTGTCTGGTTTTTGTCCTAATCCATGCAAATATAAATACTTCATATATTGTTGCTCCTTCAACCCCAAATTTACAAATTACATACCGCATATAGTGGTATATTTACCATCCATTCCTGATCCATATACTTTAGAGTTGAAAAACGTACAGCTTTCTCAGGATGGAATTTATCGCAATATGCTTTTAGACTCTGCGACCTTATATTCGTTTCTGCCTTTACTTCAATAGGTATAATTGCAGCCTCTTTTTGGATCAAAAAATCCTGTTCAAACGTAGCTTTTTCTGTCCCATAGTAATACGGTGTGTACGGCGTATCTGAAATCAGCTGCTGCAACACATATTGCTCTGTAAGCGCACCCTTAAATTCTATAAAAATATCATTTCCTTCCAATATGGATGTCGCTGGCAACTCACTTAATGCCCCCAGCAATCCGACATCCAGCATAAACAATTTATATGCATTCATGCTTTGATATGCTTTTAGAGGCATATGAGGTTCATTTACACGATTAACTTTATAAATCAGTCCACAGTCAAGCAGCCATTGAATTGCTATTTCAAACTCGCTGCTACGAGCCCCCTTTTTTATCTGACCAAAAAAGAATTTTTTGTTTTCTTTTGCCAACTGCATTGGGATAGAATTCCACACCATTCTGATTCTTGGCAGCACCCTGCTTTCAATATGCTTTCCAAAATCCCCTTCATATTGTCTTAATATATCGCTTTGAATCTGCCTTACTTCTGTATAATCTTTGTCTAGTCGAAAAGCATCAACTACCGCAGGCATTCCTCCCGTGTAATAATAGTTTTTTAACCAGAAAAGGTATTTGTCAGAGAAATTATCAATAATGGAATAGTCCTTTGTTTTTAATTCATCTGCCAGTTTTTTCTCGCCCATAGCATATAAAAACTCTCTAAAGTTAAGCGGATATAGATCCAACAAGTCAACTTTACCAACCGGATACGACACTCCCTCATGAATTGCCACTCCCAGCAGTGACCCTGCTGCTATAATATGGTATTCTGGTGCTTCTTCGCAGAAATATTTCAAGGATTCTAAAGCTTTTGGTGTGTTCTGGATCTCATCAAGAATAATCAATGTATTCCCTGGAGTAATTGTTACTCCTGACTCAATATTTAAATTCATTATGATTCGTTCAATATCAAAATCATTTTCAAAAACCGCATTCATACGTTGGTTGTTATAAAAAGAAATGTATGCTATTTTCTCATAACAGTTCTTTCCAAATTCCTTCATCAACCAGGTCTTTCCCACCTGTCTGACTCCCATTATAATTAAAGGTTTTCTATTTTTCTTCCCTTTCCACTGTAACAAATCATTCATTGCAAATCGAAACATTATCACACCATCCTTTTTCTGATAGTATATCACATTTTTTATGGTCTATTCTAGCATTGTTTCAGCACTTTTTCTGACCTTGTTGGCCTTGTCTTTGCATTTTTTCCGACCTTGTATCGCTATGATATCACATTTTTCCATTACTGGTCATAAATTTGTTACGTTTTTAATAGCCACACATGTCGATTCTATCAAAATAAGAAGAAGTCCGGGTGTTCCCGGACTTCTATCGCACAATTCTACATTATTTAAAAAACCAGAAAAGCTTCCCTCCATATGGATTTTTCTTACTGAGCAACCGTGCTGAAACTGCATGGAATAATAAAAATGCACCGCTTATGAGCGTCATCACCAGTTCAAACTGTGATAAGACCGACATGGAATTATCATTATAGCCTATATAAACATTCTTACTGCCCAGAATGATGCAATTTCCCTCATACCAAAACACATCGGCACCATTGACCGGTGAATCCGCCTTAATCTGCAGCACCGTATAAGTTGACCGAATGCCTTTCCCATAAAGTGATTTGTGATTTCTGACATCATTTCCGCTATATACCTTGACATGATTGGAGCTCATCCGAGAACTTTGATATGTTACAGTTCCTGTTGTATGATTCTTCGCGCAGGCATATCCGACCACCTGCGTCATACCCGCCAGAAAGAAAATCAAAGCAACTACAAGTGCCAAAATCTCAGCCGTATAGAATGCATTCACCGATTTGCTCTTCGTTTCTATCTCCTCATCACGACTCCATGGTTTACTACGGAAATTGCGAATTGCTGATGGCAACAGGCAGATTGCGCCAACCAACCCCAGCAATGATAAAATCAAACATATAAGCACCGGTGTCTTTGTTCCGATAATCAGGTCTGCATTCACTCCCTGTTCTGTCGATTCATCCATAAACGTGATGTTCCCACTTACCAGCACCTTTTCATCCTGTTTTAGATGTGACTTGTTTTCGGGATAATAATAGTGGAAGAATATCGTTCCTCCATCCTCTCTGGCTCCATCTACTTTCAATATTGCATAGCCGCTTGTCCCATGCTTGTCATCACTCGCAACCGTTGCCGGCAATGCATTCGATGAAAGCAGCGAGAATCTCGGCACACAATAAAACGCAGTCACAACAAACAATACGACACACACGATGGCAATCACCATATTTGAAACATTCTTTTTGTAAGTCATATATAATCCTCCATTCATTATCTTTATGTGCCGATTTCTCAAACTGTTCAACTTTATTCAAACGTAAATATACTAAGCTCTGTTCAAATGCCCACCAAACACTTCACCCTTCTCATTTCCAGCACTCATATGGAGATGTGCATAATATTCTCATTGACAGCAATCACCTTCAGTTGCTCCAATATCTCCTCACCCTTGTCAATCCTTGCAATTATCGTATTGTCAAATCTTTTGCATTCCATTTTGTTCCTCCATTTGTGGGGACGTTCCTTTTACTATCACAAATATTCCAACTGCCAGAAATATTCCTGCCCTTTTGTACAGTTCTTATGGTCGTGTCTATGCCTTCTTTATGTTCTCTGTAGAAATCCGTGATTGGATTGTCCATTGCACCATTTCCATCCCAAGGCATCGCCATACGCGCATTTGCCTCATACTGGTACTACGAAGATCTGCTGTGATCCTGCACTTCAGGTGCTTTGCCATTCTTCACCGCTATATAATCCTTCACGCTCTTTACCATCGCGACTATTCCCATAATGCCCAATAGGCTAAGCACAATTCTCGGTACACTTATGACATGTACATCATCTCCAAGAAGGGGAATTATTCCCCATCCCATGCAAGACACTATAAATCCCAGTGCTGTTTTTCGCGATTATATTCCCCTTCACTATATCACATATTCATTATCAATAGAATTCCAGCCTGTGCTCCACCAGCCCGCTTCCCTCATATACGAGCTTGAGTGAGAAAAATCTCTCCTCCCCTTCAAGCAGCAATTTCAGGAATATCGCATCCCCGCTCCACGTCGGAAGTGTTGGCACGATCTCTTTATCTATCCATTGAAGATCCCCCTCATCGCATATCTGAACTTCCCCATCAAATCCATCTGCGGTGAACAGGCACATAAGCTCATTCTCACACTCATTGCTGATAAATGTCACCAGCCCTCTGAATCTATACGATGTAAGCGTAAGTCCCGTCTCCTCCTTTATCTCCCTCAGAAGGCAGTCCTCAGGGCTCTCACCCTCCTCGGCATGTCCACCTACACCGATCCATTTGCCTTTATTAATGTCCTTCTCCTTCTTTGTCCTGTGGAGCATCAGGTATCTTCCATCTTTCTCTATGTAACAAAGTGTTGTCATCTTCATATTAACCTCCCAGGAACGTCCCTTCTTATTCAATATCCAAAAGTATATTTTTATACACGGGAAAAGTCAATTTATTTTCCAGTGGGGACGGAGGGGACAGGTCCCTCCGTCCCCACTGTCTTCACCACATAAAAAGTTCCATGCATCTGCACCGTGCAGACACATGGAACTTTCTTATTACTCTATATTAACTTCAACCTACAGCATACCCTCTTTGATGATGTCGTGGTCTCTCAGCACCTTCTCGATCACCGTGCCCTGGATCTTCTTCAGTATAGGTCTCTTGAGCTTGTTCAGTGGTCCGAGATTTATCTCAAGCGGAGATTTGCCATCCATGAGTTTCACGCTGCTGTCCAGCAGTTCACGGATATCGTACACACTTCCCCAAACTTCAGGAACACCTCTGTCCACACCGAGTAGTCCATACACCGCCTCCATGGCAGTTCTGACGGAATACTCTGTGGTGAACACTGTGTCTCGAGGAGTGTCGGCGAACTGTCCAAGGAATGCAAAGTTGGTACATCCGTCCGGAATTACGTCCGGTCTGTCACCCTTTGCTCTAGGCATGAAGAACGCGGTGATATACGGCATCATAGTTGGCACACAGACTGCGCTGTTTGTCGCCAGTTCCTCGATCTCATCCTCTGGAACCCCAAGGTGATACAGCCACTCCTCCGTGATCTCCTTACCTGTGCAGTCCTTCATAGGCTTCTTGATATAATCGCCCGGAACATCTGTGAACAGGCCATATACCCATACACACACCTTATCCTTGTCCTGGGTCTTGAACTGTCCCTGTCTGTTGATGGTCCAGCTCATCAGCCAGCTTGAATCCTGACAGCTCACAATACCACCCGTGACAACCTTTCCGGTTCTAGGGTCACGCTTGCAGATATCCACGATGTATGGGATGATTTTGTCGTCAAGCGTTGTAACTGTGGCTGACTCCCAGTTTGTCTTTGATATATCAGAGCAGAACTTCTCCGGATGGCCAAATGAAGGATCCTGCGCGGCTATGTTCTTCCACAGGCTCCAGCAGCCGCTTGTTCTCACCTCTGCATCACCATTTGGCGCATGGTTCTGATCGCCGTAGATAGTCCCCTCCGTGCAGCTTCCATTTGTGACAAATACAAGATCGTTCTCAGTGAGCGGAATACCCTTCTCAGCTCCATTTACCCTGCACTCGATGGTCTTTGCTATCTTCTTGCCGTCTCTCATATCAAATATGACATTTGTGACCTCCGTATTGTACTGGAATGTCACGCCCGCATCCTCAAGATACTTCACCATAGGAAGGATCAGCGACTCATACTGGTTGTACTTTGTGAACTTGAGTGCTGAGAAATCCGGAAGTCCTGAGATGTGATGTATGAATCTCTGGAAGTAGAGTTTCATCTCCAGTGCACTGTGCCAGTTCTCAAATGCGAACATCGTCCTCCAGTACAGCCAGAATGTTGAATCAAATACCTCATCGTCGAATACATTCTCTATCGTCTTGTCATACAGATCCTCATCCCTTGTCATGAAGAGCTTCATGATCTCCATACAGCCCTTCTGGCTCAGATTGAATTTGCCATCTGTGTGGGCATCCTTGCCTCTGTTCACTGTTGCTCTGCACAGTGAATAATTTGGATCCTCCTTGTTCAGCCAGTAATACTCGTCAAGAACCGATACCCCCGGTGTCTCTATGGAAGGTATACTTCTGAACAGATCCCACAGGCACTCGAAATGGTTCTCCATCTCACGTCCACCTCTCATGACGTAGCCTCTGGCAGGATCAAATATTCCATCGCACGCACCGCCCGCTATATCCATAGCCTCAAGAATATGGATGTGTGAGCCCGGCATCTGTCCG
Source organism: uncultured Coprococcus sp. (assembly GCA_900548215.1). Lineage (GTDB taxonomy): Bacteria > Bacillota > Clostridia > Lachnospirales > Lachnospiraceae > Coprococcus. The sequence continues at coordinate 1,365 of URJI01000104.1, read as the reverse complement.
TCACGTACAAGGAAACAAGCTGCTGCCAGTGATGCAAGACCACTTCCCACTATATATGCGTTCTTGTCATCCACGCCCTCCGGCTTTCTCGGTCTGGCAAATGCCTCATAGTTTCCATTTGTATAATAGATTCCCTTACTGTTCTTCTCATGCTTTCCGCGCTCCGTATTGCGGTACTCAGCATGTTCAGCCGCAGCCTTCTCCTTCTGAACTTTTGCCTTATTATGATTTTTAACTGTGAGAGCTGCTGCTCCTGCGCCGGCTGCTGCCACCGCTGCGATTCTGATTCCCAATTTCTTCTTTGACATAAGCAATTCTCCTTTCTTGTATCGCCCCCTCCCTTACGGTCGGCGGCAGTTCGTCGGTGCATTCCAATATGTGCCCGCAGGGCACATAGCACCTCCTCTTTCTTGTATCGCCCCCTCCCTTACGGTCGGCGGCAGTTCGTCGGTGCATTCCAATATGTGCCCACAGGGCACATAGCACCTCCTCTTTCACATCAAAATATAAGCATATGTGACAGCTCCGAATTTGATCTGTCGCATATAATATATTTGTCTATTTCTATCTCATGTCCCTATAATAGCTTGCCCAATTTTTATTTCATATTTACAAAAAAAGTGGAATGATAAAATTTTTATCATTCCACCCGTTTTGTATAACTCTATATTGCATATGTACTCTAGTGATACCTTCTGTCGACGCCCTTCTGCCTGTAATATGCCGCCTTATTCTCGTACATTCTCTCATCTGCAGCCTTTACTATCTCGTCAAATGACTCCCAGTCCTTCTCATCACTTGACACATAGCCACATGATATCGATATGGACTTCACCAGCTGTCCGGACCATCCACCCACAACGTCATCAAACTCCTGCCGCACTCTCTTCAGCCTCCTGGTATTTACAAATATGATGGCTACAAATTCATCACCGCCCATCCTGTACACCTTACCATAGTTTCCAAAACACTGCTCCATACACTCGGCAGCACCCTGAAGCAGTTCATCTCCAGCCGCATGTCCCAGGGTATCATTCACTAATTTAAGCCCATTTACATCCATGGACACATACACATATACAGAATCTCCCGGCAGCTCCCTGACATCATCTATATATGCGCTCCTGTTATAACATTTTGTGAGCTCATCTGTATAAGACCGTCTTATCAGCTTCTGCTCCCGTTTCTTATCTTCATCTATGTTTCTGGTAGTAAATATGACTTTTAAAGGACGTCCGTCCTCGTCAACATCTATCGATATAAATGACAGTCTGAACCATCCAAGATCCTTCACCATGAACTCACCTGATACAATCTTTTTCTTTATCAGCCTGTCCCCCAGACTATCAAGATCCATGAATTTCT
>URJI01000103.1 GCA_900548215.1 uncultured Coprococcus sp. | reverse complement strand
GACAGAGCGTCGAGATCCCATTTGTTAAGCTTGACGATGTGGATGAGGTAAAGGAAGAACTGGCAAAGGGAGGCTGTAAGCCGGGTGTGTGTGGCCCAAGAGTAAGAACAGTCACAGCGTGCCAGGGAAATCAGATCTGTCCGAGCGGCAATATAGACACTTATGACATAGCCAAGAAGCTTGATGCGAGATATTACGCAAGAGAGCTTCCGCACAAGTTCAAGTTCGGTGTCACAGGATGCCAGAACAACTGTCTGAAGGCAGAGGAGAATGACGTGGGAATCAAGGGCGCAATGGTAGTTGAGTGGGATGAGCCATCATGCATCATGTGTGGCGTGTGTGTCAAGGCGTGCCGTGAGGGCGCGATCACCATGGCGGACGGCAAGATCATCCTCGATACAGACAAATGTAACTACTGCGGTCGATGCGCAAAGGCATGTCCTACAGATGCATGGAAGGGCGAGACAGGATACCTTGTATCATTCGGAGGATTATTTGGTAACACGATCCACCGCGGTGAGGAGTTACTTCCGGTTGTTACATCTGAGGAGCAACTTTTCCGTATCACAGATGCGGCAATACAGTTCTTTGCAGACAATGCAAAGCCAAGCGAGCGTTTCCAGTTCACCCTGGAGCGTGTGGGCTTAGACAAATTCAAAGAAGTATTAAAGGAGGCTTACAATGGCTGATTATGAAATCGATGACAGAGTAGATATAACTGATGTGGTGTGCCCGATGACATTTGTCAAGGCGAAGGTAGCCATGGAGGAGCTTGAGATAGGACAGGTACTTGCGGTTACTATGAACGACGGCGAGCCTGTACAGAACGTACCAAGAAGCTTCAAAGAGGAAGGACAGCAGATCCTGAAGCTCATCGACAACGAGAATGGCACTTATGATCTTATAGTTAAAAAACTGGAGGATTGATCAGGAAAGGAGAAAATGAATGGCAGTAAGAGTCAGTGCAGAGGATTTCGATGCGAAGGTTCTTCAGTCGGAGCTTCCGGTCATCGTGGAATTCTATTCGGACAGCTGTATACCATGCAAGCAGCTCTCACCTATTCTTGGCGGCATCGAGAATGACTACGAGGACAAGGTAAATGTATACAAGGTAAATGTAAACTTCGACGCAGAGCTTGCTGAGAAGTACGCAGTAATGGCATCGCCAACCATACTCTTCTTCAAGGGAGGCGAGGAGGTTTCCCGCATCCGAGGCCTTGTGAAGAGAAATGCGCTGGAGGAGGAAGTTAAAAAATTTTCATAAGGAGAGACCCACGAAGTGGGAGAAGTCCAGGATTACTGTAGTAATCCATATGTAAAGTGACACGATGAAGTGTTTGACTGTAGTCAATTACTTTCGGTGTACAGAAGAATGAAACTATATAATTAAAATTATAAAGTATATAATCACATTTTATGCAGTCTGGCAATCCCGGACAGGCAAATGAATCGTCAGGAGGAAGGAAAAATGACAGTCACAATAGCAGGAAAGAAGAAAGAGATAGCAGAGAAGACAACAATAGCTCAGATCATCGTGTCAGAGAACGTTGAGAATCCGGACTATGTCACAGTAACAGTCAATGATGAGTTTGTTGACTCAGATGCATTTGCAACAACAGAGCTCAAGGACGGAGATATAGTAGAGTTCCTCTACTTCATGGGAGGTGGCAGCTTCTAATGGCATTCACAAACGAACAGATGGAGCGTTACTCACGTCACATCATCCTTCAGGAAGTTGGCGTGAAGGGACAGAAGAAATTGTTAAATGGCAAGGTGCTGATCATCGGTGCAGGTGGACTGGGAGCGCCAGCCGCTATGTACCTGGCAGCAGCCGGAGTTGGTACGATCGGTATCGTTGATGCCGACGAGGTAGATCTGTCAAATCTTCAGAGGCAGATCATCCACGGAACAGCAGATGTGGGCAAGGCAAAGGTCAAATCCGCAAAGGAGACCATGAACGCCATGAACCCTGATGTAAATGTAATCACATACAGAGAGTTCGTTACATCAGAGAACATAATGGACCTTATCAAGGACTATGATTTCATCATTGATGGAACAGACAACTTCCCTGCAAAGTTCCTTATTAACGATGCCTGTGTTATGGCCAAGAAACCATTTTCACATGCAGGAATCATCAGATTCAAGGGTCAGCTTATGACATATGTTCCAGATGAGGGTCCATGCTACAGATGTGTATTCAAGGATCCACCTCCAAAGGATGCAGTTCCTACATGTAAGCAGGCCGGAGTCATCGGAGCAATGGGCGGTGTCATCGGAAGCCTTCAGGCTATGGAGGCGATCAAATATCTCATCGGAGTTGGCGATCTTCTGACAGGAAGACTCCTTACATTTGACGCACTTAAGATGGAATTCCACACAGTAAAGCTCCCTCACAAGAAGGGCTGTGGATGTGCTGTATGTGGACCAAATCCAACCATCACCAAGCTCATCGATTACGAGCAGGTAGAGTGCGACGGAAAATAAAATGATCTCTGTAATCCGCCTGTGTATAGGACTGTGAATGCTGAGTCTGACTGACAATACCATATCTGGGAGCGCTCCCGCTTAACGCAGCATGATCAACATAGTTGATATAGGTGGGTCACAGAGATAGTTGAATATAAGGAGGATATGAAGTAAGATGTTGTACATGACAAAGTCTGATTACGAGAAGATACTTGCACACTGCAAGGAAGGCCTTCCAAATGAGTCCTGTGGTCTGATCGGCGGTGTCAGAGAGGGAGACAAGAAGTACATCAGGAAGGTGTATCTCCTGACAAATATTGACGCCAGCAACGAGCATTTCTCCATGAACCCAAGAGAGCAGCTTGCGGCAGTTAAGGATATGCGTGCAAATGGATATGAGCTTCTTGGCAACTTCCATTCCCATCCAGAGTCTCCGTCCAGACCTTCGGAGGAGGATAAGAGACTTGCATATGATTCCAAGGTGAATTATCTGATTCTCTCCCTCATGGAGATAGACAATCCGGTACTCAAGGCCTTCAACATAGATGAGGAAAAGAATGTGACGATAGAGGAGCTTGTTATAGAATCATGATAGATAGCAGGCATTTGAAAGAACAGGGCGGGCTTTGATACCCGCCCTTGTTCTTTACGATGGAAGTGTGCCAAGGTTCATGTTTGTGTAATTTGCGTCAGCGATTTATAAAGATTGCGACTGTGTCATAAATTTTATTTGGAGTTACTGAAGAGATGTTTTGCATAAGTATAAACCATAAGAATACACCGGCCGATGTCAGGGAGAGATTTGCATTTACGACAAAAGGACAGAGACAGTTCACCGAGCGGCTAAAGGCTGAGGTGGGTGGATGTGTCGTGTTGTCGACCTGCAATAGGATGGAAATATACTTTACGGATAGATGTGAGCCATGTGGGTCTGTTATAACAGGAAAAATGAGCAGCGGTGAAGCTTCCGTTGGGCGAGGTAGCCTGCTTGAACAGATAGAAATGCTTCTGGCTAATGATAGGGATGTCCCCGTCAGCCTCGTAAGAAAATACAGCATGAATTATGAGGGGTTCCAGTGTACGCTTCATCTGTGCAGAGTGGCGTGTGGCATGGATTCCATGGTACTCGGCGAGGTGGAGATCATACATCAGGTGAAGAGCGCATATCTTGTGGCAAAGGAGATTGGAGCCTGTGACGGCGAGCTGAATATAGCATTTCAGGGAGCACTTGCGGCGGCAAAGGCGGTGGCAACGGAGAGTGATGCCACGAGACTTCCGGTATCCGTCGGAACTTTGTCAGCCCGGGAGGCAGTAAGCTTTATAAGAAATGGTGGGACTGAGAACACGTGCAGAGATGTGCGAAGAGATGAGGCAGACTGTAAAAGTGCTTTGGGTGACCATGGAGAAATTGTAAATGCTGAAACTGCAAGGGCCGGCTATGATGATGGGGTATATGCTGAAAATACCTGCACCGGTAATATTCTAGTCGTAGGAGCCACAGGCAAGATAGGCAGCATAGTTGTCAAGGATATTGCAGATCTTGCGCCAGATATAGAGATAACAGGCACAAGCAGAAGTCACCACAGCGCAGATAGCATATTTGACAGACATCAGCAGATCAGGATAGAGGACTACAGCAGAAGATATGAGCTGGCAGCCTGGGCGGATGTCATCATCAGTGCGACAGCAAGCCCGCATTATACATTTGTCAGGGATGAGCTGGCAGAAGCTGTGAAAATGCAGCATAAGAGAAGATTGTTCCTGGATCTGGCAATGCCAAAGGACGTTGATCCTGCGGTCTCAGATGTGGACGGATGTGTGCTGCGTGACATAGACTACATCAGAACACTTTCGAGGGAGAACAATGAGAGCAGAGCGAAGACAATCACGGAGATGGAACCGTGGCTCATATCACAGGTTGACGAGATCATGAAGAACATAGCATTTTCGAGGTTCAACAGGGAGCACGGAGATGTCATGGCGCAGCTTAAGACAACAGACGGAGCAAAGCTTGTATACAAACTTAAAGGGCAGCTTGAATATGAGGCATTTGAGAAAATGTTGGACAGTATTCTGGCTGCTGGATGCGAGAACTGAATATTGCTTATTTGCCTGAGGTTATGAAGTGTTATCGGCTGATGAGAGCCTTGTCAGATGTCAAATATTTTGAACAGCTTTTGAGTGATTTTATGAGAGATTCAATAATAGAGATTAGAGGTAGTGATGTCATATTTCCCATTTATGATCGAACTGAATAATGAGCGATGCCTGATTGCCGGCGGAGGAACGGTTGCATACAGAAAGGCGTGCAGCATGCTGGAATTTGGCGCGGTGGTTACGGTGGTGTCACCGGAGTTTTGTCCGGAGCTTTTAGAACTGGCGGAGCAGATGAATACGCCAGACAAATATTGTGCGGCGACAGGTGTTTGCAAAACAGATGCGGTGACAAGTGATTGCAAAAAATGTGTAGAAATACAGAGAATGGGACAGGATAATTGTGGAGCTGGAGAGAATTTTGCGGATTATCCTGGACACTTAACACTTATAAAAAGATGTGTACAGCCCCAGGATATAGACGATGCATTTGTCGTCATAATGGCGACGGACGATGAGAAGGTCAACCACGACATGGCTGAGCTCTGCAGGCAGCAGCGCATACTGGTAAATGTAGTGGATGTGAAATCGGATTGTGGATTCTACTTTCCGGCGATCATAAAGGATAAAGAGGTAGTGATAAGCGTTTCCACCGGAGGACAGAGTCCGGTGCTTGCGGGAACGATCAAGAGAAATATAGAGAGCCATTTAGACAGGAGTTATGGCGACATAGCGGAGCGGATGGGTGAGCTCCGGGAGCAGATCAAAGCACAGATAGACGGCGAGGAAGAGCGAAAGAAAGCATTTCAGCAAATGGTTAGGAGTCTGTTAGATGAGAGTTGAGAATGGACAGAGAATAGACAAATTGGATAATGGTGAATGTGCGGCGGTTGATTCAGCAGGTGGCTTTCACCGTGACAGTGTGTATGATGAGGGCTGTAGTTTGAAAAATACTGTCAAGGTCGGAACCCGCGGCAGCAAGCTTGCTCTTGCTCAGACTGAACTGGTGATAAGGGCACTCAGGGAGAGATTTCCCCAGGTTGATTTTCAGATGGTTACAATGAGTACCCGGGGGGACAGAGATACAAGTCGGGCGCTCCTGGAATTTGGCGGTAAGGCTGTATTTGTCGAGGAGTTCGAGGAAGCTATACTTAAAGGTGACATAGACATAGCGGTACACAGTGCCAAGGATATGCCGATGGAGATCATGGAAGGTCTTACGATATCGGGTACACTTCCGAGGGCATGTCCGCAGGACGTTCTTATATATAAGAGTGGCAGGTCATTTGACAGAAACGACAGTTTCGTGGTGGGAACCAGCAGCCTGAGACGGCAGTACCAGATAAGAGACATGTATCCAAATGCGGTGTGCAAGAACCTGAGAGGAAATGTCGGCACCCGCATACAGAAGCTGGAGGCCGGCGAATACGATGCCATCATACTTGCGGCGGCAGGACTTGAACGGCTGGGAATCATCGATGGCAGCGCTGGATGTTTTGAAGTGCAAAAAGATAAACTTACATTCAGATACCTCAGTACAGAGTCAATGCTTCCGGCAGCGTGCCAGGGAATCATAGCGATAGAGACACGAACATCTGGCGAAGCATGCGACATGGTGAGAGAGATAAATGACACAGAGGCATACACACAGCTCATATGCGAGCGTGCAGTCCTGAATCGTCTGAACGCCGGCTGTCATGAGCCGATAGGGGTATACTCAGAACTGAAAGGCAAACACGTAAAACTCAGCCTGATGAAGGCAGGCGCGGCGGTTTCGGACAAAGAGAAAGATAAAGAAATCCAGATACACAGAAAGACGGTAGAGGGAAACACCGCAGACTTGGAACAGCTGGTAGAGAATTTAATAAAGTAGAGTAAGTTGTTTTGCAACAGTATATTTAAAAGATAAATAAAAACATAAAATGTAGATTGTTTTGAAGTAGTATGTATTGAAGATAAAAGAAAAGTAAAGAAGTAAATTTTTTCGATGTGTAAGCCGTGTGAGTTGGATGGGTGTCTCTACGGCGGGTAGCACATAAGCGATGGAAGCTTGTCGCTCCTTGCCGAACGGGATGGGAAGCACGCTGATGCGTGCGCAGGTCATCAAACTCCGTTTGACGACATTCCCCAAACGCCCTTATCGGAGGCGGGAGTGAGTGCAAATGTTGTGTCAAGTTTTCTGTGAAAACTTGACATGTAGCGTCAGCCCTTCGCCGAAGGCGACTTATAATGGGCTGATGTTCAATGTAGGAGCAAGACAAGGTGACTGAGCTGTGCGTAGCCGAGAGACACCCATCCAACTCACACGGCGTAGGGAGAGAACAAAATGGTATATTTGATAGGCGCAGGCCCCGGCGATCCGGGACTTATCACGGTGAAGGGCCTGGAATTCATAAAACAATGCGATACAATCATATATGACAGACTCGGAACCTATCAGCTTCTGGAGATGGTGAAGCCGGACTGCCGCAGGATATACGTCGGCAAACAGGCGGGCAGCCACTACAAGAAGCAGCCTGAGATAAACGAGATACTTGTTGAGGAAGGCCGCAAAGGAAACATGGTGGTGCGCCTCAAAGGCGGCGATCCATTTGTATTCGGAAGAGGCGGCGAGGAAGTGACCGCACTTTTAGAAGCGGGGATTCCATTTCAGGTGATACCGGGAATAACATCCGCAGTGGCGGTTCCGGAGGTGTGCGGAATACCAGTGACACACCGTGGAACGAGTAGAAGCTTTCACGTGATAACAGGACACAAGCGGGCAGATGGCAAGGTGGAGAGTTCAAAAGAAAATGAATTTACAAAACATCTGAAGCCTACAGAAAACTCAGAATTTACAGGTGGAAACAAGTTTGATGAAGGTGGTTTAGATGACTATGATTACATCAGAAATCAGGAAGGGACAAGCGTGTTCCTGATGGGGCTGAACAGACTGCCGCAGATCATGGAGAGACTTGTACAGGCCGGTGCGGAGGAGAATACTCCGGTCGCGGTCATTTCCAAAGGAACCATGCCGGGACAGAGGATAGTCCGTGGTGACATACAGTCCATTGCGGACAAGGTAACAGAGGCAAAGCTGGAATCCCCCGCAATCATAGTCGTTGGCGAAAATGCAGCGTTGGATTTTACTGCACCGAACAGAGGTCCACTCCAGAATGTCCACGTTGGACTTGTTGGAACGCCAAAGCTCCGCGAGAAGATGAGAGTTGCCATAGATGCACTTGGCGGTCAGTCCTACAGCATAGTGGATATGAGTGTGGAGCAGACAGAGGAGAAGAACAGGCTGCGCGTGGCTCTGGAACATATAGAAGATTACAGCTGGCTGGCATTTACCAGTCAGAACACCATAACCCTGTTTTTCAAATGGCTCAGGGAGTGGAACATAGATGTCAGAAAACTGGCTCATTTGAAACTTGCAGTGGTTGGAGCCGGAACAAGGGATGCGTTAAGATCCGAAGGCTACATAGCGGATTATGTGCCGGACGAGTACACCACAAGTGCCCTTGCCAGAGGGCTTGCAAATGTGATGAAGGACGGGGAGAGGCTTCTCCTTCCGAGGGCAGTCCAGGGCAGCGAGACGATGCTTGATATACTTGATCAGGGCGGTGTGGCATATGATGAGATTTCGGTTTATGATGTGGTTGGACGCAGGATGGAGAGCATACAGTATCTGAATGATCTGGATGTGATAACATTTGTAAGTGCGTCAGGAGTCAGGGGATTTCTGGACGTTCTTGATGCAGAAAAAAACAGAATTGATATGGAGCATACATCTAACGATACTGATTCATGCGGGGATCATACGGACAATACAGACAGCAGTTTAAAAATACGTGATATAATGGAAAATATTCATGTAGCGGCACTTGGAAATGTGACTGAGAAGGCTTTGGAGAAGGCTGGTTATCATGCGGATATAGTTCCAGAGATTGGTGATATCGAGCATCTTATATCAGCTATTGGTGAATTCTATACCCATAATTAGGCTTGTCAGGCCCCACAGTGGGGGTCCACAGTGGGGGTCAGGCACCTTCGCCCCGGTCGATGTAAAAAGGTAGGAAAATCAACAAAAAAATTTAAAAGGGGTCAGGCCCCTTTGGTACAGGGCTCTCCGGTAGAGAAATGTAGGGAGTGCTTTATAATTGGGACAGATAATATGTATGTAGAGAAAAGAGGCAATAATATGATAAGACTCAGAAGACTTCGCGGCAGCGAGGCTATCAGAAATATGGTCAGAGAGAACAGAGTACATAAGGAGGATCTTGTATATCCGATGTTTGTGGCGGAGGGCACAGGAATCAAGAACCCGGTAGACTCCATGCCGGGAATATACCAGTATTCACTCGACACATTTGAGGAGGAGCTTCGCAGAGTGGCGG
>URJI01000102.1 GCA_900548215.1 uncultured Coprococcus sp. | reverse complement strand
GCCAAACAGTCCAAATCCTTTCTTCTTTTGCTGCGGATCTTCCTGTTCTTCCCTTCGGGCTTCCTTTTTCTGTTCTTTCTTGTCCTTCGACCTGAGCCACATCTGTTTAAACTTCATGGTGCTTGTAACAGGTGCGTCATCCTCCACCATGATCATTATCTTTGCATCATCCGGATGTATCCTCTGATCATCATCAGCAAGAATCTTACCTTCAAATTCTCTGATATCGTTCTGTTCTGGATCATCATCCACAATTTCCTTTGTCGGATAACAATAAATCTCTGTCTCCAAATCTGTCGTATCAGACATCATGTCATCAAGCTCTGCCAGATGTGTAGAATTCCTGTAGTTAGCTCTGAATTCAGCGCATCCCGCATTAAACTTCTGTTTATTTCGTATGTACGCCTGAAGAAGAAGCATCTCATAATCCCACTCCTCAGAAGTCTCCATATCATTTGCAGTTACAAGAATACTGTACAACTCATTAACAGGCTTCCTATGTGCCTTAGCTATCATATATTCCAGTCTGTATGTACCTGCATCCTTCTCTTTCTGATTAAACTGATATATCTCATAGTAATGTTCTGCCAGACTTGTAAATCCCATGGAAAGATATAATCTGATAATGGAATAGATTATCTTGTTGCCAATCGGCGCCATGGAATGGGCTCTGACCAGCGCAGCTCTGGCATCTGCGTACCTCTGGTTCTCATAATACACTTCTCCGCATATCCTTATAAACTGCGGACTGAGGGACTTTGACAAATCCTGATGTTCAAGTATATCGAGAGCGAGGCTGTAATCACCATTGTCTGCAAGTTCTTTTATTTTGTTGACACTCGACATGCTAATTCCTGTACTCATTACCCAGCCTCCCACATTTTTATCGTCGTATTATTTTATCATAAATGACATTTGTTTACAACCTTTTGATTAGCCAGCAAAAGGATCACACCAACCACAATTCCAGCCGCAAAACCAGCTATATGTGCCACATTATCAATCCCCTCTGACAATTGCCCGTTGACAATAGTAAGCACCAGAAGAACAATCATATTCATGAGTGATAAATCCTTAACCCTGCCTTTGTTTTTGACCGCTATAACAACAAGGATACCAAGCAGCCCAAATATCGCCCCCGATGCCCCAGCAGCGTAATCATACGTGCCATGGGCAAGGCACTCAAAATATGACACCACTGAAGATGTAAGGCCCGTAACAATATAAACTGCCAGATATTCAAACCTACCGATAATATTTTCTACTCTTGCACCAAGAGCGATCAAAATGACCATATTTCCAAAAAGATGTGCAAACCCAAAATGAGTGAACATAGCGGTAAAAAATCTGTAAAATTCGCCTTTTTCGGATATTGCCTGAACATTGACTGCAAGCCCGTATTCAAGCGGAGTGCCCCCCGAACCACCAGAACTGTACACACATGCAATATACACTGCAATGTTGAGCAGTACAAGTATAGGTGTTATCACACCAAATATATTTTTGAGTGTTCTGTTTGATTTTTCATTTTCGAATGCCAGCTGTTTATCTATAACATCATACAAGCCATCAAAATCCGAAGGCTGATTTTCAAAAATATATAACTTTCCATAATCCTCTGTAAACAACCAGACACTGTCAAGATTCTTGACGATATCAAGCGTTGCATCATCAAACATCCCGTTTGGTGTTATGAGAATATTGAGTATTTTCACATTTTTATGGAAATTAAAAGACAAATCCAGAAAGATCTTATTATTGAAATCTTTTAGTTCTTCAGCACTCAGATCATGATTGCTTCCTATAACAACAACGTATACGGCATCATCAACAACTTTGCCGTATACGTTATTACTTTCAGGATTAAGTTTTCGATAGCCTTTCCTTACAAGGCAATTCATTATCTGAAACATATATTGCTGCATAACAAAATCCTATAAACCTAAGAATAAATTCTCAACCTTCTCTATTACTGAATCCTTCATAGATCCTCTGGTTTTCTCATAGTATAAACCAGATTCCATGATCTGAAGAAGCTGCATTCTAAGTCCTGAATCGATATCTTTAATATACTTCATCAAAACATCCTTGATCTCGATTACATACTCCTTCGTCTTCATCTCCTCAAGCATAGGCTCATAATTGAACGTGACAGAATTCTTCATCTCATCCTGTTTTCTTCCACAGATGACACATTCCTCTGAGCCGCCCTCATTGACATGTCCACAGTTACATGTCCATACAAGTCCATCTGACTTATAATTTGCTACAGCATCTATACCCTTCTTAAGCTTAAGAGCCTTGAACTTTGTATCAGACATCTCTATTCCAATTGGATCCGCATCTATTTCATATACACCGCTCGCCTTCACGTACTTCTTTATATACACCTTTGCTGAGGTTATCATCTTTATATATTTATCCGGGAGCTTACACTCCACATAATCGGATTTGAGAAGGTTAAGGTTGGTCTTCTCAAATGTAAAATCAACATCTGGCAAAGTAATATTATCACCATAGATATTGGTAAACTGCACCTCTGCCTTGATTGCTCTTATATCGTCATTGTTATAATTGTTGAACCATCCACACACCTTAGTTCCTTTTCCCTCTGATGCAAGGATTATCTTTGACGCCCTTGGAACGAGAAGATCATAGTAGTTGCGCACATAAATATCTTTTCTGACAAAATTACTCTTGTCAAATTCTGATTTATACTGCTGCTCTATCTTTACAAGAGTACCACTTGCAACAACCGCAGTAACATTGTTTGTGTAAACCTCAACTCCCGTTCTGAAACCTACTACAGCATTATAACCACACTCACCAACAAGATCAGTAAAATTCTTAATTGTTTCATTAAGTATCTCGTCTATCTTCTCCTGATACACATCTCTTCTGTCTGTGGCTATATCAGCTATAGACGTTCCAATATCCTTAAGAAAATTGGAATTTAGTATCGTCTGCGTGAACTTGTAAGTCCCATACTCAACTATATCATACCCTTCAAAACTTGTACCCGATGTAATTAAAACTTCACTCATATCGTACACCTCCCAAAATTATAAAAAAATTGTATCACAATCATTTACAATTAACAAATGTTTTTTGTTAGTTTTTCATCAAAAAGAGGTATTTTTTTGTTAATTATAGCAAAATCGCACTATTTATACTTCTTCAAACCATTTTCTTATATGTGACAAATGTAAAATCATACTGTGACAGATCATCTCCAGGCCTGCTGTCTGCCACTCCCCATCCAGGGATCTTATCCAGATTTGGAATATATGCATCCGCATCAAATTCCTCATTTATCTTTGTGATTATACCTGTATCACAATATGGTATAAGTGCATCATACACAGTCTGACCTCCTATAACATATATATCATCTGAATCATACTTTCTGAGTTCAACAAAAAGCTCATCAAGAGAATGAACAACAACAGCACCATCCACGGTATACTCAGGATTGCCACTTAGTATTATATTTTTTCTTCCTTTCAGCGGTCTTCCTCCGGGGAATTCCTCCAGGGTTTTTCTTCCAAGAACAACCACATGCCCCATGGTCTCATTTCTGAAATTCTTCTGATCCTCAGATATTCTCACAAGCAATCTTCCCTTATTTCCTATAGCCCAATTTTTATCAACAGCTGCAATAAACTTCATATATCCTCCAAATCGTCTTAAATTGCCACCGGTATATCTTTTATCTGGGGACCGGTCACATAATCTTCTATAGTGATATCATCGACTGTAAAATCATAGAAATCCTTTATATCCGGATTCAAAGAAAACTTCGGTGCCGGATATACAGGTCTTGAGATGAGTTCTTTCACAAGCGGTATATGTCTGTCATATATATGGGCATCTGCAATGACATGAACAAGCTCTCCCGGCTTAAATCCGGTCACCTGTGCAAGCATATGTACAAGAACCGCATACTGTACTACGTTCCAGTTGTTCGCTGTAAGCACATCCTGGGATCTCTGGTTAAGTATTGCATTGAGCCGGTCTCCTGTCACATTGAATGTCATGCTGTACGCACACGGATACAGATTCATCTCATGCAAATCCTGATGAACATATATATTCGTCATCATTCTTCTGCTGTATGGATTATTTTTCAGATCGTATATCAGACGATCAACCTGATCCATCATCCCCTCCTTATACTGATGCTTCACTCCAAGCTGATATCCATATGCCTTGCCGATAGACCCATCCTCATCAGCCCAGCTGTCCCATATGTGACTCTTTAGATCGTGTACATTATTTGATTTCTTCTGCCAGATCCAGAGCAGCTCATCTACCGCAGATTTCACATATGTCTTTCTGAGCGTCATAGCCGGAAACTCCTTTGACAGATCATAACGATTGACAACTCCAAATTTCTTTATCGTGTAGGCATAAGTTCCATCTGCCCACTTTGGACGTACTTTCTCCCCCTCCGTACTGTAACCATTCTCAAGAATATCTTTACACATATTTATAAACAGATCGTCTGCATAACTCATTGATGTTCCTCCGCATGTATAATTTTCTGTCTATTATAACATAATAAATTTCCCTTATGTGAAAATTATTACATCCAGGAGCAATTTTATTACATCATACCCACAGGAAACGTTATCTGCTGTATTATAATCTCACAAAGGAGGTGACACATGAATTACAGCACTACAAATCCACTGCCAGCACTCATTAAGTACTTCAGAAAAAAGGCAGGTCTCACACAGGCAGAAGTAGCCGAATCACTGTCCATATCCCGCTCAGGATATGCGAACTATGAAGAAGGCCGCAACATCCCCAATATAGAACAAACAATAAAATTATCAGAACTATTAAACCATGATCTGTTATATGCATACACTATATCGTCAAGATATATGCAGGAACACGCAGAGATGGCTCACCAGATGGTCATGGAGTCAAACAGCTATCTGTCGACGATTGAATCAAACGATAATGCTGCAGATCTGATCACAAATTATGCCTCATTGAGCAAAGATGACAGACGTCTTGTCGATGCATTTGTCAAAAATCTATGTGACAAAGATGCATTTGTATGACAATTTGCATACTGCAGGAAAAACAAAAGACATCACATCAGATACCATAAAAAATTTCAAAGCAAAAAAATCAAAACTATTCTACATAATCAAAAAAGGAAGTCTAATATGAAAAATCTGGAAACAAGTGAAAAACAAAACATACAGAAAAGTCGTAAAAAAACAGAATGTCACGAAAGTCTTGATACAAATAAAAACAAACAAGGTCAGGAACTCAGAGACAAAAAACAGCGAGGGACACAAAGTGAAAACAACTCAATAATAGGTGCAGCTCTCAAGGCTCTGAGAACCGGTCAGGATCTCAGGCAACAGGACCTCGCCGCAAACCTTGAAATATCAGTATCGGCATATTCACACTACGAATGTGGTGAACGGACACCAGATCTTATAAGTCTTATCAGAATATCAAATCTTTACACCATCAACATAAATTACCTTGTTCTTCTCACCTCTATTGATATTGCAAAGAAAAGTGACATAGATATAAACGATATTTTCAAAGCTTTCAGTTACAGCAAAACTCTTGAAAAGGAAGAAGCAAACATACTATCAGTATGCAAGCGTCTGTCTCCTGCCGGCAAAAAAAATCTAAAAATATTCCTAACATCAGTAATACAGGCAGAGTCAGGATTCTGATATATCAAGGCTACAGTTCAGCTATAATCTTATTCAGACGGTTCAGAACATTCTTTTTATCTGCACTCCACAAAGGAGCAGTTAATATACTCTTCGGACCATCGCCAGTGAAACGATGGACCACCATACCTTCAGGTATTTCTTTCAGACATGCGCACAATATGTCAGCATAATCTTCAAACGATAACGGGACAATATCCCCATTCAAATACATCTGTTCAAGAACTGTACCTTTAAGAATATGCAGCAGCTGTAATTTTATTCCATCAGCTCCGCTTTTTACTATATATCTGACTGTGTTTACCATATCATCCACAGTCTCACCAGGCAGGCCAATTATCATATGTACTATAATGTGCACGTCCAGCTTTTTCAGTTTAGACATAGTGTCATCATATACGCTCAGCTCATAACCTCTGTTTATTAGTTTTGCCGTACTCTCTTTTGAGGTCTGCAGACCAAGCTCTATCCACACAGGCTTTATCCTGGAGATCTCGTCTATCATATCTATAACATCATCACCAAAGCAATCTGGTCTGGACGCAATTGACACAGCAGCTATATCATCCCGGCATGCAGCAGCAATGAATTTTCTTTTGAGCAGCGGTATATCACCATATGTATTCGTAAACGACTGAAAATACGCAATATACCGTTTGCATCTGCACTTGTCTGATATCTTCTTCTTCGCAGCTTCTATCTGTTCATCTATTCCAAGCGATGCATCTTCTGAAAAATCTCCTGATCCGCTTGCGCTGCAGAAAATACACCCGCCTGTACCAGCCGTGCCATCACGGTTTGGACAGGTGGTTCCTGCATTCAGTGATAACTTATATAATTTTTCTCCAAATGTATCACGGATATATGCATTTGTAGTATATAACTCCATACATCACACCTTCTATATCTGATGGGTAGCCTTGACAAGAGCGGGAACTATTTGTTTCTTTCTGGAAACGACCCCCGGAAGATAACCATATCCATCTACAAACTCAACACCAAATGCCTTATGGCACAATTTCTCTGCGCCATCACCCGAACATATCATGCCAGATCCTTCCTGCAATATATTCGTCATTGCAAAAAGAACAACATCACACCCCGGCTCTGTATATGTGCTAAGGTACTTCGTCATATCAGCTTTGATACGGGCTATTTCTTTTTCATTCACAGAGTTGATCTGTCCTACTGCAATTACCATATCCCCTATATCAAACTTCTTGAAATCCTGATGAAGTATCTCATCCATGGTCTTATCCTTGAGATTGCTTCCCGCATCGAACATCTCCATGGCAAATTCATATATATCTATCTCTGCAAGCCTTGCAAGTTCCCTGGCAGCAGCCTCATCTACGAATGTGCATGTTGGGGACTTGAACGCCAGCGTATCAGACAATATTGCCGCGCACAAAAGACCGGCTATCGGCTTATCTATCTTCACATTCTGCTCTTTGTACATCTGGTATATGATAGTCGCAGTACAGCCAAGAGGCTGATTCCTGAAATACACCGGATTTATAGTTTCTATATTTGCTATTCTATGGTGATCTATTATCTCCAGTATCTCAGCATTCTCTACACCATCAACAGACTGGGTTCTCTCATTGTGATCCACAAGAATAAGCTGCTTCTTTCTCGCATTAATGTAGTTACGTCTTGACACAAGTCCCTTATAATTGCCATAGCCATCCGTCACAGGAAAATATCTCACCCTGGTATTTGCCATGGTAGTCTTAAGAGTATCTATATCATCATCTTCATAAAAAGTCATGATACGGTCTCTTATCATAAAAAATCCAATAGGCATGCTCTGCCCGATAAGTCTGGCAACAGCATAAGTATCCGCAGGTGTTACGACAACCGCACATCCCTTATTCTTTGCAAATTCCAGAACAACATCAGATATGCTGTTCACAAGACAGACTATGAGCATGCTTGCTCCGCAGTTTATGGCTGCAAGCTGGGCTTCAACCCTGTCACTCACTATGACTATGTCATTTTCCTTTACATGCCTCTCAAGAATATCTACCTGGGCAGCCCCAACAATCACTCTGCCATCCTTAACATATTCGTCAGCATCACCGTACACAAGCTCGCCATTTATAGTATCTATTATGTGTGAGAACCTTGTGCCAGCTATGAACAGCGAATTATCATCCTTCTCAAGCATATATGCCTCAGCAATATCTCCGACAGTTATGATTCCTTTTATCTTGCCCCTACTCACAACCGGGAGTGTCGTTGCATCGTTATCCTGCATTATCTCAAACGCTCTCTTCATGGTAATATCACCCGACACACCATCAACCATTCTATATGCTATATCCTTAACCTGAACATTCACATTGCTCACCAGTTCAGGTCCCTTCACTCCAAAATAATTCAGAACAAATTGTGTCTCTTTATTGATATTGCCAGCTCTCTTTGGTATATATTTCTTCTCATGCTGATTTTTCAGATTGGCGTACGCAATCGCTGAACATATAGAATCCGTATCGGGATTCTTATGTCCTATGACAAACACCTCATCTGTAGGAACGTTATGCATATTTCACCTCTATTTTCTTCACTTATTTATATTTATACATCTTACTTGCTAACAAGAATAAATTGAATGAGGCAAAATGACAACCCCTTTTAACGTTGTTTATCATTTTGCCCCATTTTTATGTTTTTAACCACATGATTTTTCGTAATTATCACGAATTAACATGTAAGACTGATGCATTCACATTCTTAATGCAATATTTAACAGCTCTATATCTCGCTTATATCCACAAGTGAAAGCTTTGTGGTATCTGCAGTCTCAAGACTTGTAAGCAGCGCGTCAGCTGTATCAAGACTTGTAAGACATGTAACGCCCGTCTCTACCGCATGACGTCTGATGATAAATCCATCCTTGCTTCGATCAACTCCCTGTGATGGGGTATCTATTATCAGATCGATCTCATGACTCAGTATCAGGTCAAGCAGATTTGGCGATGGCTCCTCAACCTTGTTGATAAGCTTTGCAGGAACACCATTCTCATTGAGAACTCTGCATGTACTTCTTGTTGAATATATCTCGTATCCGAGTGCAGCAAATCTCTTACCGATACTTATTGCATCCATCTTATCTGAATCCTTGACTGTGAGGATCATCTTCTTGGTCTTTGGAAGATTGATTCCAGCTCCAAGGAATGCCTTGTACAGAGCCTCATTGTAGTTCTTCGATATACCAAGGCACTCTCCTGTTGACTTCATCTCAGGTCCAAGGCTTATCTCAGCTCCTCTGATCTTCTCAAATGAGAATACAGGCTTCTTGATAGCGAAGTACTCTGACTCCGGCTGAAGTCCAGGTGTGTAACCCATATCCTTGATCTTTTCACCTGTGATAACACGTGTTGCAAGATCTACAATCGGTATACCTGTTACCTTGCTTATATATGGAACTGTACGGCTTGAACGAGGATTTACCTCTATTACATACACCTCTTCATTGTATGCTATGAACTGTATATTTATAAGTCCGATTACGTGAAGACTGTTTGCCAGCTTCTTGGTGTAATCAGCTATAACTCTCTTTGTCTTTGGTGAAAGTGTCTGAGCAGGAT
>URJI01000101.1 GCA_900548215.1 uncultured Coprococcus sp. | reverse complement strand
ATCGTCAAGTTTCATTGATCCGTCTACGCTGTAATGCTCGTTGTCAACTTTTATGATGTTGTTGTGCTCTGCTATGTCATATTCGTCCTTTATGTCACCGATGATCTCCTCTATGAGATCCTCGACGGTGATAAGTCCGATGCATATTCCGTATTCATCCAGAACTATTGCCATGGTATTGGAATTTGACTTCATGGAGTGCAGCAGATCATTAGTTTTTTGATATTCGTATACATATAGTGGCTTCCTCATGATGTTGCGCACGCTGAAGTTGGTTAAATTGTGGGTTGCCTTATAAAAGAACAGATCCTTTATGTGAAGTATTCCTATTACGTTATCTCTGGAGTCCTCGTATACGGGAATTCGGGTGTATGGAACTTCCATGTATAATTTTAACAGTTCATCGTATTCCATATCCACTGACGCTATGGTCATATCAGCTCTGGGGATCATGACATCTTTAGCGACGGAATCACCGAAGTCAACTACGTTGGTTATCATCTGTTTCTCTTTGTTCTCGATGACACCTTCCTCCTCGCTGACATTCACTATACTGATAAGTTCATCCTCGGTTATCTTCTGGCCGCCTCCGTCTTTGTCCATTCTGAGTATCCAGAATATGAAATCCGCAATTTTGTTTACGATAAATATCACTGGCGTGAGTACCACCATGAGAAAACGGATTATATCAATATATATAAGCGATATCTTAAGGCTGTATCTTTGCGCGATGGTTTTAGGGGTTATCTCGCCAAAGAGCAGGACCACAAGTGTGAGTATTCCGGTTGCAATACCAACTGACGAACTTCCGAATGCTTTTGTTGCAAATACTGTTGTGAGCGATGACGCTGAAATATTTACGATATTGTTTCCAATCAGTATAGTGCTTATGAGCTTGCTAGAATCCTCAGTTACCTTAAGAACCCTGCCTGCTCTTTTGTTGCCATTGTCAGACAGAGATCTGAGTGAGAATTTGCTCACGGTCGTGAGTGCTGTTTCAGCAGAAGAAAAGAATGCGGATAGTGCCAGCAGCACCACCAGAATTATTATGTTTACTATGGAATCAATGCCCAAGATTTCATCTCCAATCATTTAAAATTTTATTTTTGATTGTACTTAATATATATGTAGTTGTCAAGAAAAGTGAATATAAAGCTTGACGTCGGCAGATAATATTAGCGCAGTATATGTGTATGTTTCAGACTGCTCAGAAGTAGAAAATGCTGAAGTGGTCTGACAGCGTTGAAGGAGGATTATTATGAGAAGTTCAACAGAGACTTACAAGGAAGTTGCAGAAAAGTGCAGTGCGTATGAGCTGAGATGTTCATGCAAAGGTTTTTCCAATGATGTGGCTGGCAAAAGCTGCCTTTCGTGTGATCATTTTACAGATACAGAGCATTGCGAGTTAGACCTCTATGATGCAATTGTAAAAAATCTGTAACAGCTGGGATTTTCATGGCAGGTGTGGCAGTCTGACGTTGTTTAAACAGCGCCGGGACTGCCGCATTTGTGTTGACACAAATGCAACATGTTGATATACTTAATCACTGATAATGGAGACGTCTGTGTATACAGACAAAAGCAAATTGTGAAAGGTATATGCGTCAATGATTAGTGCTAATAATGTGACATTGAGATTTGGTAAGAAAGCTTTGTTTGAGGATGTGAATATAAAGTTCACTGAGGGTAACTGTTATGGGCTTATCGGTGCGAATGGTGCCGGTAAATCAACATTTTTGAAGATCCTTTCAGGTGAGATAGAACCTTCAAAGGGTGATGTAACTATGAATGACGGAGAGCGTCTTTCAGTCCTGCAGCAGGATCACTATAAATATGATGAATATCAGGTCCTTGACACAGTTATAATGGGAAATAAGCGTCTGTATGAGATTATGAAAGAGAAAGATGCTATATATATGAAAGAAGACTTCACAGATGAAGATGGGGTTAAGGCTGCGGAACTTGAGGCTGAGTTTGCTGAGATGAACGGATGGGAGGCAGAGTCTGATGCGTCTACACTTCTGAATGGTCTTGGCGTAGGTACAGAGTTTCACTACAGCCTGATGAAGGATCTTGATGGTGGACTCAAGGTTAAGGTGCTTCTTGCTCAGGCTTTATTTGGCAATCCAGATGTACTTCTTCTTGATGAGCCTACAAACCACCTGGATATGGATGCTATAGCATGGCTTGAGGAGTTCCTGATCAACTTTGAGAATACGGTCATAGTTGTGTCTCATGACAGATATTTCCTCAACAAGGTCTGTACACAGATCGCAGATATAGATTACAGCAAGATACAGCTCTATGCAGGTAATTACGATTTTTGGTATGAGTCTAGCCAGTTGATGATAAAGCAGATGAAGGAAGCAAACAAGAAGAAAGAGGAGAAAATCAAGGAACTCCAGGAGTTCATACAGAGATTCTCAGCAAATGCATCCAAATCAAAACAGGCTACATCCCGTAAGAGGGCACTTGAAAAGATTGAGCTCGATGATATAAAACCTTCAAGCAGAAAGTATCCATACATAGATTTCAGACCAAAGAGAGATATTGGAAATGAGGTGCTTACTGTATCGCACATTTCCAAAACTGTAGATGGTGAGAAGCTTCTGGATGATATTTCGTTCACAGTAGGACATGATGATAAGATAGCATTTGTCGGACCTAATACAAAGTCCACAACAATGCTGTTCAAGATACTTGCAGGTGAGGAAGAGCCGGATGAGGGAACATACAAGTGGGGAGTTACAACATCCCAGGGATACTTCCCTAAAGATAATACAAAGGAATTCGACAATGATCTTATCATAGTGGATTGGCTGACACAGTATTCAGATGAGAAGGATGCGACGTATGTAAGAGGCTTCCTCGGCCGTATGCTTTTTGCCGGCGAGGATGGAGTTAAGAAGGTCAAGGTTCTCTCGGGTGGAGAGAAAGTAAGATGCCTTCTTTCAAAGCTTATGATCATGGGATCGAACACGTTGATACTTGATGAGCCAACTAACCATCTGGATATGGAATCAATTACAGCGTTGAACAATGCGCTGATTAAGTTCTCCGGCGTTGTTTTGTTCTCGTCACAGGATCATCAGTTTGTACAGACTACAGCGAACAGGATCATGGAGATTACAAATACAGGTCTCATTGACAAGCAGACAACATACGATGAATATCTTGCAAATGACGAACTTGCAAGAAAACGTCAGGTTATGAACATGGATGTTGAAGATTGATATGCATAGTGTTTACTATATATAGAAAGCCCGAATCGCCTAGGCGATTCGGGCTTTTGCTTTGCTTTAAGCTTGTGTATTGTTTTTTGAATGTATATTACTGTTCTATGTTGTCGGTGTTGATTCCGAGGTCAAAGATATAGTTCAGAAGTTTTACTATATGCTCGACATTCTCCTCACTGTTGCCAGGAAATGACAGATATACATTGCCATATCCAAGGTTCAGGTCTTTGGCGAAATCTGTGTCGCTTATATCTATGGCATAAGCGGAAGTGTGGTTTGCAGAGTCCTGATCAGTTATAACATAGTCTGACAGTGGACCATCAAACAGAGTCTTTAGTGTTCCACTGTAGGTATCCAGGGGATGTATGAGATTCAGGTAACTCAGGCAGTCGACACCTCCTTTGTCGGAGAACATAACATCGTATACGTTATCTTCGCATAAAAGTGGGAAAGAGGAATACTCAGTTCCGTTTGCATCATAGTTGTCGTTGTATGTTGCAGGATCGTAGTGGAGGTTCTGCATATCCTTTATCTTAGCTGAATCGCTGTAGTTATAAAATGATTTGTAATCGTTAAAAACAGATGTGTTGACATCCCACGGGTTCGGACTGTTAGCCACTGCATATGAAAGAGCTGTCGGACGGGTGTTGGAATATACGGCCAGAGATATCCAAGTCAGTGATACGACTATCATAAAGACGCCCATGAGCTTCCACTTGTTACAGTCCATGAAATGTCGGAATTTTTCACCGGCAGTCATGCCTGCAGTTTCAAGTTCCTTCCTGGCTTTGTAATACCGGTGCCTTTCGGACCTTGACATGGCCTGGACTTCAAGACTGTTTTCTATTGAAAGATCCTCTTTTGGCGCTGAGGCACGTGGATCAGCAAAATCGTCGGCAACCTCTCTTTTTATGCCTCGGGGCTGTATAAGAATGTCGGATTTTTTCTGAGTATCTGTTTCAGAATGGGTTTCGCTGTCTGCTTTGCTATTTGCCCCTGCACAGAGGGCTGTTGTTGGAATTTGTTGTGTTTCTGTTGTTGATGTCTGGTGTGCTTTTGCACTTAATTCTTTGTTTGTGTCTTTGTTCATGTAGTAAATGCTCCTTAATTTATAGATGCTTTTAGTGATTTTAAGCTTCTCTGATATATATTATCGCTGAAAATGATAATGTAACAGTAATATACTAACATATACCAAAGCGTAAAATAACCCTTCAATAGTGAAAAAAGTCAAAAATTTAAAAATGCACAATAAAATTGACACTTTTTGCACGCCCTATACATAATAACCAAAAGAAAATGGCTTAAACAGGCAATTATATATGTATATATCCCATGTGGCAGATATGCGACAATACTGGCTGGAGGTCTTGAATTGTATGTTAAATTGACAATATTGATAAAAGAGAAGCTGTATTGATTAGCTTTAATTAGATATTTTTTTAACTAAAAAAATGGATGATGTGCAAAAAATATAAAAAAACTTAAAAAAGGACTTGCCAAATTAGATAATATGCCCTATAATAAGCCTATGTTGACAAGGAGATTGTCAATAATATCACAACAAAGGTCATGAAAATCATGACATGGCATTCTGAACAGAGCTGAAAACGTTATGTTGAAAGCAAAGTGAGGAATAGCACACATATTTTAAAGGAGGGTTTTTTTGTGAGAAAAATCAAAAAGGCGTTAGCTCTTTCATTAGCATTAGCAATGGGATTATCACTTTGCGCATGTGGTGATAAGGAAGAGTCTACAACAGAGGCAACAACAGCAGCAACAACAGAGGCAACAACAGCAGCAGATGACACTGCAGCAGCAGATGACACAACAGCAGCAGATGACACAACAGCAGCAGATGATACAGCAGCTGCTGGAGCAATTGCAGCACCTAGCACAGATGGCTGGGATGACAGCAAGAAGATTTACGCGTATTCATGGGATGATGACTTCTCAAAGAAGATGGGTATCGTTCTTGATAAGTTCCCAGAGTACAAGGATTATGTTGAGTTCGTAACACTCGGTGTTGGTGGAACATCAGATGAGTACAAGACAGCTATTGATACAGCTCTTACAAGCGGAGACAAGTATCCTTCACTTATCCCAGCTGATAACGATGTAGCTAAGTACTGGTCAGAGACAGACAATACAGCTAACCTGACAGATCTTGGTTTCACAGATGAGGTTATGGCTAACTCATATGACTTCGCTAAGCAGTACGGTACAAAGGACGGACAGCTTAAGTGCGTTACATGGCAGGCTTCAGCAGGCTCAGTATTCTACAGAAGAGACATTGCTAAGGAAGTTCTTGGATCAGATGATCCTGAGACAGTTCAGGCAGCTCTTGCTGATTGGGACAAGTTCTTTGAGACAGCAGACAAGTTAAAGGATGCTGGATACAAGATCGTATCTGGTCCTTCAGATGTTAAGTATGCTATCTGGGATACTCAGTCACAGCCTTGGGTAACTGATGATGGTTCGTCAGAGAAACTTACTCTTGACACAGCAGTTACAGAGTCTCTTGAGACAGAGAAGAAGATTTACGATGGTGGATATTCAAACAATACAAAGCTTTGGGATTCATCATGGGCTTCAGATATGACAAACGATGGTAAGGTATTCTGCTACTTTGGATGTCCTTGGTTCATCGGTTCAATGCAGGGTAATGGCGCTGTAGATGGTAACTGGGGAGCTGTAACAGGCCCTACATCATACCATTGGGGCGGTACATACGTAATGGTTGGTAAGGATACACCAAACCCAGAGCTTTGTGCATTCCTTCTTTATGAGTTAACATGCGATCCTGAGATCGGTGTTGCAATCACAAACCAGACAGGTGACTGTGTAAACAACAAGGCAGCTAACGACAGACTTATCAATGGCGAGCTTGCTGCTGACAACAACGCAGCTAAGTTCCTTGGCGGTCAGAACCCAATCGAGGTTTGGGCTAAGGCAGCAGAGGGAATCAACCTCAGCAACGTAACATACCAGGATGCTTCAATCAAGAATTTCATTGATGAGGCAGCAGATGCTTACAACTCAGGTACATACGCAACAGTTGAAGACGCTGTTAAGTACGTAGAGGACAAGTGTGCTTCAGAGCTTGGTATTTCTAAGTAAGCTATCCCTAAAAATAGAGGATAAAGTTATAAAGTAACAAAATGCACGCATCAGTAATGAAAGTTGCTGATGCGTGTGTACTATAGACCAATATTTTAAGGGGGGCGTATCATACCATGAAAAAGAACAAGACAGTTGAATACGGTAAGTATGGTTTGATGTTCCTCATACCATTCTTCCTTATTTTTCTTATTTTTCAGCTGTATCCACTGATTTATACGTTCTACAACTCACTTATCTACTCAGCTAAGAATGGTAGATATGTTACTACAAGTGTAGGACTTGGTAACTTTACCAATTATGTGTTTGCAAAGACAGGAAGTGAGTTCTGGCAGGCCCTTATAATCACAGTTGTATTATGGATCTTGAACTTCATTCCACAGATTCTTCTTGCGCTTATACTTGCAGCATGGTTTACAGACATCAAGGTTAAATTAAAAGGCCAGGGTGCTTTCAAGGTAATCATGTACATGCCAAATATCATAACAGCGGCTACAATCGCCGTTCTCTTCTACAGTATGTTTGAGGTTCAGGGACCGATAACAACTTTGTTTAGAAATTGGGGATGGTGTGATGAGGGTGGTATCCTGAATCATGGCTGGGCTTCACTTGGAATTATCGCATTTATCCAGTTTTGGATGTGGTATGGTAATACAATGATCGTCCTTTGTGCAGGTATTCTCGGTATCAATCCATCTCTTTACGAGGCAGCAAGTGTTGATGGAGCTACATCAAAGCAGCAGTTCTTCAAGATTACACTTCCATTGCTTAAGCCGATCTTACAGTACACACTTGTAACATCAGCTATCGGTGGTCTGCAGATGTACGATATTCCACAGCTGTTCAATGAAGGTAACCCAATCGTAAGAGTAGGTGGATCAGATGTCAATTCAACAACAACAGTAGTTATGCTTATTAAGAAATATGTAAGTGCCGGACCTACTCAGGATTATGGTAAAGCGGCAGCATATTCTGTTATGCTTTTTGCATTCACATTGATTATAAGCTTATTATTCTACAAGCTGACATCAGAGAAGACAGCAAAACATAAAGGGAGGTAGGTGAACAAAGTGGATCAGACAGAATCAAAATCAACAGGAACAAGGGTTCTCAGATATGTCATATGTATCTTTCTTTGTTTCCTGTCAATTATACCATTTTATATTTTGATAATTAACTCAACACTTAAGTCCAGTGATATTCTTACAGGCATCAAGCTTATACCGGGTTCACAGTTTATAACAAACTTTAAGGGACTTTTAGCTGGTAGTGCAAAGACAAGTGGTGTCAATGTGCTCCAGGCGATGCTTAACTCTTTGATAATCACAGTACCTGCTACAGTTCTTCAGATTTACTTTGGTTCGATGACAGCTTATGCAGTTACTGTTTACAATTTTAAGGCAAAGAAGTTTGCATGGGGATTCATATACGCTATCATGATGATTCCACAGCAGGTATCTATCGTTGGTTTCATCAAGGTATGTAACCTTACACATATCTACGGATCATACCTTGCAATGATTATTCCAGCAATCGCAGCTCCAACAACTGTTTACTTTATGAAGCAGTACATGGAGACTGGTCTTTCAGTCGAGATTGTAGAGGCTGCCCGTATCGATGGATCAGGCGAGATACATACATTCAATACGATCGTATTACCTCTTCTGAAGCCGGCGATGGCAACTCAGGCAATATTCGGATTCGTTGCATCATGGAATAACCTGTATACACCTTCTATTATACTTGCTACAGAGAGAAAGAAGCAGACAATGCCTATGTTCGTTCAGGCGTTAAAGGCTAATGATAAGTCAAGAGATTGGGGCCAGATTTATTGTGGTCTGTTTACGACAGTTCTTCCAATTCTTGTAATGTACTTCTTCCTTTCAAAGTATATCATCGCAGGTGTTGCACTTGGTGGTGTAAAGGAGTAATTTATATTTGAAATCAATTAAATATAATGTAGGTATCGATGGCTATATGGTTAATCGATACCCGCATTATATTATTTTTTTTTAAAAGAAAATAACATACGAGGACATTTTTAATGGGCGAGATATCAACTAACAAAGAAGAAAATAGGGAAAATGACAGAGGAAAGCAGAAGATACCGTTACTTAGAAGAGCCATGGATGCATTTGGTACGATTTTTGCTCTCAACGTATGTTTTGTTGTTGGATGCATTCCGATATTTACAGTAGGAGCATCTCTGTCGGCACTCTATGCTATGTGTATCAGACTGCAGGAAGATGAGGAGGAGACAGTCGTTGCGGGGTTTGTCCATGAATTTAAGAGAAGCTTTAAGCAATCAACAATAGCTTATTTCTGTATATTACTTGCGATATTTGTAATGTATTTTGAATTCCTGCTGGTGAAGAAAGTTACGGGATTTATCTCCACATTTTATACAGGAGTTCTGATAACAGAACTTATATTTATGGCTCTCATTGTTCCATTTTTGTTCCCACTTATAGCAAGATATAACAATAAGCTTGGAACTACAGTGAGAAATTCATTGGCGCTTGCTATCACATATTTTGGTTCATGGGTCAAAGTGTTTATAGCATGGTTTGCGCCGATATTTATATGTATAAGATACCCGATCATATTTGTGAATATATGGTACCTGTGGGTACTGTTACTTTTTGGAGCAATTGCTTATGGAACAAGTAGCACTATGAGAAAGATATTCAGACTGAATGAAAGAAAACTGGAAGAAACTGCCAGGAAAGCCGAGGAGGAGGCAAAGAAAGCCCAGGAGGCTGCTGAGTCGGAACTTGAGGAATCAGAAGAAGATAATGATGACGACGAAAATTAGTATTTAAGCTGGATAATTTTATAGGCGATAAAGAGAATATTTTGACGGCAAAGATAGATAAACTACTGAATTTGGGGAATTCAGTAGTTATTTTTTTGCACAAGTGAATGACTTGATATGAATGACTTGATGTGAATGAAGAAAATATGGATAATAATTTGGTGAA
>URJI01000100.1 GCA_900548215.1 uncultured Coprococcus sp. | reverse complement strand
GCTTGCGGATATAGTCAGATTTTGCAGGTTGGAGGATCTTCTGGATAGACATCCTTATGATCTGTCAGGAGGAGAGAAACAGAGACTTGCACTGGCAAAGGTTCTCATAGCTGATCCGGATATACTGCTCATGGATGAGCCGACAAAGGGGCTTGACAATGAGTTTAAGATGCAGCTGTCCGGCATGCTTCGGAAACTGCAGAGCAGAGGAAAGACGATAGTTGTTGTCAGCCATGACATAGAGTTCTGTGCGGTGGCAGGCGACAGGGCTGCGTTGCTGTTTGACGGAGAGGTGGCAACGGTCAGCGATGTAAGAAGCTATATGTCAGACAACAATTTTTTCACCACGGCGGCATCCAGGATCTCCAGAAATGTTTTGGATTGTGCGGTGACAGTCCAGGACGTGCTGGCGGCATATGGTGCGGATCTGGATGTGACTGGCGCGGCTGGAAGTGGAAGTGACGATCATGGCGGCGAAAGCGATACAGGGAAAACAGACAATTTGGAAAGTGTAAAAAAGTCAGAGACTGGTATATCAGATGACAAACTGGCCGACATAATCCTGAGTAAGGACAGGAAGGTTGAAAATCTCAGCATCTGGCAGATAGTGACCATTGCGGTCACAACGGTTATAATAATATTTGGATTCTGGAATACCATGTCTGTATCAGATCTGTCCGGGCTTGTGCAGCAGATGACGGTTACGGCTGAGGGATGGAAGTATTTGGTGTTATATGGAGTTATGATCGCTGCGATATTTGGACTTCTTGTAGCTATACGTCCTATAACAAAGAAGAAAAATGAAGAGATAGTTATGGATTCGGCCGGGCGTGGATTTGGAAAGAGGACAGTGGTCAGTATTGTGGCTGTGCTTGTTCTGATACCAGCGACCATATGGTTTGGAGTTGCGAGACTTGGCGACAAGAAGTATTTCTTTATATCACTGCTTGTTCTGCTTGAGGCTATGCTTCCATTCTTCGTATCATTTGAGGACAGAAAGCCGAAGGTTAGAGATATAGTGACGCTGGCGGTCATGTGTGCGCTGGCGGTGACGGGAAGGACTGCGTTCTTCATGCTGCCGAACTTCACGCCTGTCATGGCGATCGTTATCATTGCCGGGGTGGCATTTGGATGCGAGGGCGGATTTATCACCGGTGCAATGACCATGTTCGTGTCAAATTTCATCATGGGACAGGGACCGTGGACTCCGTGGCAGATGTTTGCCATGGGACTTGTCGGATTCCTTGCCGGGCTGTTCTTTGCGGGCAGCAGCGTGAGAACGAGAAATATGACAAAGCTTGGACTGTGTATATTTGGTGCACTTATATGTATAGTGGTGTACGGAGGAATCATGAATCCGGCATCTGTCATCATGTGGCAGCCAAATGTGAATTTCAGCATGATCATGGCGTCCTATGTGACGGGATTTCCATTTGACCTTGCGCAGGCGACTGCGACTGTCATTGCATTGTGGCTTGTTGCCAGACCATTTCTGGAGAAACTAGACAGGGTCAGGATTAAGTTTGGCGTGTTATAGAGATTTAAATAGAATGCGGTTTATTAAGTAGTTAGATATGCTCATGCTTTGTAGGGCATGCCTATTATGATGAGAATAAAATGATTGAGGATTACGGCTATGATAAGAAATGAGAAATTGGAAGATATCTCAGATGGAAGAATGTACGATGCAAATGATATGGTGAAGGCGTACTGTAATGAGTGCAAGGGGTGTCATGCATGTTGCACTGGGATGGGAAGTTCCATCATTCTTGATCCACTGGATGTGATGAGGCTTTGCAGGGAGACCGGGAAGAACTTTACGCAGCTGCTTGAAAAAGAGCTAGAGGTCAATGTGGTGGATGGCCTGGTGCTGCCGAATATAAGGATGACGGCGGATAAATGTCCGTTCTTAAACGACGAGGGCAGGTGCAGCATCCACAGCGCGAGACCGGGATTTTGCAGGCTCTTTCCGCTTGGCAGATATTACACCGATGACGGATTCAAATATATTCTGCAGATACACGAGTGTGAGCGTGCTGGCAGGACTAAGGTCAAGGTGTCAAAATGGATAGATACCGAGGAACTTCCGAGGTATACGAAGTACATAAATGACTGGCATAAGTTCCAGAAGGACATGCAGAAAAATCTTATCGAGTATATGCGTTCCGGTGAGGATGAGACTGCGAGAAATCAGACCATGCTGGTGCTGCAGGTCATGTATGTGGGAATGTATGATGCGGAGAAGGATTTCTATGAGCAGTTTGATGCCAGGCTTGCGCACATACGGGGGCTGCTGTGTATGACGGAGTAGGATGAGAGTATTTGGACGGAACTTGGCTTACCATATTTAGAACGCTTCCGCCCGTCTAGGCTTGCAGTGGCGCTAAGGCTCGCCTCTCGATTATACAGAGTTATAAATGTAAAAACAGGGTATAGAGTTTATATGGGAAAAGTTAGAGATATCATAGATAAGACATTTGAATATGGACAGGGCAGAGGTGAACTGCCGGGAGTCGATGAGCTGGCTGAAGTTATAGAAGTGCTGTCCCGGACAGAGGATGTTACGGCTGAGTCAAATGTAAAAATGAAGATGATGGATGGGCGAAGCCTGGATGAATCCCCCCAGAATGTGAAGATGTCAGGTGATTCCAGTGACCTTCAGAACGGCATTAGTGACTTTGAGTATCTCAGAAGGAAGGCTTACGACCTGGCTCACCAGAGGTTTGGAAACCGCATATATATAAGAGGACTTATCGAGTTTACGAACATTTGCAAGAATGATTGCTATTACTGCGGCATCAGGAAGAGCAACAGCCATGTGGACAGATACCGTCTGACAAAGGATCAGATTCTGGCTTGCGCCGATGAGGGATATGTGCTGGGATTCCGTACATTTGTGCTTCAGGGAGGCGAGGACGGAGGCTTCTCGGATGAGGCTATAGCTGATATAGTGAGGTGCATCAAGGAGAGACATCCGGACTGTGCCGTCACGCTGTCATTTGGCGAGCATCCATTTGAGACTTACAGGCTGTGGCGGATGGCCGGGGCGGACAGATATCTTCTGAGGCATGAGACCGCGGACAGGGAGCATTATGAAAGACTACATCCGGATGAGATGAGCTATGACAACAGAGTCAGATGTCTGTATGATCTTAAGAGTCTTGGATATCAGGTGGGAAGCGGATTTATGGTTGGATCGCCGTATCAGACGACGGTGAATCTGGCCGAGGATCTGCATTTCCTTGTGAAGCTGCAGCCACAGATGATAGGAATCGGGCCGTATGTTCCGCACAAGGAGACACCATTTGCGAAGATGGAGCAGGGAACGGTCAGGCAGACTCTCGTGATGATAAGCCTGCTGAGACTGATGTTCCCGAAGGCGCTCATACCATCCACCACATCACTCGGTACGATAGCGGCGGATGGCAGGGAGCGTGGGTTTATGCACGGCGCAAATGTAGTCATGCCGAATCTGTCTCCTGTGTCAGTCCGGAAGAAATACGAGCTCTACGACAACAAGATATGCACGGGGGAGGAATCCGCCCAGTGCCGCGGCTGCCTTGACAGGCGCGCAGAGGCGTTCGGATTCCAGATTGTTGTCGATAGAGGAGATTATATATCATAAGGAGGACCCGCGAAAGCGGGAGATTCCTTGTGATGTACGCAGACGCCGCGCGAAGCGCCTTTCATGCGTCTGCTCCTTAAGGAGGACCCGCGAAAGCGGGAGATTCCTTGTGATGTACGCAGACGCCGCGCGAAGCGCCTTTCATGCGTCTGCTCCTTTTTTATTCTCTCTCTTCCTTGATGAACATGAACAGGAAACTCACGAACAGCAGGCAGCAGGAGAACCAGATGGTCCTCATGTCAAATATACGGATGAAGTGACCGCCCACAGCGGCACCGATTCCGAATAGCAGGATGATCGCCCAGTAGCACAGAGATTTGAACAGTGTGTTCCTGTCCTTTGTTCTGAAGTATGCACACAGGGCATCTGTGCCGCTTCGGATATTTCCAATGCACATGGTGCTGGCAAATGCGTAGCCGTTGACCTTCCTGAATGCCTGAACCTGCATGGCACATGAAAATGAAACCATGGCATTTGCGAGAAGATTGAGTTTTATGGGAAGAAATCCCACGATAAGAAGCAGAAAAATTTCACACAATACAACGATTTGTCTCCAGTGAAACTGCTGCATATTCTGAAATTTCTGTTTTATACACTCGGCAGCAGCAATTCCAAGCGCAAAAAATAATAGAGGAACGGCATAGTGCACACACATTTTCCAGTTTCGGTCTACAAGGTTCTGACCGAGAAGAACTATGTTGCCTGTCTGTGCATTTGCAAATACCTTTCCTCTGAATATATAGGTATATGCATCCTGCAGACCTCCTGATACTGACAGGAAGGCCGCGGTGATGAAAGATTCTGACATTTGTCTATGTGGATAAAACTTCATGGTTTATATACTCCTTGATTATAGATTCCTTAGCACTTAGGGGTCAGACCCCATTGGAACGGAGGTGTCAGACCTCTTTTGAAATGAAGGGGTCTGACCCTATTTCTTTTTGGGGATTAGGTGCAGTACCTGAAGGTTTTGTCTGTCAGGATTCTTGCGAATATCAGTCCAAGTGGCAGGGCTATGATGATCATGATGGCAGCTGCAAACCAGGACACGGCATCGGAAAGTGACATGATTCCAAAGTTGTATATTGCCCGGTAAAGATAAAGTCCTGGAACCATGATGACTATGGATGGGACTGTCAGTGAGATTCGCGGATAACCGTTGGTGCTTTTGATGAATGAAGCGAGCAGTCCGGCCGTGAGGGCTCCGGCGAATGCGGCGGCAGCTGCAGGGATGCCGGCAAGATCTACCAGTTCAAGACGGAGAGTGTTGGCTATGGCACCGATGGCAGCGGCTGTGGCGGCCATGTGTATGGAGCTGTTGAACATGATGGAGAATCCGAACACACCACAGAAGCTGGCAATCAATCTGAATACCAGATGAAGTCCTGGTGTTATGTCGAGTGCTACAAAATCCTGTGGGTGGAGCTTCAGCAGAAGCGCCATGATCCATGCGAACATCGTTGCCACAAGCACAATGATGATCGAGTATGTAAGTCTCTCAAGTCCGGATCTCAGATCCAGCTTTGCAAGGTCTATACCGCTGGTGATGAATGGAAATCCCGGTATGATGAACAGCATTGAGCAGATATATCCGGCTTCGTGGAAGGCGGGTATATGAAATGCCAGCTCGGCGGCCTTTAGCAGCAGTGCGTACACAAGACAAGCGGCTGACACGGATACAGCTATGTTCATATATAAAGTAAAATGGTGTTTGATAAGCTTTGTCCTTATGAGGTTTCCGATTCCGGCTGCGACAAATGCCAGCATCATTTCTACAGGCCCGCCGCCTAGAAGAAATGTGAAGGCACAGCAGGCGAGAGCAGAGGCAAGTCCGAGACGGAGAGGAGAATACAAGGTATGTATTTTTTCTATCTCATCAAGTCTCTGATGGATTTCCTCGCCGGTCAAATGCGCCTCTTCATTTGGAAAATTGTCAACAAACTGCTCCATTCTATATAGCTTTGAGGTGTTTACACCTGTATTGGCGATGCACAGGGACTGTGATATACAGTCGTGACCGTCAAAACAGTTGAATTCTATGGACATGAGTCCGACATCGACGGTACACGTGACGCCCAGTTCCTTGGAAAGCCTGTTCATGGAGGTACGGACACGCCATGCACCTGTTCCACATGAGAGCATGATAAGTCCGACTCTGCCTATGACAGAAGCCTTTTCAATCAGACCTGCCCTGCATATGAGTACATTGCTGTCGGCACTGGCGTAGTCATGCCATGGAATCTCCATGTGATTTTTTTCCATGATGTCTATGTATGATCCAGCATTTGCGTTTTTTGCATTCTTATTTTTCCGCATATATGATCGCCTCGGCTTTCATGGCGTGTCTTTCCAGATTCTTCATGAGCAGTGAATCCGGCAGGAATATTCCAAGCTCGTCATATTGCATGCCTTGTTTGTCCAAAGTATCCTGACCGTAGAATACAAATGCCATGGGAAGATTTTTCTCAAGTTCAACCATGATATCCCACACTGCGCAGTATGCCTCAGCTTCGGTCTCCTTGAGCTTTACCGTGTCCGGCAGCTCTCTGATGAGCAGTACTCCGGTGCATTCCTCAAGGATTTTCTGTCCGACTTCCATGTTGTCAGAAGTGTATTCATGGCTGTATCTGTACGCCTTTGCAAGATACATATTTTCGTTGTGGCTCATATGGGTGTATATGTCATGAAAATGCTGATAATCCTTTTCTCTTACAGAGTTTCTGAATGCTGGCAGAAGTTCGCCGTGCTCACCGGTCATGATGACAGGATTGGTCTTGCCATCGGCGTTGAATCGGTAAGGGATAAGATAGGAATTTCGGAGAAGATCGAACATTGTATTGTTGCAGATCGACATCAGGAATGCAGACATATCTCTGTCCAGATAAGCGGTGAGAAGTGATTTTGCAAATTCTTCCGGTGACAGATTGCAGTCAAAGTCATCATTGCAGAACAGATAATTGCAAAATGTATCCATAAGCTTTTCACATGCCCAGGGATCCCTGAGAATCTTTTCAAATAATATTTCCGATTTTTCTTCCCTTGGGAAAATGGTCTTTTCTTCCATAGATATGCGCATCCTTTCATATGATAAATGCTGTCTTGTCTTTTTAATCTGGTTAGATTATACTATCGAAGTAGCAATAAGTGAAAATCATAATTGATATGACCACGATAATAAAATGATATGTCAGGGATTGCTGCATAGTGAATAATTTTACGGGAGGAAAATATAGCGGACAGTATAGTAATGAGGCTAAGAATATAATAATTGTCTATTTTCATAAAGCTTCAGATGTGTTATACGGTCTGCTGTAAAAATATTTATGAACGTTAATTTCGAATATTATAAAATATTTTATTATGTGGCAAGGTACCATAATTTTACCAAGGCGGCAAAGGTCCTCGGAAACAGCCAGCCAAATGTGACAAGGGCGATGAACTGTCTGGAGCAGCAGCTTGGAAGGATACTATTTGTCAGGACAAACAGGGGTGTACAGCTCACAAGAGACGGGGAACAGCTCTATTCATATGTGGAGGCTGCGATGTCACAGCTCCTGACGGCAGAGGACGAACTGGCAGACGGCGAGAATCTCACGCACGGAAGTATAGCGATAGGAGTCAGTGAGACGGCACTCAACATTTATCTTCTGGACAGACTGCGTGCATTTCACATGGCGTATCCAGGGATAAATCTCAAGATATATAACCACTCTACGCCACAGGCGGTGGAGGAGGTGAAGAATGGCAGCATAGATTTTGCGGTGGTCACAACTCCCGCAGATGTGGAGGCTCCGCTCAAGAAGATCATGCTGCAGTCTTACCATGAGATACTTATCGGAGGAACGACATTTTCCTCTCTGAGAAAACAGAAATTGTCCATAGCGGATATAAGGAATTATCCGATGATCTGCCTGGGCAGGGAGACCATGACATTTAGATTTTACGACAGGATATTCATGGAGCATGGCGTGGAGCTTGCGCCGGACACGGAGGCGGCCACCACGGATCAGATACTGCCACTTGTGAAGTGTGAGCTTGGACTTGCATTTATACCAGAGCCAATGGCGAGGGAGGCAGTAAAGAACAAAGAGGTCGTAAAGCTTTCACTTGAGGAAAAGCTTCCGGACAGGAATGTATGTCTTGTGTATGACTGCCTGCACCCGCTGAATGAGGCAGCAAAGCAGTTCAAGAAAATAATAGTAGAAAGCAGGTGAGAATATGACACTTCAGCAACTTAGATATGTGGTGATGGTTGCGGATACTGGCACGATCACCGAGGCGGCGAACCGGCTGTATATATCCCAGCCAAGCCTGACAAATGCCATCCATGAGCTGGAAAAAGAGATGGGGATAAATATATTCAACAGGTCAAATAAGGGAATTAGTCCGTCCATAGAGGGCGAGGTCTTCCTCGGCTATGCGAGACAGGTGCTTGAGCAGGCGAAGGTTCTTGAGGACAAATACAAGGGGGACGATGGCGGCAAGAAGTGCTTCTGCGTGTCCGCCCAGCACTATTCATTTGCGGTAAATGCATTTGTCGACCTGATAAAGAGATATGGACAGGACGAATATGATTTCAGCATAAGGGAGACACAGACCTATGAGATCATAGATGATGTCGCCAGGATGAGAAGCGAGATCGGAATATTGTTCATGAATGACTTCAATGAGAAGGTGCTGAACAAGATCCTCCGGGCAAATGACCTGGTATTTCATGAGCTGTTTGTGGCAAAGCCTCACGTGTTCATAAGCAGAAAGCATCCACTGGCGAAGAACGATATCATAACAAATGAAGAGCTGGAGGCTTATCCATACTTGTCATTTGAGCAGGGTGAGCACAACTCTTTTTACTTCTCGGAGGAAATATTCTCTACGACGGAGCGAAAGAAGAATATAAGAGTCAGGGACAGAGCGACACTGTTCAATCTGCTGATAGGCCTGAATGGATATACTGTGTGCAGCGGTGTCATAGATGAAAAGCTGAACGGCAAGGACATAATCTCGGTGCCGCTGGCAGATGAGAGCGATATGAGGATAGGGTATATCGTCCACAGGAAGGCGATCCTCAGCAGACTTGGAAATACTTACCTCGGTGCGCTGGCGAACTATCTCACGGTTGGCGGTGACGAGCCGGAAGATTCAGTAAAAAATCCTCAGAGAAAGCTTCAGCACAGGGGGCGTTTCAACGAGATGAGGAATGACGGAGAGCCTGCCTGCGGAGATGTGAGGGAGAAGGCGGTGGAACATATAAGAAGGGTTAAAGCCACATAGCTGACATAGAATAAAAGACGTAGAAATAGCGTGGATATAGCATAAAGCTATATCCACGCTATATTTTTATGTATTATACAAGCGAACCAGAGCTTCATATAATGTCAACAACAAACAAGAAAATAACACTGGTCTATGAGATATGCCAGTGAGTGAGCAGGAGGATATGATGAAGACATCGGTTATAGGATTCCCAAGAGTGGGAACATTAAGAGAGTTAAAATTTGCATCTGAAAAATATTTCAGACATGAGATAACGGCGCAGGAGCTTACAGAAACGGCAGCGGATCTCAGGCACAGACATTGGATGACACAGGTGGCAGCAGGGATAGGCTTTATTCCATGCAACGACTTTTCATTTTACGATATAGTGCTTGACACAGCAGTTCTTCTCGGAATCGTGCCAAAGAGATACAGAGAGCTAAATGTCTCAAAGCTCGACAC
>URJI01000099.1 GCA_900548215.1 uncultured Coprococcus sp. | reverse complement strand
TGCAGTCTGTTATGCCATCACAAATATGAAGAAGCCAGATCTCTATGACCTGATTGCTCTTAATGTCAGGGGCAGAGGCGAGTTTGTCACAAACAGGGATGACGCAGATATTGTGTTTGACATAGAAAATGGTGTAGGACGGAATACGGATCACGATGCGGGCAGCCAGACGATTATCACTCCATTTGACACTGAGGTGTTCATGAGTGAGTATCTGTAAGGCGAAAGTGCATTAGTGTATTTTCACTTCACCATGAGCTGCAGTTCAATAATATATTCGTCCTCATCGTTGGTCTCATAATCATCGATATGGCACATTTCAACAGGATCACCGGCTATCTCAAGCTGGTGGTCTTTTGCGTATTTGTAAAGCTTAGGCAGCAGCTCCTTTGTCTTTGTGAGGGAGCCGCGGTAAGTCATGGAAAGATATCTTCCGGCTGGAAGTATGTAATTGCAATCATCAGCCTCAAGATATGGGGCTGAGAAAAATACATTCTTGGTACGGTAATATAGGGAGTCTGGATTGCTCCCGGCAATGTCAAGAGTGTAACAGTCGCACGCACCTATAGTGTCTATCTTGGTGTGATGGCTCTGCATATATTTGACTACGTAGTAAGATACGTAATCATCGGGAAGATTGTCGTCAGTAACCATGACGCATCCACGATCTGGAAGTTCTTTTATCACAACATCCTCAAATGAATTCTGTATATCCTGGCTGCCAAGTGCGGTTATGGTGTCCAGACGATTCTGTATACTATCCCTTGTGGCTTTCAGCTTGGAGATTTCGGCATCAACCACATCAAGCTCAGCACGGAGCAGAGCAGTGGTGCTGTCAACATTTCTATCCTCATCATATTCCCTGATCTGGTCAGTAGAAAAACTGAGCCCCAAAAGCTCTCTGATAAGTGCAAGACGGCGCACATCATCGATAGTGTACATTCTATAATTATTCTCATCATTTCTGATCGGATGAAGAATCCCAACCTTCTCATAATACCGAATAGAATCCACCCCAATATCAAAAAGCCGGGACAACTCACCAATCTTGAACGTATCCTTTTTCTTCATAATAAAATCTCCCAATAATGTGTATGCATCGTGCACCAAACATGCTATTTATATGTCAGTATAGTAACACACCAACTAATCAAATTCTATTTTCCTAGATAAGACTTAATTAAATTAAGTTGATATATAGAGAAATCTTCACATCTTCCGAAATTTACAAAAACAAATCAAGCACATTGACTCTAGCATGATACAAGGGTTTACCATTTCACCAAGTTAATTGAACACACAAAAAGGAGGAATGGCTATGGATAGGATATTAACTCACCCGATATTGGGGGACACCCCAGAGGGCAGGCTGGTGAATTTTACATATGATGGACAGACACTTCAGGGAATAGAGGGCGAGCCGATCGCAGCGGCGCTCAGAGTTGCAGGCGTCATGACACACAGATATACCAAGAAGAGACATGAGCCGCGAGGTGTGTTCTGTGCCATAGGAAGATGTACGGACTGTGTCATGGTCGTAAATGGCAAGCCAAATATAAGAACGTGCATCACTCCTTTGGAAGAAGGAATGGATGTGAGAACGCAGTACGGTGCGTCGGCAGAGAAGGATTTTTAGGAGGTGACCGCTATGATAGAGAGATACGATCTGATAGTGATAGGTGCAGGTCCGGCAGGACTTTCTGCCGCAATAGAGGCTGCGAAGAACGGAATGAAGCCGATAGTATTTGACGAAAATGCAAAGCCTGGCGGTCAGCTCTTCAAGCAGATCCATAAGTTCTTCGGCTCAAAGGAACACAAGGCGAAGATAAGAGGATTCAATATAGGCTACGAGCTCCTCGAGGAGGCAAATAAGCTGGGCGTGGATGTAAGGCTCAATGCCACAGTTGTTGGACTCTATGATGAGAAGGAGGTAACAGTCAGGATCGGTGATGAGATAAAGCATTTCAAAGGCGACAGCGTGCTTGTGGCGACAGGCGCCAGTGAGAACATGGTAACCTTCAAGGGATGGACACTTCCGGGAGTCATCGGCGCAGGTGCCGCCCAGACTATGATGAATCTTCATCACATAAAGCCGGGTAACAGGATATTGATGCTCGGTTCAGGAAATGTAGGACTTGTAGTCAGCTATCAGCTCATGCAGGCAGGCTGTGAGGTAGTGGCACTGGTTGATGCGGCACCGAGGATTGGTGGATACGGAGTACATGCTGCGAAGATATCGAGATGTGGAGTTCCATTTTACCTGTCACATACGATCGTTGAGGCAAGTGGAGCCGACAGGGTGACAGGAGTGACGATTGCACAGGTAGACAGCCATTTCAATTTCATAGAGGGAACCGAAAAGACATTTGACGTTGATACGATATGCGTTGCAGTTGGACTTTCACCTATGTCACAGCTTTTAAAGCAGGCGGGCGTAAAGATGAAGGATACTCCGGGTGGATATGTTCCTGAGTGTGACGGATGGGGCAGAACCTCAGTGCCGGGAATATTTGCAGCCGGGGATGTGTCCGGAATCGAGGAGGCAAGCTCAGCCATGATCGAGGGCAGAATAGCGGGATCGGTCATATCACAGGATCTCGGATTTATAGAAAAGGCGGAGATGGAAGCCAGGGCATCGGAGCTTGAGGATGCACTTGGAAGCCTACGTGAGGGAATGTTTGCACCGAAGAACAGGGGCAAGCTGATCGAGAAGACAGAGGAAGGCATAGACGTATCGATGAATCTGCTGGAGCATGGCTTTGTGGCAGATGACGAGATAGAGAGATATCCGGGAGTGACTCACAGGAAGGGCATACATCCGGTTATAGAGTGCACCCAGAACATCCCATGCAACCCATGTCAGGATGCTTGCCCGAAGGGATGCATAAGCATAGGTGCAAATATCACATCGCTTCCGACGGTGACTGAAAATCCGTGTATAGGCTGTGGCATGTGTGTTGCAAGCTGTTCAGGACAGGCGATATTCCTGGTGGACGAGGATACCGGGGATGGCTATGGAACGGTGACACTTCCATATGAGTTCCTGCCTATTCCTGAGAAAGGAACAATGGGCGTGGCACTTGGCCGTGATGGCCAGGAGGTGTGCGAGGCGGAGGTCGTAAATGTCAGGAGCGCCAAAGCATTTGACCATACAAATCTGCTGACCATGAAGGTGCCGAAGGACATGGTGATGAAGGCAAGATTTTTCAAGGCGGCAATTTAAGAAAGTAATTCAGATAGAAATCAGCCCATGGGTAACGTGCTTTAGATGGCTGAGATTCATACAAGGAGGTGCGGTTATGATAGATATCAGAGAAAAACTCGATGCTATAGGTCCATATGTTCCGGCGCCGGATGACGATATGCTGGTGTGCAGATGCGAGGAGGTCACAAAGGGCGAGATAAGACAGGCAGTCCATGCAGGAATGCTGACAATAGAAGAGATAAGAAGGTTCCTCAGGTGCGGAATGGGGCTGTGTCAGGGACAGACCTGTGGCAAGTTGGTGAAGGGCATTGTGGCAAGGGAACTTCATGTGTCACCTCTTGACATAGAGCCGGCCACATCCAGGGCACCTATGAGACCTACAGAGATGCGGATACTTGCGAGAGATGGAGGTGAGGCTCATGAGTAAACATACAGCAGAGGTTATAATAATTGGCGGCGGTGTAAATGGATGTGCAGCGGCGTATTATCTGGCAAAGGCCGGAATGAAGGATGTCATAGTGCTGGAAGGAAGTCCGAGCATAGGACACGGAGGTTCCTCACGAAACGGAGGCGGTGTCAGACAGTCGGGAAGAGATGTCAGGGAGCTGCCATACGCTATGTATGCGGTGCAGAATATGTGGCCGACACTTTCCGAGGAGCTTGGAGTTGACGTGGAATATTATCAGAAGGGTAACCTCAGACTTGGCAAGACTGATGCCCACATGGAAAAGCTCAGGAATCTTGCGGCAAATGCAAATTCCCTCGGACTTGACATGAAGATCATAGACGGCAAAGAGGTTAAGGAGATATGTCCATACCTCTCGGATGAGATAATTGGCGCCAGCTGGTGTCCTACTGATGGACATGCAAATCCTATGCTGACGACTCTTGCGTACTACAAGAGGGCAACGGAGCTTGGGGTGAATTTCTTCACAGATGCAAAGGTGGCTGCGCTTGAGAAAGTGAAGGGAAAACTCAGAAAGGTCATACTGGAATCCGGTGAGGTGTTCGAGGCGGACAAGGTCATCCTGGCTGCCGGATATGAGAGCAGATTCATCGCAAGGACAGTTGGAATAGATGTGCCGATGACAAAGTATTTTGAGGAAGCGCTTGTTACGGAGGTGCAGCCGCATATGTTCGACATCATGCTTGGTGTTGCATCCGCTGACTTCTACGGACATCAGTCACAGCACGGATCATTTGTATTTGGCTCGGATTCGGGACTTGAGGAGACAACGGACATGGGACTTGATGAGCTCAGGACTTCACCGCTTACCGTATCTGCCGGATGCAGGGCGATCATGGGATATATACCGATGCTGGCAGACGCTAAGATCGTGAGAACCTGGGGCGGATGGCTTGATCTCTGTTATGACGGTGTTCCCGTCATAAGCGAGGTTGACGAAGTTCCGGGACTTATCCTTGCATGTGGATTTACCGGACATGGATTTGGAACGGCACCGGCTGTGGGACTGATGCTCTCACAGATGGTGCTCGGCGAGAAGACGGTGGTTGATATATCATCTCTGCGGTATGACAGATTCAAAGCTGTGAGATAGCAACACATTGTTGATTATAATAATATGTGGCAATCCTTTCAGATACGATAGATATGAGTCTGTCAGGTAGACAGCATATGAATCAGGGGCGTATATTGTTGGTGGAGCAATTCTGTGGAGTGAGATAAGAAAAAACTCCGTAGAGTAAAAAGTGTCAACGATGACAGTCAGAAAAGGAGATATAACATGGAGAACTTTTTTTACAATATTCCGACAAAGGTATCATTTGGCAAGGGCGCCATTGATAATCTGCCTGGGTACATCAGCGAATACGGAGACAGTGTTTTGCTGGTGTACGGAGGCGGAAGTATAAAGAGGACAGGGCTGTACGACAGGATAATAAAGTTACTTGACTGTAGTCACATTTCCCACATTGAGCTTTCTGGTGTGGAACCAAACCCACGACTCACAACGGTGAAGAAAGGGGTGCAGCTGTGCATGGAACACGATGTGAAGGTTATACTCCCTGTGGGCGGCGGAAGTACGATAGACTGTTCCAAAGCTATAGCAGCCGGAGCGTGCTATGGCGGTGATCCATGGGATCTGGTCGGACACCCGGAGAAGATAAAGGATGCTATGCCGATCATAGCTGTCGCAACCATGGCTGCGACGGGGTCCGAGATGGATCCATTTGCAGTTATCACAAATGAGGAGACAAAGCAGAAGAAGGATATTGCATCTGATCTGCTATATCCGGCGTATGCGATACTTGACCCGGAGTATACATTTTCCGTTCCTGCATACCAGACGGCAGCAGGCGTGGCGGACATTATGAACCATATATTTGAGGTTTATTTTGCAGATAACGGAGACACATACATGCAGGACCGCGTGATGGAGGCTCTTCTTAAAACCCTTATAAAGTACGGCCCGGTGGCGGTCTCAGAGCCGGACAACTATGACGCCAGGGCAAATATCCTCTGGGCATCTGAGTGGGCGATAAACGGATTCATAGCGTGTGGCAAGGATGGCCCATGGCCGGCGCACTCCATAGAGCATCAGCTGAGTGCTTACTATGATATAACACATGGACACGGACTTGCGATCATCACGCCGGTTCTGATGGATTACATTCTTAACGAGAAGAGCCTTCCGGTTCTGGTAAATTACGGTGTGAATGTGTGGGATATAGAAAAGACAAAGGACCCTTATGATATAGCCCGTGAAGCTATCTCAAAGACACAGAAGTTGTATGAGGATATGGGTCTGACCTCGGATCTCGGCGAGCTGGGCGTGCCTTATGAGAAGGACTTTGACGAGATGGCTGAGAAGGCGGCATCAGAGGGACTTGAGTATTGCAGGGTGCCTTTGACTAAGACGGATGTTGTAGAGATTTATAGAAGATGCTTTAAGAAGATCAAGTAACAACATCGCAAAGTGTATGATTTGAGGCGCATACAGTTGGACTGTGGTAAGGATAGCAAAGATCAGATATTTTGTGGATGACAGGAAATACAGCAGGAGGTGGTAGTATGGACAGCAAGGTTGAATTTTTATTTCTGAATGAAGAGGACATGATAAAGGCGGGGGTA
Organism: uncultured Coprococcus sp.; assembly: GCA_900548215.1. Lineage (GTDB taxonomy): Bacteria > Bacillota > Clostridia > Lachnospirales > Lachnospiraceae > Coprococcus. The sequence goes on along the minus strand of URJI01000099.1, from coordinate 3,463 downwards.
CTAGATGCAGACAGGGCTGTGGACACCATAGGAGAGGTCATAACACTTTTAAGTGAAGGCGATTATCTCATGGGTGGCAGAGCGCATAATGACCATGGTGTACAGCTCATATTCCCGGAGAAGTCGGACATTCCGAACTTTCCGCTTGCGGATTCTGCGGACAGAAGATTCATGGCGATGCCGGCATACCTTGGCGGCAGATTTCATATGTGTGGTGAGAAATGGTATGGTTCAAACGGCAGAAATTCACACAAGGGTCTGCCGAGATCCATACTCATGGCTACATTAAATGATGTGGAGACCGGCCAGCCGCTTGCGTATATGTCAGCCAACCTCCTAAGTGCTATGAGAACCGGAGCGATGCCAGGGCTTACTGCCATGTATCTTGCAAGAAAGGATAGCAGGGTTCTGACGATCCTCGGCGCAGGAGTCATAGGAAGGACAAGCCTCATGGCGATCATGGCAAAGTTCCCGGACCTGGAGGTGCTGAAGATCAAGGGCAGCTCAAAGACTTCGCACACAGCCCATGAACTGGCGGATTACGCCAGGGAGAACTATAAGAGTCTCAAGGAGATAATCATCTGCGATACTCTGGAGGAGGCCGTGAGGGATGCAGATATCATAGCGGAGGCGGTATCTGTTGAACCGAGAAAATGGCCTGTCATAGATCCGACATGGGTAAAACCGGGATGTACTATCATATCATCTGGAACCATGGATATGGATCTGGAATTTGTCAGGGACCATGTGACGAAGGTTGTGGACAATATACAGATGTATGAGGAATATGTAAATGTGTACCAGGAATGGGACGAGAATGGCAACAGGATATCACTTGGAACACCGGGCATACATTTTGTAAATATGGTGACGGATGGATGGATTAAGAAGAGTGAGATCAGGCATCTGGGAAATATCATGCGAGGTCTTGAGCCTGGCAGAACAAGTGATGACGAGATTTTTCTGGTGAGTCTTGGCGGTATGCCTATACTTGATGTAGGCTGGGGATATGAGTGCTACCAGAAGGCGCTTAGGGAAGGCATCGGAACAAAGCTCAAGCTGTGGGATACACCATATATGAGGTAGTTTTGACTGTCAGGATCTCAATGTCGGTCCCACGGTTCGCAGTCTTTTGCAGGTATGACGGCAGCAATTGTATGGCTCAAGTAAATGATGGACTTAACAATATTAAGCAAATTTAGACATTGGTTGCCAAAATAAACCACATCCGCCGAATAAAATAAACAATAAAAGAAATGACAAAAATTATTGACCTTGGTATTATACCAGACTCTACAATGAGTGAAAATCAAAAACAAGAACACATGAAAGAGAGCAAAGGGGCTCATAGAAATATGACTCCAATGCTCTTTTTCTTTTTGCAAGGAGCCGAAAGGCATCCTGCGAAGTATGCGGACACCGCGAAAAGCGCATAAAAATGAGTCTGCATCGCTTAGAAGAAGGAGGAATGGATATGAAGAAGATAGAACTCATCATCAGACCGGAGAAGCTTGAGCCACTCAAGAAGATACTCAGCAAGAATGAATACAGTGGACTTACCGTAATGTCGGCCATGGGCTGCGGACACCAGAAGGGCTACAGCGAAGAATTCAAGAAGCTTGGGATGGAGATCAATCTCCTGCCAAAGCTCTACGTCATGACCGTGATACTTGACGAAGATCTGGATGACATACTTACAGAGATATGCGAGAAACTCTCCACCGGTCAGGTTGGAGACGGAAAGATATTTATAACAAATGTTGATGATGTAATGAGGATAAGAACAGGCGAGCATGGAGAATCAATACTTTGATTATTACTTTAGAAAAGAGTGAGGTGAGCTGCTGATGGAAGATAGAAAGGCAATAGTACAGCTTAAAAATATAACAAAGTCATTTGGCGACAATCAGGTGCTGAAACCCATCAGCCTTGACATATACGAGGGTGAATTCTTGACGCTGCTTGGTTCGTCGGGATGTGGCAAGACTACAACACTTCGTATCATTGCAGGTTTCGAGACACCCACAGAGGGAAGCATATATATAGAAGATAAGGACGTCACAGAGCTGGCGCCGTACAACAGGGATGTTAACACGGTGTTTCAGAGTTACGCTCTTTTCCCTCACATGACAGTCTTTGACAACATAGCATTTGGACTCGTTGAGAAGAAGATGGACAAGAAGGAGATAAAGAAAAAGGTTCTGGAAATGCTGGATCTGGTACAGCTCCATGGATTTGAGAAGAGAAAGCCATCGCAGATGTCAGGTGGACAGAAACAGAGAGTTGCAATTGCCAGGGCACTGGTAAACTCACCGAAGGTACTGCTTCTTGATGAGCCGCTCGGAGCACTTGATCTGAAACTCAGAAAGCAGATGCAGGTGGAACTCAAGAGGCTGCAGAAGAAGCTGGGAATCACATTTGTGTATGTAACCCATGATCAGGAGGAGGCGCTTACCATGAGCGACAGGATAGCTGTCATGCATCAGGGACACTTCGAGCAGATCGGTACGGCAAAAGAGATATACGAGAACCCACAGACCAAATTTGTTGCAAGCTTCATAGGAGAGTCCAACATATTCGAGGCAAATGTGGACACCATAGAAGACACTGATCTTGGGCTTACGATGGAGAATGGAAAGGTCAGAGCGAAGGGCGAGGGATTTGTTAAGGAGGAGATCGTGTACATATCGGTACGTCCCGAAAATACGCATCTGTCAGACAAGCCGGTGGACGGATTTACACTGAAAGGAATCGTCAAGGATCAGATCTATGTTGGTTCGGTCCTTAAGACTATAGTGGAACTGCCAAATGGCAAGGAAGTCAAGGTCAACAATCATCCTGATGCCACGGTATATCCTGATGGCACGGCAGTGTCAGTGTACTGGGAGCCGGACAAGGCGGTTGTCATACACACCAAGGAGGATAAGATGTACGACGCCATAGAGGATGCAGTTCTTAGATAAGAAATATCTGCGTGTAATGATAACCGGATTAAGTTTCGGCTATGCAAGGAGGCTTTGCTATGAAAGAAAAAAAGAAAAAGGAGAAAAAGAACACTCTGCCGATATTATGTATGGTTGGTCCGACATCCCTGTGGCTACTGTTTTTCCTTCTCATCCCACTTATATATGTCGTGGTCATAAGCTTTATGACGAAGGGTGCATATGGCGGAGTTGTCGGCAAGTTCTCAATTGACAGTTATAAGAAGATATTTGACCCGCTGTATCTGACGGTCATGTGGAAGTCGGTTGTCATGGCATTTGAGACAAGCGTGATATGCCTCATCATATCTTATCCATTTGCCTATATGCTGTGCAAGGTGCCGGACAAGATACGCGGAATGCTCACACTTCTCATCATGCTGCCATTCTGGGTAAATGGTCTCATCAGACTGAATGGATGGTCAAATATACTGAGAGACAGCGGCTTTGTAAATACATTGTTGATGAAGATAGGAATCATA